>DAOSEM010000001.1:0-327682 GCA_035363115.1 Syntrophales bacterium | reverse complement strand
CTTGCAGAAATAGAAATTTCATGGTTCTATTGCATCCAATGGAAATCATAAGAGTAAAAGAGTTACAGACAATCGAGGAAAAACTGCGCGGCGTCCCCGTCGTCGCCCTTCTCGGTCCCCGTCAATGCGGCAAGACCACCCTTGCCCTGCAGTATGCCCATCGCCTCGGGGAGAAGGCGTTTCATCATTTCGACTGTGAGGACCCGAGGGTCGTCGAGCGTCTGTCCAATCCCATGTTGACCCTGGAACCCCTTGAGGGGCTGGTCATCATCGACGAAATTCAACGCCGCCCCGATCTTTTCCCTGCTCTCCGGGTGCTGGTCGACCGCGACGTCTCCAGAAGGTTCCTCATACTCGGCAGCGCTTCCAGGGACTTGATTGCTCAAGGCTCCGAGACCCTGGCCGGACGCATCTCCTTCGTCGAGTTGGGCGGGTTTGCCATCCGGGACGTTAAACCTGAAGAGTACCGCCGGTTGTGGGTCCGGGGCGGATTTCCCCGCTCTTTCCTGGCGGAAAGCGAGGATGCTTCCCTGTCATGGAGAGAAGACTTTGTCAGGACCTTCCTGGAGAGAGACGTTCCCAATCTGGGAATCCGGGTCCCCGCTCTCCAACTCCGCCGTTTCTGGACGATGCTGTCCCACTATCACGGTCAGGTCCTGAACGTATCGGAACTCGGGCGCAGCCTGGGCGTTTCCGACACGGCGGTCCGCCATTATCTGGACATTCTCACGGGCACCTTCCTGATCCGGCAGCTCCAGCCCTGGTTCTACAACACAACGAAACGGCTCGTGAAAAGGCCGAAAATCTATTTCCGCGACTCCGGCCTCCTCCACACCTTGCTCACCGTCCGGGATGAAAGCGATCTCCTCTATCATCCCCGCCTGGGTGCTTCCTGGGAGGGGTTTGCCCTGGAGCAGGTGATCCGACATTTAGGGCTCCACGATGAGGAGGTTTTCTTTTGGGCCGTACACACCGGGGGAGAGTTGGATCTTCTCTTTCATGCCCGGGGAAAACCCTGGGGAGTGGAATTCAAATATGCGGAAGCACCGGCTGTCAGCGCCTCCATGCACTCGGCTTTCCGGGAACTGGGACTGGCCCATCTGTGGGTTGTCTATCCAGGCAAAGAAACCTACCCGCTGGATACGAACATCAGCGCGACTGGACTGAGTGGTCTGGAACAGGAATTTCAACGGATTGCCGCATCCCCGAAAAAAGGCACAGGCCCTGCCGGCAAAGATCGGTAGCCACCGCTTACACTGTCAAGGCCGGATCCTGCGTTTGAAGAACGTTTCCGATGGGCGTTGGAGTGAACCGGTTTCAGTCCCTTGTTAATTTTCAGGCGAAATGGAACATCCATCCCCCCTCGAACCGCTAGAGCCTCCCCGACAGAAGTTGCAGGTCCGTCACGACGATCCGGTAATTCAGCTGCGCGGCAAAGAGGTCCGACTCGGCCTTCATGAGGGCCGCCTTCGCCGTGAGACAGTCCGCTTCGAGACTCAGCCCGGCCTCGTACCGGTCCTTCTGGATCCGGTAATCCTCCCGGCGGTAGTCGACGACCTTCCGGGCGACGGAAATCAGCTCGACCGCCTGGGAGGCCCTCCGGTGCGCCTTTTCGATGTCCGCATTCACCTGCTCCAGCGTGTTGGCCAGGTTCTCTTCGGCCTGCCTTTTCAGGGCGAGGCGCTGCCTCTTCACGTACACGTTGGAGACGGCGTCCTGGATGTTCCACTGGAGAGAGACGCCGATGAAGGCGTCCCGGACGTTCCACCCCGGATCGAACCCGGAATGGATCGCGCTCTGCCGGAAGTGCGCATTGCCCTCCTGCCAGGTATAGCCGCCCATCACGCCGAAGTCCGGCAGGTAGCTGAACCGGCTGGCGTCTATCGCGTGCTCGGCCTTGGCTTTCTGAACGGCCGCCGCTTTCAGATCGCTGTTGCCGGTCTGCGCCTCCCGGGCCAGGGCATCCACCGGCATGAGTTCGTATATGGTGTCATCGAAGGTTACCGGATCAAGGACGAACGGAGTGGAGGACGGCAGGCCGATCAGGTGCCTCAGATCGGCGGAATAGTCGTCGATCTGGATCCGGATCTTCAGAAGGTTCTGCTCCTCGTCGGCCACGGCCGCCTTCAATCCCGCCAGGCTGGACGGCGTCGTCTTGCCGGCCAGGACGGCGCTCTCGACGTCGTGAAGCTTCCGTTTCGCCAGGGTCCGCTTGATCTGTGCCTCTTCCTTCTGCTTCTGGAGGATCAGCAGGCCGAAATAGAGCTTCTCCGCGGCCTGCTTCACCTGCATGATCGCCTTGGCCTGTTCGATTTCCGAAATCGCGAGGTCCGCCTTGGAAATTTCAACGCCAGACCGGATCTTCGGGATCTGCGAGACGGGCTGATAGAAGCGGACTCCTGCGCTGGCAACATCGTAACTGTTCAGATCCAGGGCCAGGTCCACCGAGGGGACCGGCAGATGGACCGAGCCCGTGGAAACCGTGCCGAGAAATCCCTGGCTGAGATCGACCGTGCCGGCCACGCTGCTGTACTGATACGAGCCGCCGACCACGACGGCGGGGAAATACTTGACCCTGCTTTCGCTCACTTTCTGCCGCTTTTCGTCCACCTGGAGCTGCCTGATATGGAGCAGCCGGTTGTTCCGGACGGCCAGTTCCGTAACCTTCTGCAGGTTCAGCCGCTCCGGGCCGTCCTGGGCGCCGGCACCGGCCGGGAATAGAATCAGGGCGATCAGGAGCAGGGAAGCGACTTGTTTTCGCAGGCCTGTATGGGCGGGCCTTTCAAGGCTTGCCGGGGACTTCGCCAGGACGCCGGAAGGCTTGATCATGGCGGCGTAGAGAACCGGCACCAGGAGGAGCGAGACAACCATGGAGAGCATGATGCCCACGGCGATCACGCTGGCCAGAGGGCTCCACAGGGGCGACCCGGAAAGGATCATGGGAAGGACGCCGATCGCCGCCGCGCTGGCCGTCAGGAAGATGGGCCGCAGCCTTCTTTTTCCTGATTCCAGGGCGGCCGTCCGGATGGAAGCGCCGCCGCGGCAGAGCTCGTTGGCATGGTCGATGAGGATGATGGCGTTCCGGACCACGATGCCCGACAGGCTGATCAGGCCGACAAAGGCGGTGAATCCGAAGGGATTGCCCGTGATCAGCAGTCCCAGAAACGCCCCGAACATGCTCAGGGGAATCGTCAGCATGACGATGAAGGACTGCTTCAGGTTGCGGAACTGGAACAGGAGAACGAGAAAGATGAGCACAATGCTGATGGCCAGCACCACCAGCATCTCCGAAAAGGTCTCCCTCTGGTTTTCGTATTCCCCGCCATATTCGATCCGGAATCCCGGTGGGAGCGCGATTCTGGATATCTGCGGCCGCGCCTTTTTCAGGACCTGCGAGGCCAGGATGCCCTCCGCCGGCTCGCATTGAACCGTCAGCGTCCGGAGACCATTGAGGTGCCGGATCCGGCCGTGATGCCACTGCGGCTCCAGCGTCGCGATCTGGCGAAGCGGCACCGCCGCACCGGTTACGGGAGACGGCAGGTACATGTTCCTGAGGTGGTCGAAGCTGCCCCGGCTCCGCTCGTCCAGGCGCAGCAGGATCTCCACGGGCGTGTTGCCTTCGTAGAGGGTCGACACGGGCGCACCGGTGAAGCCGGCGTAAATGGACTTGGCAACGCTTTCCGTGGTGAATCCCATGCGGGCGGCATTGTCCAGGAGCCGGACGGAGACGCCGTAATAGTCCTCCCGGAAGTCGGAGCGGATGAAGGCGGCGGCGCGGGTCTCCCGGAGAATGTCCTCCACCTGGCGGCCGGCGCTTTTCAGGGTCGCGATGTCGTCGCCGACGATCCGGACCTCGACGGATGCGGCGGCGGGGACTCCCTGCTGCATGAGCCTGGCCTGGACCCTCCCTTCGGGGACCTCTCCGTCCACCCGGGCGTTCAACTCACGCTGGAGTTGCTTCGCCTCCTCGTCCGTGTTCGTGTTCACGATCACCTGCGCAAAATTGGCGCCCGGCGGCTCGGGAATGAAATTGTAATAAAAGCGCGGCGCCCCCATGCCGATGAAGCCGGCATAGTTCACAACCCGCCTGTCGTTTTTCAGCATGCCCTCGATCTTCCGGACGGCCTGCCCGGTCTTCTCCAGCTTCGTGCCCGTGGGCATCCACAGCTCCACGATAAACTGGTTTCGCTCCGCCGCCGGAAAGAATTTCTGGGGGATGGCCTGGTACAGGGCCACCGCCAGCAGGATGATGACGAGGCAGGCGGAGATCGACACCCGGGAGTGGGCCATGCACCAGGCGATGGCCCGGTCGTATCCAAGCTGCATGAAGTCGAGAAGGGACCGGTCTTTTTTCCCGCTCGTCTTCCCGGTTTCTTCCCGGTCGTGAAGGCCCTTCCGGATGAACGTCAGGCAGAGGAGCGGCGTCAGGACCATGGCGACGAAAAAGGAAGCCGCCAGGGCGATGGAGACGGTCAGGGGCAGGGCGATGATGAACTCGCCGACCATGCCCGTCAGAAGCGTCATCGGCAGGAAGGCTGCAATGATGGTCACCGTCGCCGCCAGGATGGGCACCACGAGGTCGGAGGCGCTGCGCCAGGCGGCGGTCTTCCGGTCCACTCCCCCGTCCAGCAGCTCCACGTAGTTGTCGGCAACGACGACGGCGTCGTCCACGACCATGCCCAGCGCCACGATCAGGGCGGCCAGGGAAACCTGGTGCAGCTCGATGCCCAGGGCGTGCATGACGCCGAATGTCACGGCGACGGTCATGGGGATGGCCATGGCAGCCACGGCGGCCACGCGGAACGGGAGGAGCAGCACGATGACCAGGATGACCGCGACGATGGCCAGCATGAACTCGCGAAGGAAATGGCCGACGTTTTTCGCGACCACGGCGGGCTGGTTGACGATCGTGGTCAGCTTGACGCCCGCCGGGAGGAGCCTCGATGTTTCGGCGAGCTTCCGGTCCACCTCTTTCCCGAACTCGACGATGTTGCGGCCTTCATGCATCTGCACGGCCAGGAGCATGGTGTTCCTGCCGTTGACCGTGGCCCGGGAGGCCGGCTCCTGGTACTGCCTCTGGATCGCCGCCACGTCCCTCAGGCGCACCGTCTCGCCGGTCCTGGCCAGGCCGATGATCTGGTCGCCGATCTCCGTCTCCGTCCGGTAATATCCCCTGGTGTAAAGGCGCACCTGCGAGTCCGGCGTCGAAAGGTCGCCTGCGGGGCCGATGGTGTTCTGCGACTGCAGGACCATCATGGCCGTCGCGAAGGTCATCCCGTATCGCTCCAGCTTCGCGCTGTCCGCCGAGATGAGGATCTGCTCCTTCTGGCCGCCGATGCGCCTGATCTTCGAGACGGACTTGAGGGTCCGGAGGCTGTCTTCCAGCTTCCGGGCACAGTCGCTCATCCGGGCATAGTCGGGATCGTCCATTTCAATGGCGATCAGGAGCGCCTCCACGTCGCCGAACTCGAAATTCACGATGGGTCCCTGGACACCCGGCGGCAGGCTGACGGCCTTCTGGACGAGCAACTGGTGGTTCAGCTTGCTCCAGAAGACGTCCAGGTCTTTCACGCTGTCGTTCAGCCAGACGTTGATGAGGACGACGCCGTCGCGGGTGGTGGAGGTCGTTTTCTCTTTCCGGACCTCTTCATACTGGAACAGGTACTGCTCCAGCTTCTTCGTGACCTGCTCCTCTACCTGGAGCGAATCGGCCCCGGGGTAGAAGGCAATGACCTGCCCCACCCGGATACGGATCTTGGCGTCCTCGCGCCGCGGCATCTCCAGGAGGGAGAAGGTGCCGACGGCAAACAGGATGAGGAGGACGGAGACGGTGACCTGGGGATACTTCAGGGATTTCTTGACGAAGTTCATGGTGCCTGCTTGACTGTCACGGGAGTTCCGTCATTCAGCTTATGCTGGCCGCCGACCACGACCTGCTCGCCCGGAGCGAGGCCGGAGGTCACGGCGATGCCGTTTTCACGGATCTCCCCGAGGGAAATCCTGCGCTTGAAGGCCTGTTTCCGGTTTTCATCAACGACGAAGACATAGGCCGCATTGTCCGGGTCTCGCATGACCGCTTCCCCGGGCACGGCCATGATCTCCGTCTTCTTTCCGGACTGGATCCGGATGTCCGCCGTCATGCCCGGACGCATGAGCAGATCGGGGTTCCCGACTTCGATCTTCACGGGAAACGCCCGGGTCGTCGCTTCCGCGAGGGAGCCGATCTCCACGACCTTCCCGGCATACTCGGAATCGAGGGAGGAAATGCGCACCCGGGCCTCGGAGCCCATCCGGATGAACTGCAGGTCCGTCTCGGGAACAGAGGCGTTGACCTTCACGACGTGGATGTCGGAGACCGCGAAGACGGGCATGCCCGTGCCGATGATCTCCCCGACTTCGACCCCGCGCTTCAGGAGAATCCCGCTGAAAGGCGTGTACAGCCTCGTGTCCGCCAGGTTTTTCGCCTGCAGCCGCTGCTGCGCCCGGGCCTGCCGCAGACCGCTGTTGATCTTCGCGTAGTCGCCGTCCGAGAGGCTCTTCCGCTCGTGCATCAGGGTCAGTCGCCGGTGCTCGTCCTCGATTTGGGCGACGGCGGCGTCGGCCAACTCCTTGCCGATCCGGTAGCTCTCCGGGTCGAGGCTGGCCAGGAGCTGCCCCGCCCGGACCGTCTCCCCTTCCCTCGCGGCGATGTAGTTGACCTTCCCGGCCACCAGGAAGCCCAGGCGCGCGGTTCTCAGCCCTTCGATGTTCCCAGTGACGGAGATGACCTTTTCGACGTCCGTTTTCTCGATTGTTTTCACGGCCACGGGGACGGGGGCGCTCACCTGCTCGCTCGCGCTTTTGCCACCGCTGCAGCCGGCCGCAAGAAACACAGGAATCACGAGAAGGCAGGCAATGAAACGGACGCGTTCGATACGATTACCTCTGGGTTTCAACATGCGGCCTCACCGTTCCACTCATGCTCGTTCGGGCACCGGACGGCATTCAGGGCGGACGATCCCGTAGAAGAGCAGGTTCAGAAACCCGTCCACCCGCTCCTTCAGCACCGGCCAGCTCTCCTCATAGGCAAGGGGCGGATGGATGCGATGCATGATGAAGTGTATCGACATGGCCAGCTGACTCGTATCGATGTCCGTGAATATTTTCAGAATTTTTCCTTCTTCGAGAATCGCAATGAGCGTGTCGATCATGTTCCGGTTGAAGGACAGCTCGATGTTGCCGTAAATGACGCCCAATTGCTCCGCCATCTCTCTGGGGACGTCCAGCATCTCCCTCAGGCCGCGGGTGTGTTCGAGGACCGACAGAACCATGGCCCGCAGCTTCTGACGGGGATCGGATTCCCCGGCGACGGCCTCCTCCATCTTCCGCATGATCTTCTCTTCCTCGGAGTGCAGCATGGCCTCGATCATCTCCCACTTTCCGCCGGGGAAGTAATGATAGAGGGCCGTTTTCTTGACGCCGAGGGGGCGGACGATGTCCGCCAGGGTCAGCTTGTCGAAGCCGTATTTCACCGACATCGTGCGGACCACATCGAGGATTTTTTCCTTGTCCAGATTCTTGGCCATGAGTCGCTCCAGAAAAACTTAACTTTTGGTTCGAAAATTAAGTTTTCTCCCTTCGCCTGTCAAGTCGTTTTTATCGTGGTCATGTAATCCGTAAAATAATCGGCATGTTCTACTTCCACCGACCCGCATCGCCGTGGCCGAGGGGAAACGTTCGACCATCGGTACAGGCATGGACCTCTACCAGGCCGTTTGGTCATGGCCGAAAAGTGGATCAGCGATAAGAAAAAAGCGGGAACATGAAACGGGGCTTAAGCGGGTGCACATCAGCCGGACAGAAGGAAAAAAACCGAGGCTTACCACGTGTGGACGCCGGTCACCCTGCTTTGTCCCCGTCGGCGCAGGTTTGGCGGGGTGATGGGAAAGGCCGGTCCTTGGAACCGTGGATTGCCGTCCGGGGGGGCGGCAATGCGGTGGAAACGAATGGTTTGCCTCGTTGAAAGAATGAATCCGAATTTCGGCAGGAGACTAAATTCCCAGGATCTTTCTCGCCTCGGCGGGCGTGGCGATGTCCCGGCCGTAGGCCCGGCAGATGCGGACCACCCGCTCCACCAGCTCGGCGTTCGTCTTCGCCGGCACCCCCCGGTCCACGTAGATGTTGTCCTCCATGCCCACCCGGATGTGGCCGCCCAGGATGAGGGCCATCATGGCCATGGGCAGGGAGCCCCGGCCGATGCCGATGGTCGACCAGGTGGCGTCCGCGGGCAGGTGCTCGTGAAGGTGGAGGAAAGACTTGGGCGTCGCCGGCGCCCCCCAGGGGGTCCCCAGGACGAACTGGAAGTGGAGCGGGTCGTCCAGCTTCCCCTCGTCCCGCATCCGGACGGCCGTGATAAGCATCCCCAGGTCGAAGACCTCGATCTCCGGCTTCACCCCTGCCTCCCGCATCATCCGTGCGGCCTCGTCCAGGAATTCCGGGCTGTTGGCGAAGACGCGACCGCCGAGGTTGATCGATCCGGCATCGAAAGAGGCCAGCTCCGGCTTCAGGGCCAGGGGGGCCAGGCGCTCCTCCGTCGGCAGGTTCCGCCCGGGAATGCCGCTGGTGGTGAGGCTCAGGATCAGGTCCGTCTTCTCCCGGAGGGGCTCCACGACGCGCCGGAACAGGTCCGGGTCCTGGGAGCCGAGGCCCGTCTCGGGGTCCCGGACGTGGAGGTGGACGATGGAGGCCCCGACCTGCCAGGCCTCGACGGCGGAGGTGGCGATCTCCTCCGGCGTGATGGGGATGTGGGGGGCGACATCGCGCATCATGCGGCTGCCCGTGATCGCGGCGGTGATGATGACCTTGTCCATGAAGTGAACTCTCCTGAATGATTTGATTCGGGGCGGCAGCCGACGACAGTCATCCCTCCGGGCTGCCTCGCCCTTTGCCCGGCCTCCCGGGCGTTTTCCGGCGCCCGTCCAGGAGGTGCATCATGGCCAGCCAGGGATGCTCCCGGATCATCCGGGGCCCGGCGTAGCGCATGACCTCCCGGATCCGTTCCCGCATCTCCGGCCGGTAGCAATGGACGGGGCAGCGGGCACAGGTGGGCTTCCCCTCCCCGAAGGGGCACTTTGCGAGGCGTCCCTCGGCGTACCGGAGAAGATCGCTGCACTCCCCGCAGAGACCGCCTCCCTCCGGCCTGTGGACGTCCCGGCACCGGAGTCGGATCATGGCCTCCAGGGTCTTCCGCTCCCGGGACAGCCGCCGCCCGGCCGCTCCCATGGGCGCCCTCCCCACGGCCCCTACAGGCCGACGGGCGGCGTGTCCTTGGGGTAGGACACCTCGAAGGAGATGCCGACATCCCGCTTTTCTCCCGGCTTCAGCGCGACTTCCCAGAGGTAGACGCCCTCCTGGCCCTGGACGTCCTTTTCCTTCGGCTGGGGGTCGAGCTTCAGGTCCTTCACCTGGATCCGGTCGGTCCGGGAGACCGGCACGGCGTCGAGAATCCGGACGGTAACGGGCTTGTCCTTCAGGTTCTCGACCGTCAGCGTGTAGGAAAGCTCGCGGACGGCCGTGTTCCGCTCCATCCCGAAGAGGGTCTCCTTCAGCCTGTCCCGGCTCTTCACCCGCTGGACCTTCACCTCCCGGTCGGCCCCCAGGTTCAGGTAGAACTCCCTGCCCGGCCGCTTTTCCGCAAGCGTGGTCTTGCCAACGTAGCGCCCGCTGAAATAGACGTTCAGCGGCCCGCTCAGGAGCTCCGCGTCGGAGGCGGTCCGGCACACGAGAAAGGCAAGGCTGTTGACCTTCGGCACCGTGTAGAGGAAGAAATCCCCCTTGAGGCGCTTAGCCGTCAGGGGCAGGATCGTCTCCTTGTCCCGCGACTCGATGCTCACCGCCTGGGGGATGCGGTACTCGAAGGACAGCGCACCCGCCTCCCGGGCGGCAGAGACGAAGGCGGCCTCCCGGGCGGGGGCTTCGTCTTCCACGGCCCCGGCCAAGGCCTCCGCCATCGGGGCCGGCGCCGCCATGGTGGCCTTGGCCCGGCTCATGCCGTTGCGCTCGGCCTTCCGGTAGGCCATGGGCGCGGGCCTCGGCATCGAGAGGATCCAGGGGGCGGCTTCGGGAAGGTCGACACCCTTGAGGGGAACCACGTTGGAGAGGGAGAGGGCCACCTTGTCCCAGTCCTCTCCCGTCTTCTGCCGGATCCGGGAAAACAGGGACAGGTCCACGCCGTCCATGGAGGCGGGAACGGAGGCCCGGTAGAGGGCGCCCCACGCGGCCTGCCGCACGAGGTAGGACGCCTCGACGCGGATGCGATGCTCCCGGGCGGCCCGGAAGGTCACCTCGATGACCTTCTTCGCCTCTCCCGAGGGTCTCCGCAAGGCCTGCAGCTCCTTTTCGGCGACCGCAATGTCCTTCCGGACGTCCTCGATCTTCTCGTCCAGGGCCCGCCGGTCCCGCGCGACGGCATCAAACTGCGTACCCAGGAACCGGACGGTCTTGTCCAGGTCTTCCGTTTTCGGGAAGGACGTCTTGATGTCCTTGGGCACCTGCCCCTCGGAGAAGGAGACGACGGATTTCAGAAACTGCTCCTTCTTTGCGAGGACCTCCCTGTCGTCGTTCAGGCGCCGCTCCGTCCTGCGCAGGGACTTGAGCTTCTGCTCCAGGGTCCTGATGTTCTCCTGGGCCGCCTCCCGGAGGGGTACCTCCCGGAACTGGACGCCCAGGATCTCCCCGTCCCCGAAGACCCTGGCCGTGACGGAGTCACCGTCCACCTGGAAGGCCTCCACGTCCAGGAGCAGCTCGTGGAGGCCCGGCTTGACGCGGATTGACGCCTCCCGGGTGACCAGGGCCTGATCCGTGAAGAGCATGACGTCCCGGATCTTCGACGGGACCGTCTCGGAGGCCCCGGCCGGGATTGCCGGGGCAGCCAGGAACAGCAGGAGAAGAACGGCGAGAGCCCTCCCGGGGCAATGCCGCATCCGATTGCCGGAAAGCGCGATTTTTCTCCGGAACATGATTTTCTCCTTTCCAGGGGAAGGGGTGGAGGCTTGAAACACTACCCGTATCGCGGCAGAGGATACAATCCTCCCGGCCGTTGGGCAAGATGTTCTTTCGACCCGATTTTTTCCTCTGCACGCGGCCCCCGATCATGTATAGAAGGACCATTCCTTGATTCGTCCCCCGGAGCATTTCGCCCGGCAACTCCTTATCGGCCTGAGGCCGTCACGCAACGAGGTCCTGTCGAATGAAGCGCTTCATCACCCTTTGCATGCTCTGTCTCCTGCTGCTGCCCGCTGCCGGACCGGCGGCGGACCAGGACTACGGATACCCGATCCCGGGCGCCTACGAGGCCACGATCCTGGGGACCCCCGATCCCCTCAAGGCGCCGCCTCCGGAGCGCATCCGGGTTCGCCAGGTTGTCGTCGACATCCGTCCCGCGCTCCGGAAACCCGATGTGTTCTTCTACGACGAGGGACTTCGCTGTACGCTGGCCTGCCAGGACGGGAAGGCTCCCCTGGTTTTCCTGATCGCCGGGACCGGCGCCGATGACCAGTCGCAGAAAGCGCTGGTGATGATGGCGGCCCTCTACAAGGCAGGCTACCACGTCATCACCCTGCCGTCCCCCAGCCACCCGAACTTCATCATCAACGCCTCCCGAAGCCACGTTCCCGGCGACCTGACCGAGGATGCGGAAGATCTCCACCGGGCCATGGAGCTCGTCTGGGACCGGGTGAAGGCGGATGTCGAGGTGTCCGAGTTCCACCTCTGCGGTTACAGCCTGGGAGGGACCCAGGCGGCCTTCGTGGCCAGGCTGGACGAGGAGCGCCGCACATTCAACTTTCGCAGGGTCCTCCTGGTCAATCCGGCGGTGAATCTCTACCACTCGGTCACCCGCATCGAGGGTCTCCTGGACCGGATCCCCGGCGGCCAGCGAAAGATCGGCACCTTCTTCAACCGGATGCTCGCCCGGTTCACCGAGTTCTACCGCAGGGGCGATTATGTCGACATCGACAACGAGTTCCTCTACGCGATCTACCAGGCCCACCTCTTCTCGCGCGAGGAAAGCGGGGCGCTCATCGGGCTCACCTTCCGGATCTCCCTGGCCGGAATGATTTTCACCTCCGATGTCATGACCAACGGCGGCTACGTCGTACCGAAAAACCGTGCTCTCAGCGCCACCGACCCGCTCGGCGACTATTTCCGGGTCTCCGTCCACCTGAGTTTTCTCAACTTCTTCGACGAGTATGTCTACCCCCACTTCCGCGGGAAGCGGCCGGGGCTCGACCGGGCGGCCTACATCGATTCCCTGGGCCTCAGGAGCATCGAGGCGTACCTGAAGGCATCCCCCAAGTTCGGGGCGATGACGAACGAAGACGACTTCATCCTTTCGAAGGACGAAATCGATTATCTGCGCGTGCTCTTCGGAGAGCGGACCCGGGTCTATCCGCGCGGGGGGCACATGGGAAACCTTGAATACCGGGACAACATGACCGACCTGGTCGGCTTCTTTCAGCAGTAGAGGTGTACCGCATGCCGTCTCTCTTTCGTCTTGCCCGCCCGATCCTGATCGTCCTGTGCCTGGTTTCCGTCATGGCCGGATGTGCCGCTACGACGGCTCCCGGGGTGCTTCCCGAGGTTCCGGCCATGCACTCGATCGAGGAATTCAGCGACGACGAGGGCATCGCCGTCATCAAGGATCCCTGGGAGCGCTTCAACCGCGGCATGTACAACTTCAACTACCGCCTCGACCGATACGTCGTGATTCCCGTCGTAAAGGGCTACGAGTTCATCGTCCCCACCCTTGCCCAGAAGGGTATCTCCAACGTTTTCAGTAATATAGGAGAACTTCGGACACTCTACAACAGCGTTTTCCAGTTGCAGGGGAAAAAGTTCGTCATCACGCTCGGCCGCTTCCTGGCCAACAGCACCCTCGGCGTCGGCGGCCTGTTCGATGCGGCCACGCCGATGGGGCTGAAACGGCAGCACGGCGACTTCGGCCAGACCCTGGGCCGCTGGAACGTCAATGCCGGTCCCTACCTGATCCTGCCCGTGCTGGGCCCCAGCACGGTGCGCGGAACAGGAGGGCTCGCAGTGGACGCGGGCATCCGTTACGCCGCGCTCTACGCCATCGACCCCCTCGGGAACGTCAACCACGGAGAGGTCATCCTCGCGGGCGTATCCGCGCTGGAAGCCGTCGACACAAGACACCGGGTGCCGTTCCGGTACTATGAGAGCGGCTATCCCTTCGAGTACGATTTCCTTCGTTTTCTCTATTGCAAATGGGACGAGTTGCTGATCATGAAATGACAGAACAGCAAGGAGGTTTGCCCGTGACACCCCCAGAGGAATCCAAATTCGGCGCACCGGCGGTGCCCGGTTTCGTACAGCAGGCCGTCGACTACTGGGCGGATGCCTGGCAGCGCACGATCCTGTACTGGGACGTGCTCCGGCAGCGGGGCAACCAGTACCGCCGGCACAAGGCGATGGTTGTGCCGCACGTTCTTCATTTCGAGGCCGAGCCGGTGCTCAACGGCCTGTTCTTCGAGCGGCCCGCCAGCTATGGACTGGTGCGGATCAAGCCGCCCGCGGGGATCGTCGTCGACCCGCTGAAGCGCCCCTTCGTCGTGGTCGATCCGCGGGCCGGGCACGGACCGGGGATCGGCGGGTTCAAAGCCGACAGCGAGATCGGCGTGGCCCTGCGCGCCGGACACCCCTGCTATTTCATCGGGTTCCTGCCCGAACCGATGCCCGACCAGACCATCGAGGACATCATCCGGGCCAAAGCGGTCTTCCTGGAAAAGGTGATCGAGCTGCACCCGGACGCGGAGGGCCGGCCCTGCGTGATCGGCAACTGCCAGGCCGGCTGGTCGGTCATGATGCTGGCGGCACTGCGACCGGATCTGTTCGGCCCGATCATCATCGCCGGCGCCCCGCTTTCCTACTGGGCCGGCGTGGAGGGGCAGAATCCCATGCGCTACAGCGGCGGGCTGCTGGGGGGAAGCTGGCTCACCGCCCTCACCGGAGACCTGGGCAACGGCAAGTTCGACGGCGCCTACCTGGTGGAAAATTTCGAGAACCTCAATCCGGCCAACACCCTGTGGGCCAAGAACTACAACGTCTGGGCGAAGGTGGATACCGAGGCGGCCCGCTTCCTGGAGTTCGAGAACTACTGGGGCGGCCACGTCAACCTCAACGCCGCGGAGATGCAGTGGATCGTCGACCATCTGTTCGTCGGCAACCGGCTCGCCACCGCCGAGATCACCACCAGCGACGGGATCCGTGTCGACCTGCGCAACATCCGCTCGCCCATCGTCTGCTTCTGCTCGAAAGGAGACAACATCACGCCCCCCCAGCAGGCCCTCGGCTGGATCGTCGACCTGTACGAGAAGGACGAAGACCTCTTCGCCTGCGACCAGACCATCGTCTATGCGATCCACGAGAGCATCGGCCACCTCGGCATCTTCGTGTCCGGCTCGGTGGCCCGGAAAGAGCACGATGAATTCGCCTCCAACATCGACCTGATCGACGTCCTTCCGCCCGGGCTGTTCGAGGCGGTCATGACCCCCAAGACCGGCGAGGCCGCCAGCCCGGACCTGGTCCCCGGGGAGTGGATCGTGCGGTTCGAGCCCCGCACCCTGGACGACATCCGGGCCGTCGTCCGGCCGAGCCTGGAAAACGACCGCCGGTTCGCAACGGCCCGCCGGGTCTCCGAAATCAATCTAGGCCTGTACCGCATGACGCTGCAGCCCTTCGTGCAGACCTTCGCCAACGACGCCGTCGCCTCGTGGCTGCACATGACGAATCCCGCGGTGCTTCCCTTCGAGCTCTTTTCCGACAAGAACCCGCTGATGAAGCCTCTCGCCCGGCTCGCCGAAGAAGTCCGAGGGGAGCGCCGGCCCCTGCCGCCCGACAACTGGCTGCAGGAGGTGCAGTCGGCGGTCTCGGAGGGAATCGTCGCCGCCCTCGACGGCTGGCGCGACTGGAGGGACAGGAGCGTGGAACAGGTCTTCCTGTGGACGTACGGCTCCCCCCTGCTGCAGGCGCTGGTGGGACTGCGGGCGACCGACGCGGGCCCGCGCCGGCGGCCCGGCGTGGAGCCGGAGCGGATCGAGTTCATCCGGGGGCGCATCGCCGCCTTCAAGGCCCGCATCGCCGAGGGCGGCTTGCACGAGGCGGCCGTCCGCAGCCTGATCTACATCGGCACGCTGGAAGCGGGGTTCGGGGTGGACGAGCGCCACTTCAAGGCCCTGCGCATGATGCGCGCCCGCAATGACGCCGTCACCCTGGAGGAATTCAAGCGCATGGTGAGGCGGCAGTTCTACAGCCTGCTCCTGGACCGCGAAGCGGCGCTGGCCGCGATCCCGTCCATGCTGCCCCCGGATGCCCGCCTGCGGGCAAGGGCGCTCGAAGCCATCCGGAAGATCGTCTCCGCGGCGGGGAAGCCGACCCGGGAGGCGTCCCGGCGGCTGGCCCGGGTGGAGCAGCTCTTCGGAACGGGCGTCCCGGCGCCGGGGGGGCCGGACAGGACCTGACATGGGACGGCATCTCTTTGCTCCTCCGGCGCAGCGGGCCGGTCGATCATGAAGGTCTACACCGTCGGCCACTCGAACCACACCTGGGAGGAATTTCTCCTCCTGCTGGAGCGGCACCGCATCGACGCCGTGGCGGATGTCCGCTCCCGGCCCTACAGCCGCCACGTTCCCCGGTTCAACAAGAGCGAGATCCAGCGGAAACTGCAGGAAGCGGGCGTCGCGTACGCCTTCCTCGGCCGCGAGCTCGGGGCGCGGAGCGAAAACCCGTCCCATTACCTTGACGGACGGGTCTGCTTCGAACGGCTGGCCCGGGATGAATCGTTCCGGCAGGGGATTGAGCGCGTCATGAAGGGAATCGAGGCGTATCGCATCGCCCTGATGTGCGCGGAGAAAGATCCGCTGGACTGCCACCGGGGCATCCTCGTGGCGCGCCGCCTCCAGGAGCGCGGAGTCGAGGTGCTGCACATCCTGGCGGACGGAACCGCTGAACCGCATCCGGAGATGGAACGGCGCATGCTGGTTGGGCTGGGAATCGAGGAGACGGACATCTTCCGCAGCCGGGAGGACATCCTGGCGGACGCATACGCCCGCCGAGGCCGGCAGATCGCCTATGCAAGGACCGCGGACGGACCGTCGGCCGGAAAGGCCTGAACCGGGCAGCCGACGGCTATCCGAGCTCCGCCGCCACCTCCCCGATCGCCTCGTCGAGCGTGGCGACCAGGTTGTCGATCTGGGCCTCCGTGATGATGAAGGGCGGCGCCAGGAGGATGTGGTCGCCGTGGACGCCGTCGGCGCCGCCTCCGCCGGGATAGGTGATGAGGCCCTTCGCGAAGGCGCGGCTCCCGACGAGGGCGTTGACCTTCTGCGCCGGGGCGAAGGTCTCCTTCGTCTCCCGGTCCTTCACCAGCTCCACCCCGGCAAAGAGCCCCAGCCCGCGGATGTCCCCGACCATGGGGTGCCGGCGGAGGACCTGGAGCTTCTCCAGGAGATACGCCCCCAGGACGGCGGACCGGTTCACCAGGCCGTGGGCGTCCATGTAGTCGAGGACCGCCAGGGCGACGGCGCATCCCAGGGGGTTCTGGCTGTAGGTGTGGCCGTGGACGAAGGTCCCCGTGGCCTCCCGGATGACCCGGTGGATCTCCCCCTTCGCGATGACCACGTTGACGGGATGGTAGCCCGCCGAGAGCCCTTTGGCGCAGACGATCAGGTCCGGGACGGTGTTCCAGTGATCGAGGGCGAAGTTCCTGCCCGTCCGGCCGACCCCGGTCATGACCTCGTCGGCGATCAGGAGCACGTCGTAGCGGTCGCAGATCTCCCGGATCCTCTGGAAATAGCCGTCCCGCGGCACCAGGCAGCCCGCGGTCGCCCCGACGACGGGCTCGGCGATGAAGGCCGACACGGCGTCGGGTCCCTCGTACAGGATGGCCCGCTCCAGCTCGTCGGCGCATTCCAGGGAGCACGAAGCGGGCTCCCGGCCCCAGGGGCATCGGTAGCAGTAGGCCGGCGGGATGTGGGGTGTGTGGGGGAACAGGGGCAGGTAATACTTCCGCCGTCCCGTGTGGCCTCCCAGGGACAGGGCCCCCAGGGAATTCCCGTGAAAGCTCGTCCAGCGGGAGATGACCTTGTATTTCGAGGGCTTCCCCCGGTCCACCTGGTACTGCCGGGCCATCTTGACGGCCGTCTCCACCGCCTCGGAGCCGATGGAGCAGTAGTAGACCCGCTCCAGTCCGGGAGGCGCCATCCGCACCAGGCGCTCCGCCAACTCCACGGCGGGACGGCTCGTGAACTGGCTGCCGTGGGTGAAGGTGACCTTCTCCATCTGGGACGCCGCGGCCGCGGCGATCTCCCGGATGCCGTGGCCGATGGAGGCCACCACGGCTCCCCCGGAGCCGTCAAGGTATCGTTTCCCGTCCGTGTCCCAGAGGTAGACACCTTCGCCCCGCTCCACCGTGGGGTAGAACTTCGCGGGGCTCCGGTAGAAAACGTGGTCGTCGTTCGTCCGGCCGGTCATGTCGCTCACCCGTCCTTTGCCGCAGCATCCGTGCCCTCCCCGGGGCCGTGTCTATTTCTTCTGCGCCTCCACCATGGCGATGAGCCCCTTCCGGAGGCCCCGCTTGATGGAGGTGTAGGTCGCCCGGTCCTTCTTGGACAGGAAATCCGCAAGTTCCATGGCCTTCGCCGGCAGGACGTCGCCCGGGTAGATCGCCGAGGCGACCTTCATGGCCAGCGCCTCGGGCCCGGCGATCCGCTTCCCCGTCAGCATCAACTCCCGGAGGCTGGGATAATCCGCGAGGGTGGAAATCATCTCGTGCATCAGGGGCGTGAAGGGCACCCGGACGTCCACCTCGGAGAAGCAGAAAAAGCCCCGGTCCTCCCGCATGAGGCGGAAGTCGAAGCAGGTGGACATGACGGCCGCCCCGGCGAAGGTGTGCCCCACGAGGCAGGCCACCGTGGGCATGTCCAGGAGGGCGATCCGCACGAACAGGTCGTCGAGCTGCTTCGCCAGTTTCGGGAAGCAGTCCTTGGGCTGGGCGAGGAGCCAGGGCAGGTTGATCCCGTTGCTCCAGAACTTCGGGTCGTTGCTTGTAACCAGGAGGGCCGCGTTTCCCTCGGCCGCCGCGACCTCGTCCAGGGCGGCCTGGAATTCGGCGGTCCAGTCCAGGGTCATGGTGTTCTGTTCCGCGCCGTTCGTCATCGTAAGGACGAAGACGGCCCCTTCCTTCGTCAGGTTCATCGTGGCCATGCGTTCGATCTCTCCCCCTTCCTTTTTCCTTCACACGGATGCCCGGAACGGACCGCCCCGGGCATCCGTGCCGGATTTACTTCGAAAACTTCGCCTTCAGGTCCGTCAGGATGCAGAAATGCTTCCGCTCCTCGGCGATAATTTTGTCGACCGCGTCGTAGTTTCCGGGGCCCAGGAGTTCTTTGATCTCGTGGTAGTAGTTGATGGAGTCGAGCTCCCGGCGGATCCCGAAATCCAGCGCCGAGACGGTGTCCTTCACCAGGGCCATCTCCTTGTCGAGAAGATCCTTCCGGAAGATGACGGCGTTGTCCACATAGCTTCTCAGGTATGCCGCGTATTCCCCCGCGAACGATTCCGGCGGCGGAGGGGTCTTTTCCATGGCGGCGAAGATCTGGGAAAAGGTCTTCCCGTGCTTCAGCTCCTCCTCGGCCAGTCTTTCGAAAATCTTCTTCGCGTCGTCGTCCTTCATGAGCTGGACGGCGAACCGGTAGAAATTCGCCCCGTTCTCCTCGACCCGGACGGCGAACTGAACGATATCCGTGGCATCAAACAGGCTTCCCATTGCAAATACCTCCTCGATTCTGTTTTTTTATTTTTTCACATCCACTTTTTCTTCCTGAAATACACGAACATCGACAGGCCCATCACCACAATCAGCCCCCAGAAGAGATAAGGGTAGCCCCAGGCCCACTCGATCTCGGGGAAATGCTTGAAGTTCATGCCGTACACGCCGGCCAGGAACGTCATGGGCATGAAGATGGTGGCGATGACGGCCAGCACCTTCATGATCTCGTTCATCCGGTTGTTGACGCTCGACAGGTAGATGTCGAGCATGCCCGAGAGCATGTCCCGGTCGTTGTCGATGGCGTCGTTGATCTGGATCACGTGATCGTACACGTCCCGCAGGTAGATCCCCGTGGACGGACGGACCAGGGGCGACTCCAGCCGCTCCAGGCGGCTCAGCACCTCCCGCAGGGGCCAGACGGATTTCCGGAGGAACATCCCCTCCCGCTTCAGGTGCAGAAGGGAGTGCAGCGTCGCCGGAACGGGGCGCTCGAGGACCGCTTCCTCCACCTCCTCGATCCGCTCCCTCATCTGCTCCAGGATGGCGAAATAGCCGTCCACCAGCTGATCCAGGAGGGCGTAGGCCAGGTAATCGGGACCGTGGCGGCAGATCCTTCCCTGGCAGGCGGCGATCCGGTCGCGGAGCGCGCTGAAACGGTTCCCCTCCCGTTCCTGCAGGGACAGGATCCAGTTGGGTCCCAGGACGATGCTGATCTGCTCGGAAACCAGGTCCCCTCCGGGCTCCTCGGCGCTGATGAAGCCTTTCAGGACGATGAAGATGTAGTCGTCCCCGTCGTCGATCTTCGGGCGCTGCTCCGTGTTGAGGATGTCCTCCAGGATCAGGGGATGGAGACCGAAGACCTCTCCCAGGCGCTCCAGGATCTTCACATCGTGCAGACCCGCCACGTGGTACCAGGCAACCCCTCCCTGATCCCGGGGCGGGAGGACCACCTGGCCGGCGGTGACGGAGTGCTCCTCGAAATGCTCCCCCTCGTACCGGATCAGGGTGATCCGCGGCTCCTCCACGCGGCGCTCACCGATGTGCACAAGCGTTCCGGGGGGAAGGCCGGACTTTGCCGACCGCTTGATCCTGCGTCTCGCCATGGTTTCCTCTGCCGGAGAGCCCCAATCCCGAATGGAGCGATTATCCTTAACCAAATCACAGGGCAAAAACAAACAAAAAAAGCTCCGGGGCGGCCGCGCAGGCCCGGTGGCGGCGCCTCGTGGGCGTCTTTCCCGTTGACATCGCCGGCCTTTCTCCATACAGAGGAACGACTTCCAGACAGGGTGGGAAACGAGCATGACGGAGACGAACCTGGAGAAACAGATCGACGCCGTGGCCGGGATGATCGCCCGGTCGTCCAATATCGTCGTCTTCACCGGCGCCGGGGCGAGCACCGAGTCCGGGATCCCCGACTTCCGGAGCCCCGGGGGGATCTGGACGAAGTTCGATCCCGAGGACTTCACCATCGACAAATTCCTCTCCAGCCCGCAGACCCGCCGGAAGCAGTGGCGGTTCCTCCTGGAGAGCGGCCTCTTCACCGCCGCCGAGCCGAACCGGGCGCACCTGGCCGTGGCGGAGCTGGAGCGGATGGGACGGCTGCGGGCCGTCATCACGCAAAACGTGGACAACCTGCACCAGAAGGCGGGAAACAACCCCGAACGGGTCTACGAGCTTCACGGCAACATGGCCTGGGTGAAGTGCCTCGATTGCAGCGAGCGCTATGCCCTGGAGTCGATCCTGTGGCAGTCCATGGGCGGTTCCGATGTTCCGGTTTGCGAAAAGTGCCGCGGCATCCTGAAGCCCGACGTGATTTTCTTCGGCGAGATGCTGCCTCCCCGGGTCCTTCGGGACGCCACCGAGCACGCCCGGAGCTGCGATCTCTTCATCGTCATCGGCTCCTCCCTGGTGGTCTACCCCGCGGCCTACATGCCCGCCTATGCCAAGGAGGCCGGCGCAAAACTCGTCATCATCAACATGGCGCCCACCCCCTACGACATGGACGCGGACCTGGTCCTCCAGGCGGGTGCGGGGGATGCCATGGAAAAGATCCTGGCGGGTGTCCGGGCCGGGCTGTCCTGACATGTGCCTGATCCTCCTGGCCTGGCAGGCCCATCCCGAATATCCCCTGATCCTGGCGGCCAACCGGGATGAGTTCTACGACCGGCCGACGGCGGCGGCGGACTTCTGGGAAGAGCGGCCCGACATTCTAGGCGGCCGGGACCTCCAGGAAGGGGGGACCTGGCTGGGCGTGACCCGTCGGGGACGCTGGGCGGCCCTGACGAACTTCCGCGATCCGGCGGCCATCCGGCCGGGAAGGCCCTCCCGGGGGTGGCTGGTCCGGGAATACCTGGAGGGATCGGAATCCCCGCAAGCCGCCATGGAGCGTCTTGCCCCCCGCGCACCGGAATACAATCCCTTCAACCTGTTCCTGGGCGATGCGGATTCGCTTTTCTACCTCTCCGGCAGGGGGCCGTCGGGCCCCGTTCCCCCGGGCGTCCACGGGCTGTCCAACGCCCTCCTGGACACGCCCTGGCCCAAGATCCGCCGGGGCCGGGAGGCGTTCCGAATCCTCCTGGAGCAGAATCCCGAACCGGACCCGGAGGCCCTCTTTCGGCTCCTCGCGGACATGGAGCGGGCCCCCGACGGGGACCTCCCCGAAACCGGGATCGGCCTCGAGTGGGAGAGGATCCTGTCGCCGCTGTTCATTGCGAGCCCGACCTACGGGACCCGCTCCTCGACCGTCCTCATGACGGACCGCGGCGGCGGGATCACCTTTATCGAGCGGTCCTTCCGGGGCTCCCCCGATTCCGGGGCGACGGCCAAGTTCACCTTTTCCCGGGAGGCAGCGCCGTGAGCGGAAGGGAATACCCCGATCGGCCCCGGGTCGGCGTGGGGGCCATCGTCATTCATGAAGGCAGGGTTCTTCTCGTAGAGCGGGGCATCGACCCCAGCCGCGGCCTCTGGGCCATCCCCGGCGGATCCCTGGAGCTGGGCGAGACGATCCAGGCGGGAGCGGAGCGGGAGATCCTGGAGGAGACGGGAATCGTGATCCGGGCGGGTGAACCGGTCTACACGTTCGATTTCTTCGAGCGCGATGCGGAGGGACGGATCCGCTTCCACTACGTCATCGTGGACGTCATCGGGGAGTACGTCTCCGGCCGGGTGCAGGGCGCCGACGACGCCGCGGACGCCCGCTGGCTGTCCCCGGAGGATCTGGCGGCCCTGCCCGTGTCGCGCAACACCCTGCGAGCCCTGCGGAAGGTGGGTTTTCTCCCGTGACGGGGTCCGGATGCAGATGAAATGAAGACGCGGGGGACATGCCAGGGACCCGTGCCGGGCAGCCCCATCGAGGCATAAAGACGGATGGAACAGACAAGCGGAATGGAATTCTTTCTCTGCGTCCTCGGGATGGTCTTCATCGTCGAGGGCCTGCCCTATTTCGCCTTTCCGGCGCAGATCAAGCAGTACCTGGTGAAGCTCCTGGAAATCCCCGAACGCACGCTCCGGTTCCTCGGCCTGGGGGCCATTGTCATGGGGCTCCTCCTGGTCTATCTCGGCAGGCAATAAGGATGGATCCGTCGGTCTTCGACTATTTCCTGCCCCCCGAGCGAATCGCCCAGGAGCCGGCGGCGGAGCGCGACCGGTCGCGCCTGCTGGTGGTCCGGCGGGATCGGGACGGGCTGGAGGAGCGCGTCTTCGCCGACCTTCCGGAATTTCTTAAGCCAGGAGACGTCCTGGTCGTCAACGACTCGCGGGTCATCCCGGCACGGCTGAACGGGCGGCGGGAAACCGGGGGGGCCGTGGAGATCCTGCTTCTCCCGCTTCCGGCGGGAGCGGATCCGGAGGGACGAACCTGGGAGGCCCTCCTCCGGCCGGCGCGACGTCTGCGCCCGGGCGACCGAATTCTCCTCCCGGAGGGGGCCGCCGCGGAGATCGTCGAGCGCATTTCCGACAAGAAGTGGCGGGTCCGGTTTCACGCCGGGGAGCCTTTCAACGCCTATCTGGACAGGATCGGACGGCCACCCCTGCCGCCCTACATCCGCCGGGATCCCGGCGATCCCGGAACGGCGCATGACCGGGAGCGCTACCAGACCGTATACGCCCGTCCCCCCGGCTCCGTGGCGGCCCCCACGGCAGGCCTTCACTTCACCCCGGCGGTCTTTGCGGAGCTGGAGAAAAAGAATATTCCCGTGGCGCGACTGACCCTGCACGTGGGATACGGGACCTTCCAGCCGCTGCCGGAAGGTCCGCTGGAAAACGCCGGCCTGGACGCGGAACATTACGAACTGACTTCGGAAACGGCCCGCCTGATCAACGATGCCCGGCGCGTGGTGGCCGTCGGGACGACCTCCACCCGGGTACTGGAGACGCTGGCCGACGAGAACGGACGGGTGGCCGCCGGGGAGGGATACACGGACCTGTTCATCCGCCCGGGGCACCGGTTCCGCTGCACCGGGGCCATGGTGACGAACTTCCACCTCCCCCGGTCGTCCCTCTTCATCCTGGTCTGCGCCTTCGCCGGGACGGAACGGATGAAGGCGGCCTACCGCCGGGCCGTGGAGGACGGATTCCGGTTTTACAGTTATGGGGATGCGATGCTGATCCTCTGAATATACGCGGCTGCTGAAAAAGGGCGTCTGCTGCGTTGCCCTCATCCCGCTCCGCTCGACGTACCGACAAGTACGCCTCACGGCCCGGGATTTCGGGCGCCTTGCATTCAACCCTTTTTGAACAGCCGCCGGGTTGATTCATGGGAATTGCGCGTGAGAGAGGCTTCCCTCGCGCTCAGAAGCGATTTTTCGACCCTGCATCGTCTCGCTCCGCTGCAAAGTCATAACTCGCACCGGACGGTGCTCAGACAGATGACTTTGCGGGCGCTTCGCTGCGACGGCAGGGTATCCCGAAAAAGCCGCTATTCGCGCTCCGGGAAGCCCCCCTCCCCGACCAATGTCCGCGGGGCGGGGGCACACGAGACGGGAATTCTGGTTGTTTTCCGCCTCTCCTCTGCATCCGCGGGGGCGCGACCGGGGGTTCCCAGAGGAGCGATTAGAAAACGTTTCCGGATCCCAGGCTCATCAATTTCAGAAGGTGAAGAGCGGAAACGTTTTCGCGACGGCGGGAATCCCCGTGGCAGCCCCCGCGCCGAGATACAATTGCTTTGCCGCGGGGAAATTGGGTTGTAAGGACGTCCATGACAGAACCAGGCTTTGAATTGTTAAAAGAAGACACCGGTACCAGGGCCCGGCTGGGGCGGATCGCCACGCCCCACGGGGAGATCCGGACGCCCGCGTTCATGCCCGTGGGGACCCAGGGGACCGTCAAGGCCCTGCTTCCGGAGACGGTCCGGGAACTGGGCGCGGATGTCATCCTCGGGAATACGTATCATTTATATTTGAGACCCGGCCACGAGCTGGTCCGCCGCCTGGGGGGGCTTCACCGGTTCATGAACTGGCCCGGCCCGATCCTGACCGACAGCGGCGGATTCCAGGTCTTCAGCCTCGGGGCCCTCCGGAAGATCACCGAAGACGGGGTCACCTTCCAGTCCCACATCGACGGATCAAGGCACGACCTCACCCCCGAGACCGCCGTGGCCATCCAGGAGGCCCTCGGGTCGGACATCATGATGTGCCTCGACGAGTGCACCCCCTACCCGGCGACGGTCCGGGAGGCCCGGGTCTCCATGGAGCGGACGAACCGCTGGGCTCGGAGGTCCCTGGAGGCCCGGACGAACCGCTTCCAGATGCTCTTTGCCATCGTCCAGGGGGGGATGTACCCGGACCTGCGCCGGCAGGCCCTGGAGGAGCTGGCGGCCCTGGACTTCGAGGGCTATGCCCTGGGGGGGCTCAGCGTCGGGGAGCCGAAGGATATCATGGATGAGATCGTGGCCGGGACGGCTCCGCTCCTCCCCCGGGGAAAGCCCCGCTACCTGATGGGCGTGGGGACCCCCGCCGACATCGTCAAGAGCGTCTCCGCCGGCATCGATCTCTTCGACTGCGTCATGCCCACGCGATGCGCAAGGAATGGATTATTATTTACAAACACCCAAAAGGTTGTTATAAAGCACGCCCGCTGGCGGGAGGACGAGCTTCCCCTCGACGAAGCCTGCGACTGCTACACCTGCAGGCACTACTCGCGTGCTTACCTCCGGCATCTCTACATGGCCCGGGAGATCCTGGCCATGGTGCTCAACACGATTCACAATGTCCGGTTCTATCTCCGACTGATGGAACGGATCCGGGAAGAGATCCGGGGGGGGAGTTATACGGTCTGGAAACGGGCGTTTCTGGACCGGTGGGAAGACGAGCCGGCGGGGAATGCCGATGCAAACTCGGAGATTCCCGAATAAATCAGGGAGGATATTTTCGTGATCGGAACCGCATATGCCATGGGGATGCCCGGAGGCGGGGGCGCGGGAGGGGACTGGAGCTTCATCGTCATGATGGGCGTCCTGTTCGCCATCTTCTACTTCCTGCTCATCCGGCCCCAGATGAAACAGCAGAAAGAGCACAAGGACATGCTGGCCAGCCTGACCCACGGGGATCTGGTCATGACCTCGGGGGGGATCCAGGGGAAAATAACCGCCGTCGCGGACAACGTCGTGACCCTGGAGATCGCCGACAAGGTGAGAATCAAGGTGGGCAAGAGCTTCATCAGCACCGTCCTCCAGAAGGCCGGGAAGGAATCGAAGGAATAACCAGGGGTTCGCCATGATCAAGAGCATCCGCATCCGTGTCGCCATTACCGTTGTCATCTGCCTGGGGGCGCTGTTTTACCTGACGCCGACCCTGATTCCGGACCTGCCCGAGTTCTGGAAGAAAAATCTTCCCTCGGACCGGATCCACCTGGGGCTGGACCTGCAGGGGGGAATGCACCTCATCCTGGAGGTGGACACCGCGAAAGCCCTTGAAAGCACGATGGAACGCACGTCCAACGACTTGAAGGAAACCCTGATGGACAAGCGCGTCCGCTTCCGCAACATCGAGCGGACGAAGGCGGGCATCAGCCTGGAGCTGCCGGATCCGGCCTCCCGGGGGGCCTTCGACAAGATCCTGAAGGACAGCTACCCCGATCTGGAGGTGGCCAAATCGGAAACCCGGGAAGGGCGCGACCAGGTGACCCTGAAGATCAAGGACAAGCGGGCCGCGGAGATGAAGACGTTTGTCGTCGAGCAGAGCCTGGAGACCATCCGGAACCGGGTGGACCAGTTCGGCATCTCCGAACCGGAAATCATGCCCCAGGGGGACGACCGGATCGTCGTCCAGCTTCCGGGGATCCAGGACCCCGCCCGGGCGAAGAACCTGATCGGCAAGACGGCGCTTCTGGAGTTTAAGCTCCTCGACGAGGAGCATTCCCTGGACGACGCCCTCCGTGGCAACGTCCCCGAGGGAAGCGCGGTCCTCCGCGGCTACAAGGTGGAGCCGGAATCGGGCCGCCGGACCGACGTGCCCTATCTCGTGCGGAACAAGACCCTCCTGACGGGCGGGGCGCTGGAGAACGCCCAGGTCAAGATCAGCGACCGCTTCGGCGAGCCTTACGTGGCCATCAAGTTCAACAGCCAGGGGGCCAACGAATTCGAGCGGATCACCGGGGAAAACGTCAAGAAGAGACTCGCCATCGTGCTGGACGGCGTTGTCCACTCGGCGCCGGTCATCCAGGAGAAGATCTCCGGGGGCCAGGCCCAGATCACGGGGACCTTCACCATGGATGAGGCCAAGGACCTGGCCATCGTTCTTCGGGCGGGTGCCCTGCCGGCGCCGGTCGTGATCCTGGAGGAGCGGACCGTGGGACCGTCCCTGGGCCAGGACTCCATCAACAAGGGGCTCTGGTCCGTCGCCATCGGCGGCCTCCTGGTGGTCCTGTTCATGGGCTTCTACTACAAATGGGCCGGCGTCATCGCCAACAGCGCCGTCATTCTCAACATCATCCTCCTCATGGGGACCCTCTCGGCCTTTAAGGCGACGCTGACCCTGCCGGGCATCGCCGGCATCGTTCTCGTCATCGGCATGGCCGTGGACGCCAACGTTCTCATCTTCGAGCGGATCCGCGAGGAGGTGAGGAACGGGAAGACCCCCAAGATGGCCGTCGAGGCGGGCTACGGCAAGGCGTTCCTGACAATTCTCGACTCGAACGTGACGACCCTCATCGCCGCCCTGTTCCTGTTCGGCTTCGGGACCGGTCCCGTGAAGGGCTTTGCCGTGACGCTCACCATCGGCATCATCGCCAGCATGTTCACCGCCGTCTTCGTGACGCGGATCGTCTTCGACCACTTCGTCCTGAACCGGAAGATCTCCCGGATCAGCGTATGAAACCGGGGCGGAAAGAACCCCGGACGCCATTTCCCAAACTGAGGAGCACCGCATGGAACTGATCAAGGCGGGTACCAACTTCGATTTCGTCGGCAAGATGAAGATCGCCTTCGGCATATCCCTGGCACTGATCGTCATCAGCATCGCCTCCATCGTCTGGCACGGAGGTCTCAACTACGGCATCGACTTTGCCGGGGGGACTCTCATTCAGATCAAGTTCCAGCACGAGCCGGCCCCGGAGAAGATCCGGGCGGCCTTCAAGCCCATCGGCCTGGAGGGGAGCACCATCCAGCAGTACGGTGAGAACGAGGTGGTGGTGCGCATCGGCGACTCGGCTGAAAACACAAAAGAAACAAGCGACAAGATCCAGCAGGCCCTGACGTCCGCCCTCGGAGCGGGGACCTTCGACATCCGCCGCGTCGAGTACGTGGGACCCAAGGTCGGGAAAGACCTGACCAAGAAGGCGCTCCTGGCGATTTTCTTTTCCTGGGTCGGCATGCTCATCTACATCGCCTTCCGGTTCGAGTTCCGTTACGGCGTGGGCGGCATCCTGGCCCTGGTGCACGACACGATCATCACCGTGGGGGCACTGTCGCTCCTGGGCAAGGAGTTCGACCTCACCATCGTGGCGGCCCTGCTTACGATCATCGGCTACTCCATCAACGACACCATCGTCGTCTTCGACCGGATCCGGGAAAACGTCCGGAAAAACATCAAGCAGGACCTGGCCACGCTGATCAACACCAGCGTGAACGAAACCCTGAGCCGGACCATCCTGACCGCCCTGACGGTCTTCATCGTCCTGGTGGCGCTCTTCTTCCTGGGGGGAGCGGTGATCCACGACTTTGCCTTTACCCTCCTCGTCGGCATCGTGATCGGAACCTATTCCTCCATTTTCATCGCCAGCTCCATCGTGCTGGCCTGGGAGAGGCTCCGGCCGGCAGGGAAAAAGGGGAAAAAGTAACTTGTCCTTTCTGGAATCGGCCGGCATCTTTCTTCTCATCATCACCTTCCTGGTGGGATTGCTGGCCACCCTGCTCGGACTGCCCGGCCAGTTCCTGATCCTGGCGGCGGCCCTTGTGTACGCCGCCGCGACGGGATTCGCCACCCTGGGCTGGAAGGTCCTCCTGATTCTGGTCTTCCTGGCGGCCCTGGCGGAGGCGCTCGACTTCGGCCTCCGGGCGGTCGGTGCGGCCCGGTTCGGAGCCTCCCGGAAGGGCGCCTGGGCGGCGATCCTGGGCAGCATCGCCGGCATGTTTCTCTTCACCCCGTTCCTGTTCGGCCTGGGAACGGTGCTGGGGGCCTTCGCCGGAGGATTTGCCGGCGTTTTTGCCGTGGAAATGATGCAACAGCGGAAGATCCGGCCGGCCCTGCGCGCCGGCCTGGGGTCGATTCTGGGCGGGATGGCGGTCATCCTGGCAAAGGGAGGCGCCGCCCTGGTCATGATCGTCGTTACCCTCATCAACATTTATTCGTAACGGAAGCCATGTCGAAACCAAAGTCCAAGACCCAGGAGTACGTCGAGGCGATCATCATCGCCATTCTGATCGCCCTGTTCATCCGCACCTTCCTCGTGCAGGCCTTCAAGATCCCCTCGGGATCCATGAAGCCGACCCTGCTGATCGGGGACCACATCCTGGTGAACAAGTTCATTTACGGGGTCAAGATCCCCTTCGTCCGCAATACCCTGATTCCCATCAAGGATCCGAAGCGGGGTGACATTGTCGTCTTCATCTACCCGGAAGACCGCTCCAAGGATTTCATCAAGCGGGTCATCGCCGTCGGGGGGGACACCGTCGAAATCAGGAACAAGCAGATCTTTCTGAACGGCAATCCCCAGAACGACGGCCACGGGGTCCACGTGGACGAGGTCATCTTCCCGGCCTCCCTGCAGCCGCGTGACAACTTCGGCCCCGTTACCGTTCCCAGGGACACGATCTTCGTGATGGGAGACAATCGCGACCAGAGCTACGACAGCCGGTTCTGGGGCTTCGTCGACCTCAAGGACGTCATGGGCAAGGCCTTTGTCATCTACTGGTCCTGGAACCGCGACGACACATGGGTCCGCTGGGACCGGCTGGGCATGCTTCTGCAGTGAACCTCCGGCGGGAGAGAGACCGGGAATCCGCTCACCCTTCCATGGGTCTCCTTGATCACGGGACGAAACTTGTGTATGGTGGCGCATATCCGCCGCCTCCGGCCACTCCCTGCGGCGGAAGGAAAAGACACGGAGCGATCCATGGGTCTCAGAAATCTCCGGCTCACCCTGTTCCCGATCGCCCTTTTCCTTCTTTTCACGACCGTATCGGCCCGGGCGGAGGTGCCGGCCATCCGGGAAGGCGAGACCCTCTCCCTTTCCCGCTGCATCGAGATTGCCCTGAAGCGGCATCCGGCCCTGGCGGCCTATGCGTATGAAGCGGAGGCCCGGGAGGCCCAGGCGGCCCAGGCGAGGAAGGACTACTTCCCCAAGATCGACGTCACCGGCGGCTACACGCGCTACACCCCCGACGACCGGAACGCCGCCGACAACTACTCCCTGATTCCCCTGGAATCGTACAGCTACTACAGCGCCTCCGCCACCCTCACCCAGAACATCTACGATTTCGGAAAACGGGAAGCGACCATCCGGATGAGGGATCTGTCCCGGGACGCCTCCCTGCACGACCTGGAAAACCAGCGGCTGGCCCTGGTCCACTCCGTCCGAGAGGCCTATTACGAGCTCCTCCGGACCTCCCGCAACCGGGAGGTGCAGACGGAGAAGGCCGGCAAGTTCGAGGCGCATCTCCGGCAGGCAAAGCTCTTCTTCGAGGCCGGGACCAAGTCCCGCTACGACGTGACCAAGGCGGAAGTGGACCTGAGCAACGCCCGGCTGGAGCTGACCTCCGCCGAAAACGAAGAGATGCTGGCCCGGGTGAGCATGAACCAGGTCATGGGCATCCCCTCTCCCCCGTCCTACCGGATCGAGGACAACCTGGCGTTCCAGCGCTACCCGGTCGTCCTTGACGAAGCGACGGCCCAGGCCCTGGAGTCCCGGTCGGACCTGAAATCCCTGGCGGCACAGCTCGAAGCGGCGGAGCGGGAAATCGACCTGGCCCGGAAGGAGTATCTCCCCAGCCTCAGCGGCAAGGCCGGCTACTCGTATGACGGGAGCGAAAGGCCCCTCTCCCGGGGCTGGAATGCCGGTGTGACCGTGTCGGTCAATTTCTTCGAGGGCATGGCCACGCAAAACCGCATCCGGGAGGCCCTGGCGAAGCGGAACAAGCTCCAGGCCCAGCTGGATTCCAAGCGGCTCGATGTCCGCACGGAGATCCAGAAGGCCTGCCTGAACCTGCTGAAGGCGGAAAGAAGCATCTCTGACGCAGCCCTGGCCGTCCGGCAGGCGGAGGAAAACCTGGAAATCGTAACGCTCAAGTACTCGGCGGGGCTGAGCACGCCGGTGGAGGTCACAGACGCCACGGTGGGCTTCAGCGATGCGAAACTGAAACATATCCAGGCCCTCTACGACTACCGGAAGGCCCAGTCCGCCATCGAAAAGGCCACGGGGAAGAAGATATGAAAAGAGGCGTTCTCCTCGGGATGGTATTGCTGCTGGCTGTCGGTTTCTCGGCAGCCGGATGCGGAAAGAAGGAAGCGCAGCATGCGTCGGCGGCGGTGCCCATCACAGCCGGCGAGGCGGTCCGGAAGGACATGCCCGTCCAGATCCAGGCCGTGGGCCTCGTGGAGGCGTACCGCACCGTGACGGTGGTTCCCCAGGTGACCGGGAAGATCGCGGCCGTTCATTTCCGGGAGGGCCAGGAGGTCCGGAAGGGGGATCTCCTGTTCAGCCTGGACCCCGCCCCGTTTCGCGAGGAGCTTCGCCAGGCGGAGGCCCGGCTGGCCAAGGAGGAGGCCCAGTTCGACCACGACCGGGCGGAGGCCCGGCGCTATGCCTTCCTCCTGGAGAAGGGAGCCGTCTCCCGGTCCGAATACGACCGGTACCGGACAACCGAGACCACCCAGTCTCAGACCGTCCGGGACAACCGCGCCGCCGCCGAGAAAGCGCGGCTCAACCTCCAGTACTGCTCCATCACAGCCCCCATCGCGGGCAAGACGGGAACGTACGGCGTCAATCCCGGGGCCGTCGTCTCGGCCAACTCCGGGACCCTCACCACGGTGAACCAGATCCGCCCCGTCTACGTCCGCTTCTCCATCCCGGAGAACCGGCTGGCCGACGTCCGCCGCCAGATGCGGCAGTCGTCCCTGAAGGTGACGGCCACGCTGCCCGGAAAGGAAAAGGACGCCCGGGAGGGGGTCCTCGTCTTTGTCGACAATGCCGTCGATCCCGACTCCGGTATGATCCGCCTCAAGGCGGAATTCCCCAATCCGGACGGCTTCCTGTGGCCCGGGCAGTTCGCCAGCGCGGCCCTGGAACTCACGATCCAGAAGAGCGCCCTGGTGGTGCCGTCGCCGGCCGTCCAGAGAAGCCAGGAGGGCCATTACGTATTCGTCATCCGGAAGGATGGGACGGTGACCCAGCGTCCCGTGACGGTGGACCGCGTCGCGGGGCCCGACACGGTCCTGGCGAAGGGGGTGGAGCCCGGGGAGACACTCGTGACGGACGGCCACCTGAAACTCCGGGAGGGCTTCCCCGTGGAGGTCAAGAAGGCGGCAGCCGGAAAGCCCTGAAGGCAGGACGATGAACCTCTCCGCGATCTGGATCCGCCGGCCCGTCATGACCATCCTGGTCATGGTGAGCATCCTCTTCTTCGGGATCCACAGCTACCGGCAGCTTCCCGTCAACAACCTGCCCAACGTCGATTTCCCGACCATCCAGGTCTATGCCAGCCTCACCGGAGCCAGTCCCGAGGTCATGGCATCCACCGTGGCCACGCCGCTGGAGAAGGAGTTCACGAAGATCGCCGGCCTCCAGTCCATGTCCTCGACGAACCGGACGGGCAGCACGACCATCACCCTCCAGTTCTCCCTGGAGCGCAACATCGACGCCGCGGCCCAGGACGTGAACACGGCCATCGCCGCCGCCCGCTACCTCCTGCCGAACGACATGCCCTCGCCCCCGTCGTACTCCAAGACGAATCCGGCCGACCAGCCCATCATGTACTTCGTCATGACCTCCAAAACCATGCCGATGACGGACGTCCAGGACCTGGCGGAGGATTTCGTCAGCGGCTCCCTGTCCACCGTGGACGGCGTGGCGCAGGTCAAGGTCATGGGGGCCCAGAAGAAGGCCGTCCGGGTCCGGGTGGATCCGCGGAAGATGGCCGCCCGGGGCATCGGCCTGAACGAGGTGAGCGACGCCATCAAGCAGGGGAACGTCAGCCGGCCCGGCGGGACCCTTGACGGATCCTTCCAGTCCTATACGATGGAATCGACCGGCCAGCTCCCCGACGCCCGGGCCTACAACCGCCTGGTCGTGTCCAGCAAGAACGGCATCCCCATCCGGATCGAGGACATCGGCCGCGCAGAAGATGCCATCGAATACGAGAAGACGAAGCTCTGGTTCCTGACAAAGGACACGGAGTACAATGCCATCATCCTGGCCGTGAGCAAGCAGCCCGGCCAGAACACGGTCCGAATCGCCACGGACATGAAGGAGAAGATCCCGCAGCTCCAGAAGATGATCCCCGAGGCCGTCGAGTTCATGCTCCTGTACAACCAGGCGGACTACATCCGGGAATCCATCGAGGACGTCCAGTTCACCCTCCTCCTGACCATCTTCCTCGTCGTCGCGGTGATCTTCCTGTTTCTCGGGTCCCTCCTGCCCACGATCATCCCGGGTATCGCCGTTCCCCTTTCCCTGGTGGCCACCTTCGCCGTCATGGACCTCCTGGGGTTCAGCCTCAACAACCTGTCCCTCATGGCCCTGACCCTGTCCGTCGGATTCGTTGTCGATGACGCCGTCGTCATGATGGAGAACATCGTCCGGAAGATCGAGGAGGGGGAGGACGCGATGCAGGCGGCCTTTACGGGCTCCCGGGAGATCGGCTTCACGATCCTCTCGATGACCATCTCGCTCGTGGTCGTTTTCATCCCGATTCTCTTCATGGGCGGGATCATCGGCCGCCTGTTCCGGGAATTCGCCGTCAGCATCGGCGTCGCCATTCTCGTCTCCGGATTCATCTCCCTGACCCTGACCCCGATGCTATGCAGCCGCCTCCTCAACCGCTATCACGACGGCAGGCGGCGGCGCTTCCAGGAGTGGACGGAGCAATTCTTCCGGCGGGCCGCCGATTTCTACGGCCGGACCCTCTGGGTCCCCCTCAACCATCCGGTGGCGACGCTCGGCCTGACCGGGGTGATCCTCCTCCTGTCGTTCTTCCTGTTCGTCTGGATTCCCAAGGGCTTCGTCCCCTCCCAGGACCAGGACTATTTCCTCGTCTTCACGAAGGCCGCCGACCGGTCCTCCTTTGACTACATGGTGGAGCACCAGGGCGAGGTAAACCGGATCATTCAGGCCCACCCGGACCTGCGGGGGCTTCTGTCCGTCGCCGGCAGTGAGGAGGGGTCAAACTCCGGTTTCGCCCTCGTCACCCTGAAACCGGGCTCGGAGCGGAAGAAAAGCGTGACCGACATCATCAATGAGCTTCGGCCGAAGCTGAACGACATCCCCGGCATGGTCGCCTTCCCCTTCAACCCGCCGCCCATTCCAATCGGAGGAAGGTCCACCACCGCAGCCTGGCAGTACACGCTGCAGAGCAACTCCCTGGAGGATCTCTACCGGGCGGCCCTGGCCCTCGAAGAGAAGATGGCAGGCCTTCCGTCGCTCGTGGACGTGAACTCGGACCTCAACATCCAGAGTCCCCGCATCCGCATCGTCATCGACCGGGACAAGGCGTCGTCCCTGGGCCTCACGGCCTCCCAGATCCAGGACGGCCTGTACACGTCCTTCGGGTCCCGGCAGGTTTCCACCATCTACAGCACAAGCAACGAGTACAACGTGATCCTGGAGCTGGATCCGGCGTTCCGGGAAGACCCGTCCTCCCTCTCCATGATCTACATCAAGTCCTCCCGCGACAAGCTCGTCCCGCTGACAGCCTTCTCAAGCATCGAGGAAAAGCTGGTCCCCCTGTCGGTCAGCCACTCGGGACAGCTTCCTTCGGCGACGATCTCCTTCAATCTCAAGCAGGGCTTCTCCATCGACCAGGCCATGGCCCAGATCCGGGATGTCTCCGCCCGGGTGCTGCCCCAGACCGTGACGGCCCAGTTCGAGGGGGCCTCGCAGGAATTCCAGAAATCCTTCGGAAACCTGGGCTTCCTCCTCTTCGTCACCATTTTCATCATCTATGTCGTCCTGGGGATTCTCTACGAGAGCTTCATCCACCCCGTCACCATCCTCTCGGCCCTTCCGCTGGCGGCCTTCGGGGCCCTCGTCTCCCTCATCCTGTTCCGCCTGAATCTGGACCTCTACGCCTTCGTGGGGATCATCATGCTCGTGGGCCTGGTGAAGAAGAACGGCATCATGATGGTCGACTTCGCCGTCGTGGCGGAGGAAGAGGAGAAGCTGGACGCCCGGAGCGCCATCCACAAGGCCTGCGTGATCCGCTTCCGCCCCATCATGATGACCACGATGGCGGCCCTGTTCGGGACCCTGCCCATCGCGCTGGGCATCGGCGCCGGGGGCGACGCCCGGATGTCCATGGGCGTGGCCGTCGTCGGGGGCCTCCTGTTCTCCCAGATGCTGACCCTCTACGTGACTCCCGTCTTCTACGTCTGCTTCGACCGCCTGGGGCGGAGGCTGAAGCGTGGGAAGGGCCGGGCTGTGGAAGACGGCGGCTCGCCGGCCTCCGAAGGCCCCACACCGGCCTGAAGGCGGCGGAAGCGCCGAGGTCCTTTTCTCGGCGCAAAAAGTGTGCAATAGTATTTCATCCCTCAAGCAACCCTCACTCGAAAGCCAGGAGTATTCCGTGACCGGATCCGACGGAGCGCAGCGGCGCGATTTCGACCACGCGGCCACGTCCTGGGACGAAAAGCCGGAGCGGGTCCGTCTCGCCGGGGACGTGGCCGACGCGATTGTGCGCGAGATCCCGCTGGACCGACGGATGGACTGCCTCGATCTCGGCTGCGGGACGGGCCTGCTCACGCTCCTCCTGGCACCGAAGGTCGGAACACTGACCGCCGCGGACGGGTCCCGCGGCATGCTGGAGGTTCTGAACGGAAAGATCGAGCGGATGGGCTGGACCGGTGTGAAGACCCTGCAGGTTGACATCGATGCCGGTCCACTCCCCGCCGGCCCGTACCACCTGGTCGCGAGCAGCATGACCCTTCACCACATCCGGGACATCCCCGCGCTCCTCCGGCGGGTTTTCGCGGTCCTCCATCCCGGCGGGCGGATCGCCCTGGCGGACCTCGACGCGGAAAAGGGACGCTTCCACCATGACAACCGGGGCGTTTTCCATTTCGGATTCGACCGCTCTTCGCTGGCCGGGGATGCCGCCGCGGCGGGATTCGAATCCGTCGGGACCACAACGGCGGCCCGAATCCTGAAAGAGGGGAAAAGGGGCGGTATCCGGGAGTTTACGGTCTTCCTCTTGACCGCCAGAAAACCGGGGAACAGGGAGGGAACACCATGACGACAGACACCGCGGAGTGGAAAAGACAGGCCACGGCGTTCGCCGTGGAATTCGTTGAATCCGGGATGGTGGTGGGGCTCGGACACGGCAGCACGGCCATCCACGCCGTGAAGCTGATCGCGGAGCGCATGAAGGACGGCCGGCTCCGGGACATCACGGGCATCCCCTGCTCTTTCCAGGCGGAGGAGGAGGCCCTCCGGTACGGCATCCCGGTGACGACCCTGGATGCCCGGCCTTCCATCGACCTGACCATCGACGGGGCCGACGAGGTGGACCCGGGCCTGAATCTCATCAAGGGAGGAGGGGGCGCCCTTCTCCGGGAAAAGATCGTCGCCCAGGCCAGCCGGCGGGTCGTCATCGTCGTGGACGAGTCGAAACTCTCTCCCCGGCTGGGAACCAAGCGGAACGTCCCGGTGGAGGTGATCCCCTTCGGCTGGCGGTCCCAACTGGCTTTCCTGGAATCCCTGGGTGCGAAGGTATCCCACCGGCGCAACGCCGACAAGAGCCTCTTCAAAACCGACCAGGGCAACCTGATCATGGACTGCCGTTTCGGCCCCATCATGGCCCCCAGGGAGCTGGTCCGGGTCCTCGAGTCGCGGGCCGGAATCGTGGAGCACGGGCTGTTCCTGGACGCCGTCTCGGAAGTAGTCGTGGCGGGCGCAACGGGCGTCCGGCACCTGAAAAAAGCCTGACGGGCGCAGCCAGGGAGGCGGACATTCCGGAGCGGGAGGGGGATCGCATGGGAAATCAAGATTCTACGGGCAGGATCCGTCTCGGCATCAGCGCCTGTCTCCTGGGAGAAAACGTCCGCTACGACGGCGGCCACAAGCTGGACCGCTACCTGCGGGACACCCTCGGAGCCCATGTGGAGTACGTTCCCGTCTGTCCCGAGGTGGAGTGCGGGCTGGGGGTTCCCCGGGAGTCGATGCACCTGGAGGGCGACACGGCGAGGCCCCGCCTGGTCACCACGCGCTCCAGGCAGGATCTCACCGGACGCATGGAGGCCTGGGCCGGCCGCCGCGTGGCCGAGCTGGAGAAGGAAGGGCTCTGCGGCTTCGTCTTCAAGAGCAGGTCCCCTTCCAGCGGCATGGAGCGGGTGAACGTCTTCCAGGAAGGGGGCGGCCAGGCAGTCAAAAAGGGCTCCGGCATCTTTGCCCGGATCTTCATGGAGCGCTTTCCCCTCCTGCCGGTGGAGGAAGAGGGGCGACTCCAGGACCCGGTCCTCCGGGAGAACTTCATCGAGCGGATCTTCGCCTGCCGGCGCTGGCGCGAAATGATCGCGGCGGGCCGAAAGCCCTCGCGCCTGGTGAGGTTTCACTCCATCCACAAGCTCTTCATCCTGGCCCACAGCGAAAAGCACTACCGTGAGATGGGAAAACTCGTGGCCCAGGCCGGAACAATCCCAGCGGGCGAGCTGTATACCCGGTACGAGGCGCTCATGGCGGAGGCCCTCCAGCTCAAGGCTACACCGGCCAAGAACGCCAATGTCCTCCAGCACATGGCGGGGTATTTCAAGCAACAGCTTTCCGCGAACGAGCGGCAGGAGCTGCAGGAGGTCATCACCGACTACCGCCGGGGCGATATCCCGCTGATCGTCCCGGTCACCCTGATCCGCCACTACGTCCGGAAGTTCGACGAGCCATACCTGAAAGACCAGGTTTATCTCAACCCACACCCTCAGGAGCTGAAGCTCCGCAACCACGCCTGAAACAACGACTCTCCTGTATCAGCCCCCACGGCCGGCAGATTCATCCGGGGCGCGGGGGCTGCCACGGGGATTCCCGCCGTCGCGGAAGCGTTTCCTGTTTCCGGTGCCGGCAAATCGGATCTCCCTGCCCTGGAAACGCTTCCTGATTGCTCCTCTGGGAACCCCCGGTCGCGCCCCCGCGAAATTACGACGGGAAAAAGCTTCCGTTTGAACAGGGAGGGGGCATCCCTTGCGTTCAGAAGCGTATGGGACAGATTTCAAATCTGCTCCCTTTGCATCTTTTCGCTCCGCTGCAAAGTCATAACTCGCACCGGACGGTGTTCAAACACAGGACTTTGCGGGCGCTGCGCTGCGACGGCAGGGTGCCCCGAAAAAGCCGCTATTCGCGCTCCGGGAAGCCCCCCTCCCCGGACCGACCATTACGAGAAAATATAGGGGAAGTGTCCCTATTTACCCATTTACCAGCCGACGTCCGCGGGGGCGCGACCGGGGGTTCCCAGAGGAGCAATTGGAACATCCCTGCCGGAAGCCTGTAGCGGGCTGTTCAAAAATACCCGGATGCAAGGCCCCCGAAATCCTGAGCCATGAGTCGTACCCTTTTCGGTACGTCGAATGGCGAAGGAGGAGGGAAACGCCGCAGACGGCTGTTTTTCAGCAGCCCGTCAGTCCTTCCAGAAGCGGGGCATCAGGAATACCAATACCGTATAAATCTCCAGCCTCCCCAGGAGCATGCAGGCGATGAGCACCCACTTTCCCGCCGCCGGCAGGCCGCCGAAATTATCCATCGGCCCGACGGCGCCCAACCCGGGCCCCACGTTTCCCAGGCAGGAGGCCACGGAAGAGACGGAGGTCAGAAAATCGACTCCCAGGGCGCTCATGACAAGCGTCGCCAGGACGAAGATGCCCATGAAGAGGATAAAAAATCCCCAGACGCTGCGGAGGACGGACTGGGAGACGGGGACATTCCCGAGTTTCACGATGGTCATGGCGTGGGGATGGATTACGCGGACGATCTCGAGGTAGGCGTGCTTGGCAAGCAGGAGCAGGCGGAGCGTCTTGATGCCGCCGCCGGTGGATCCGGCCATACTGCCGAGGAACATGCACAGGAGCAGCACGATCTGGGAAAAGGCGGGCCACTGCTCGAAGTCCGCCGTGGTATAGCCGGTTGTCGTCAGGATCGAGGCCACCTGGAAGGAGGCGTAACGGAGGGCCTGCGTCGCCGACGGGCAGGTCCGGCCGAAAAGGTCCACCGCCACCAGGAGCGTCAGGACTCCGAAAATGAGGAGATAGACCCGGATCTCCGGATCTTTCCGGACAGAACGGAAATCTCCCCGGAGCAGCCGGTAATGCAGGGCGAAGTTCATCCCCGCCAGGACCATGAACACGGTCACCACGACCTCGATATAGACGCTGTTATAGGCGGCGATGCTTGCATTCTTCGTGGAAAAGCCGCCCGTGGGCATCGTCGTGAAGGCGTGGCAGACGGCGTCGAAGAGGGACATGCCGCCGAAGAGGAGCAGGATAATCTGCATCAGCGTCAGCAGGACGTATACTTTCCACAGGACCCTGGCCGTGTCGGAGATCCGCGGCGTCAGCTTGTCCACGACGGGGCTGGGCGTCTCCGCCTTGTAGAGCTGCATCCCCCCGATCCCCAGGAAGGGAAGGATCGCGATGGACAGGACGATGATCCCCATGCCCCCGAGCCACTGGGTGAGGCTCCGCCAGAAGAGGACGCCCCTCGGCAGAACTTCGACGTTGCTGAAAATGCTGGAGCCCGTGGTGGTGAAACCGGAGATGCACTCGAAGTAGGCGTCCGTGAAATCCGGGATGGTCCCCGTCAGGAGATAGGGCAGGGTCGCCACCAGGCCGGCCAGCACCCACCCTCCCGTCACAATGGCGACTCCGTCCCGGTGGCTCAGGTACCGGTCGGCGGGCCGGCCCGAGGCGGCCCGCATGGCCAGGCCCAGGCATCCGGTGAGGATCGCAGCGAGAAACAGCTGCCGGGCGCACGGCTCCCCGTACCAGAGGGAGACCAGGACGGGCAGGACCATAAAGAGGCCCAGGTCGAGGACGAGGATGGAAAGCAGGTAGGCTATGAGCCGCCCGTTCATTCAAAATACTCCAGCTTCACCGTCAGGAGCTTTTCCAGCCGGGCGACGACGTCCTGCATGGCGAAGATGATGAGCCGGTCCTTCGGTTTGACGACGGTATCACCCCGGGGGATGATGATCTCCTCCCCCCGCACGATGGCCCCGAGGATCGCCCCCTTGGGGAACTTGACCCGAGAGAGGGGGGCGCGGACGATCTCGGAGGTCTCCAGGGCCTCCGCCTCGATGGCCTCGGCCTGCTCCTCCCGAAGGGGGGTCACCGACAGGATCCGCCCCCGGCGGATGTACTGGAGAATCGCCCGAACCGCCGCCATCCGCGGATTCAGGACCGTGTCGAGCCCCATGGCGGAGACCACGGGCATGTAGCTGAGCTTGCTCACCCGGGTGATCGTGCGGCGGGCGCCCAATCCCTTGGCGAGGAGGGAGATGAAGACGTTGCTCTCCTCGTCGCCCGTGAGGGCGATGAACAGGTCCGAGGCACCGGCGTTTTCCTCGCGGAGCAGGTCGCGGTCCGTCCCGTCGCCGCGGATGACCAGGACCTTGTCCAGGGTCGCCGCCATTTTCTTGCAGCGGTCCCCGTCATGGTCCAGGATCCGGACGTTGAGGCCACGGCCGTCGAGGGCCCGGGCCACGGCGTACCCCGTCTCGCCGCCACCGACGATGAAGATGTTCTTCACGGGCCCCCCCTTCAGGTTGAGCCGTTCGAGGGTGTCGTCGAGGTGATCCGCCCGGACCGCCATGTAGACCAGGTCGTGGGGCTGGATCGTGTCTCCGCCGCTGGGGATCAGGATCCGGTGCCCCCGGACGATGGCCGCCACCAGGGCTCTTCCCTCGAATCCACGGAGCGCGCTCAGCTTCTGCCCCGAAAAGGGCAGGTCGTCCGTCACGAAAAATCCGATCAGCTTGACCTTGCCGCCGACGAAATCGACCGCTTCGGAGGCCCCGGGAATCTTCATGAGGTTCAGGATCGTCTCCACCATCATGATCCGGGGGCTGATGATCAGGTCGACTCCGAGAAGCTCCTTCTGGAAGAGATCCGTCTCGCGGAGGTACTCCTCGTTTTTCACCCGGGCGACCTTGAGCATGTGGCGATTGAGGCTCCGGGCCAGGAGGCAGGAGATCAGGTTCACCTCGTCGCTGTCCGTCGCTGCAACCAGCATGTCCGCATCCGCGATCCCGGAATCCCGGAGAACCTGCGGGCTGGTGCCGGAACCCTGGTAGGACTGGACATCCAGGTTCTCGCCGATCCGCCGGATCTTGCCCGGATCCTTGTCGATGAGCACCACGTCCTGCTTCTCTTCCGACAGTTTCTTCGCGATGTGGTAGCCGACCTCGCCGGCCCCGACGATGATGATCTTCACGTTCGGTCCCACCCCTCCCCGGCGCTTTTTCGGGTGTCCTTATACCACAGTTCCACGAAATAAGAAGCGCCGACCGACCGCAGCAGGGAAGCGGGCAGTTTGTCCTTGACAGGCCGCGGCCCGCTGGACTAACGTACCCTCTCGAAAAGGACCGGTCCTTTTAACTTGATCCGGCGAGATTGAAAAAGGAACGCCATGAAAAAACCGCTCCGCAGAGACAGAATGACGTGACACCTTCCCAATGCCCGGGAAGGTTTTTTTTTGCCAAGGGGGGCAGCCCATCGCATGGAAAAGAAAAAAGTGGTCATGGATGCGGAAGGCATCGACCGTTCCCTCACGCGGATCGCCTATGAGATTCTCGAGAAGAACAAGGGAATCGAAGACCTGGTCCTGATCGGCATCCGGACGGGCGGAATCTATCTCGCCCAGCGGCTGCAGATCAAGATCGAGCAGATTGAAAAGGCCCGCGTGCCCATGGGGATCGTCGACATCACCCTGTACCGGGACGACCTTCAGACTTCCAAACGGAAGCCCCAACTGGGCAAGACGGACATCCCCTTCTCCCTGGACGGCCGCAAGGTCGTCCTGGTGGACGACGTCCTGTTCACCGGGCGGACGATCCGGGCGGCCATGGACGCCCTGATCGACTTCGGACGGCCGAAGCTCATCCAACTGGCCGTCCTGATCGACCGGGGGCACCGGGAGCTCCCCATCCGGGCCGATTTCGTCGGCAAGAACCTTCCCTCCTCCCTCTGGGAGGATGTGAGCGTGCACCTGACGGAAAAGAACGGCGTCGACGAAGTCGTCATCGAGCCCGGCCAGGAATGAACAGGAAACCGGCCGACGGACCGGACAGACCAGACGAGGTCCATTTATGATCCTGCAGAAGAAAGATATCCTGGGAATCAAGGACCTGTCGGTTGAGGAAATCGGTATCATCCTCGACACGGCGGAGTCCTTCGTGGAGGTATCCTCCCGGGAGATCAAGAAGGTGCCGACCCTGCGCGGCAAGACGATCATCAACCTCTTCTACGAGGCCAGTACGCGCACCCGGACCTCCTTTGAGATCGCCGGGAAGCGGCTGAGCGCCGACACCATCAACATCTCCGCCTCCACCAGCAGCGTCGTGAAAGGGGAAACCCTGATCGACACGGCCAGAACCCTGGAGGCCATGAATCCCGATGTGATCGTCATCCGCCACAGCGCCTCCGGGGCGCCCCACATGCTGGCCCGGATGGTCCGGCAGTCCATTATCAACGCCGGCGACGGAGCCAACGAGCACCCGACCCAGGCCCTGCTCGACCTCATGACGATCCGCCTGAAGAAAGGCGGCGTGGCGGGCCTGAAGGTGGCCATCGTCGGGGACATCGCCCACAGCCGGGTGGCCCGCTCCAACATCTACGGCCTCCACAAGATGGGGGCGCAGGTAATCGTGGCGGGCCCCGCCACGATGATGCCCCGGGACATCGAAGGCCTGGGCGTGGAAGTCCGGACGTCCCTCGAGGAGGCCGTCTCGGGAGCGGACGTGATCATGATGCTTCGCATCCAGGCGGAGCGGCAGCAGCAGAACTTCTTCCCCTCGCTCCGGGAGTACGCCCGGCGCTACTGCCTGAGCCGGCGTCATCTCGACCTGGCCGGGCCGGACGTCCTGGTCATGCACCCCGGACCCATCAACCGGGGGGTGGAGATCGCCCCGGAGATCGCCGACGGCCCGTCGTCGGTGATCCTGGAACAGGTAACCAACGGGGTGGCCGTGCGGATGGCCCTCCTCTACCTCCTGACAGGGGGAAAACAATGACCCTTCTTCTCAAAAACGGGCGGCTCGTCGATCCCTCCCAGGACATCGACGGCCCCATGGATATCCTGATCCGGAACGGCAAGGTGGCCCGGATCGCCCGGAACATCCCCTCCCCGGCCGGCAAGGGGAAAAAGACCGACAATGGCACGTCCATTCTGGACATGAAGGGGCTCGTGGTGGTTCCGGGACTCATCGACATGCACGTCCACCTCCGGGAACCCGGCTTCGAGTACAAGGAAACGATCGCCACGGGCTGCGAGGCCGCCGTAGCAGGAGGCTTCACCGCCGTGGCCTGCATGGCCAACACCGATCCCGTCAACGACAACCGTTCCGTGACGGAGTTCATCCTCCGGGAGGCCGCGGCCAGCGGGAAGGCCCGGGTCTACCCGGTGGCGTCGATCACCCGGAACCTCGAGGGAAAGATCCTCTCGGAATTCTGGGACCTGAAGGAGGCCGGCGCAGCGGCCTTCTCCGACGACGGCCGCCCCGTCACGAACGGCTCCGTCATGCGACGCGCCCTGGAATACGCCCATTCCCTGGACATGCCCGTTCTGTCCCACAGCGAGGACCCGACCCTGTCGGCGGGCGGCCTGATGAACGAGAGCCTGGTCTCGACGGAACTCGGTCTCCGGGGCATTCCCTCGGCGGCCGAGGAGGCCATGATCGCCCGGGACATCCTGCTGGCGGAGTACACCCGCACGTCCATCCACATCTGCCACGTCACGACCGCCGGATCCGTCCGCCTCCTCCGCGAGGCCAGGGCGCGGGGCGTCGCCGTGACAGCGGAGACGGCCCCCCATTACTTTACCCTGTCCGATGAAGCCCTCCGGGACTACGACACGAACCTGAAGGTCAACCCGCCGCTCCGCTCCGCCGCCGACGTGGAGGCGATCCGCGAGGCCCTGCGGGACGGGACCATCGACGCCGTGGCCAGCGACCACGCCCCCCACGCCCTGACCGACAAGGCCGTCGAGTTCGATGTCGCCGCCTTCGGGATGGTGGGCCTCGAGACGTCCCTGGGCCTGACCCTGAAGCTGGTCCACAAGGGGATCCTCACGCTGCCGGAGATGGTCCTCCGGATGAGCCTCCGGCCGGCGCAGATCCTCCGCGTCCCCGGGGGCACCCTGAAGCCCGGCTCCGACGCGGACATCACCGTGCTGGACCTGAACCGCTTCTGGACGGTGGACAGCGGCTCTTTCCGCTCCCGGAGCCGGAACACGCCGTTCCAGGACATGCCCATGAAGGGCAGGGCGGTGATGACCATCGTGGGCGGCCAGGTCGTCTACCGTGAATCCGAGAACGCCTCTTAAGGCCGAGGCCTTCGTCCTGCGGACGCTGGATTACGGGGACTCGGACCGCATCGTCACCTTCCTGACGGACGAATTCGGCAAGGTCCGGGGAATCGCCAAGGGTGCCCGGAAAAGCCGGAAACGGTTCGCCAACGCCCTGGAGCCATTCTCGCGGGTCCGGATCCTCTTCTCCCGCCGCTCCCGGGACTCCCTCGCCCTGATCGAGGCGAGCGATCCCGTGGACCACCACGAAGCCCTCCGGGGAGACCTGGAGAAGACGCTCCTCGCCTCGTACGTCGTCGACCTGGCCGACCATTTCTCCGTGGAGGGGAAGAGAAACGACGCGCTCTTCGGGCTGGTCCGGGACTTTCTCCGCCTTCTCGACCGGGAGCCGGCCCTGACGGAAGACCACCTGCGGTTTTACGAGATCCGCCTGCTCAAGGCCTCCGGATTCGAGCCCGTCCTGGACCGCTGCACCGCCTGCCGGTGCGAGGCGGGCAGCGGGGCCTGGCGCTTCGATCCGCGGCAGGGCGGAATCCGCTGCGGCGCCTGCGGGACCGGAGATCCCGACGCCGTGGCCGTCACGGCGGGCACTCTGAAAACCCTTCTCCTGGGCAAGGACGTGGAGCTGGAGCGGATCGGACGGATCTCCTTCACCCGCCAGGCGGCGGAAGAAAGCCGGGTCTTGACGGCCTGCTTCATCCGGCACCTGCTCGGGCGGGAGATCAAGTCGCTCCAGGTCCTGCGCGCCGTGCGGCGCCTGGAGGGATAGCCGTGGACCGGGCCACCCTCGACGCCCTCGTGGACGGCGCCCCCCGGGGACCCGGCGTCTATCTCATGAAGGGACGGGACGGGGAGGTCCTCTACGTCGGCAAGGCCAGGGACATCCGGAGCCGTCTCAAGAGCTATGCCGGCGGTACGGACGGGCGGTTCATGATCCCCTTTCTCGTCGGCCGCCTTGAAGACGTGGAGTTCATCGTCACGGCCACGGAAAAGGAAGCCCTCCTCCTGGAGAACACCCTCATCAAGGAGCACCGTCCCCGCTACAACGTCGACTTCCGGGACGACAAGGCCTACTTCCACATCCGCATCGACACGCGGGACCCCTTCCCTCGCTACCAGTTCGTCCGGCGTCCACGGAAGGACGGCGCCCGCTATTTCGGCCCCTTCCCCTCCAGCACCTCGGCCCGGGAGACCCTCTCCTTCCTGCACGGCCTGTTCCCGCTCCGCACCTGCCGGGACGCGGACTTCCGCGGCCGCCGCCGTCCCTGCCTGGAGTACCAGATCCGGCGCTGCTCGGCCCCCTGCACGGGGCTCATCGAAGCGGGCCCCTACGCCGCGCTCGTCAGGGACAGCCTGGCCTTCCTGGAAGGGCGGGAGCGGGTCCTCCTGGCGGACCTGCGACGCCGAATGGAAAAGGCCGCGGAGAACCTCCTGTTCGAGGAAGCCGCCCGGCTCCGCGACCGCATCGGAGCAATCGAGCGCGTCCTGGAGAAGCAGTACGTCCTTTCCATGACGCACCGCGACCGGGACGTCTTCGGGATCCATGGGGAAGAAGGGCTGACGCAGGTCTGTCTTTTGTTCGTCCGCAAGGGAAAGGTCACGGGGCAGCTCCTGTTTCCCCCGATCCGCCTGGCCCTGGAGCGGGAGGAGATCCTTTCGGCCCTCCTGAAGCGCTACTATGACGGGGAGGTCCGCATTCCGCCGGAGATCCTCCTGCCCGTCGACATCCCGGACCGGGAGGTCGTGTCCGAGTGGCTGGGAGAGCGGAGGGGACGGGGGGTCACGATCTCCCTCCCGCAGAGGGGGGAGCCGAGGAAACTCGTGGAGATGGCCGGCCGGAACGCGGAAAACGCCCTCCGGGCGGCACGCTCCCCCGGGTCCGATCCACGGCGGGCCCTGGAGCTTGCAGCGGAGAAGCTGTCCCTGAAGAAAATTCCGGAGCGGATCGAGTGCTTCGACATCGCCAGCCTCGGGGCGGACGTCGCCGTCGGCTCCAAGGTCGCCTTCCGCGAGGGACGGCCCGATCGGGGGCGGTATCGGCGCTATCGGATTCGGACAGTGGAAGGCATCGACGACTACGGGATGATGTACGAGGTTCTCCGCCGGCGACTCTCGGGAAACGAGGAGCCGCCGAACCTGATCGTCGTGGACGGCGGGAAGGGGCACCTGCGGGTGGCCCTGTCGGCCCTCCGGGACACCGGTGTGAAGGACGTGGAGGTCGTCGCCCTGGCCAAGGAGTCCCGGGAGCACCCGGCCGGAAGGAAAGAATCCCGGGGAGACCGGGTCTTCCTCCCCGGACGAAAGGACCCCCTCGACCCGTCCCGCTGGCCGCCGCTCCTGTACCTGCTGCAGCAGGTCCGCGACGAAGCCCACCGCTTCGCCCAGGCCTACCTGCATCAGCGAAAGGCAAAAAAAGATCTTTCTTCCGTCCTGGAAGGCATCCCCGGTATCGGCCCGACCCGCTTAAAGGCCCTGCTTTCGACCCTGGGCTCCGCAGCGGCCGTCCGCACAGCCGATGTCCCGACCTTGCAAAAGGCCGGCGGGATTGGTAAAAAGACCGCTGAGAGGATCGCCGCCTTCTTCCGAAAACTGCCGGGCGGCCCGGCCGGTTCATGAGCTTTCTTTCCATCCTGATCATTGCCGTGGGGCTCGGCATGGACGCCTTCTCCGTGGCCATCGGCATCGGCGCCGTCCGGGGACGCGTCTCTCCGGGTCCCGTTCTCCGGCTTTCCGTCTCCTTCGGGGTCTTCCAGTTTTTCATGCCGATCCTCGGCTGGCTGGCGGGAAGAACCGTCGTCGAGCGCATCTCCGCGTACGACCACTGGGTGGCCTTCGGGCTTCTTCTCTTCGTGGGAGTCCGGATGATCCATGAATCCTTCGCCGGGGAAGGAAGGGATCGCACGGACCGGGAAGACCCGACGCGGGGCTGGACGCTCCTGATGCTCTCGGTGGCCACCAGCATCGACGCCCTGGCGGTGGGCATGACCTTGGCCCTGCTCAAGACGCCGATCCTGTACCCGAGCGCCGTCATCGGCGTTGTCGCCTTCGCCATGACCATGGCGGGCATGCTGGCCGGACGACGGCTGGCGTCCCTTTTCGGACGGAAGGTGGAACTGCTGGGCGGGCTGATCCTGATCGGCATCGGTGTCCAGATCCTCATCGAACACATGACATAACCGGACCGGGAGGGGTCATGAAAAACAAGGGAGAGCATCACGGGGAAACGGCACGGGATCTCCGCTTCCATCTGCTGCCGTCGGAATCGGGCATCACCGCGGTGGTCCGGGAGGCTGGTGGAGCCGGCCCCGTCATCCGCATCTACCTACCCGCCCCCCGCCGCGAGTTGACTCGCAGGATCGGCCTGGATTTTCCCGGAGCCCGCCCACGGAAGAGCGACGCGAACGGAGACATGGAAGAGAGCCTCCGCCGCCTCATCCGCGGAGAGGCCGCCCCCGTTCCTTTCGAAGAGATGGAGATGGAATCCCTGGCCCCTTTCCGGCGCCGGGTGCTTGTGGAAACGGGACGGATTCCCCGGGGAAAGGTGAGGACCTACGGCTCGCTGGCGGCCGCCGCCGGCCATGCGGGAGCGGCCCGGGCCGTCGGCTCCGTGATGGCCTCCAATCCCTTCCCCCTGGCGATCCCCTGCCACCGGGTCGTCCGGTCCGACGGCAGCCTGGGCGGATTCGGCGGCGGTCCGGACCTGAAGCGAACGCTGCTTGAGCGGGAGGGCATCCTGTTTGACGGTCGGGGGCGGGTCCGCCCCGAATTTCTCCTCTGAAACCGTTCCCGGGGGCGCAGCGTGACGCGGCTCCCGCAATTCCGGACGCGGGGGACGCATTCCCCCGGGTCAAGAGGAAGGAGGCACCGGTCATGAAAAAAATCCTGAGAAAAAAAGGACAGGGACCGTCCTACCCGGACATGCACTCCTCCCCGTCCCCGCCGCCGCCCCCTCCGAAGCCGCCGGCGTCCTACGAGCCGGTCAAACCCAAGGGCGGGGGGTGGAGGGCGCTGCCGTTCCTCCTCATCGTCGGGATCATCCTGGTCATCTCCGCAGCCTATGACTTTGTCCGCGAGTCGGATCCCTTCAAGCTCTGCGAGACCTACCTGAAGCAGAATCCGCAGATCCGCCAGGAGGTGGGGGAAGTACGGGAGGTGAAGCCCTGGTTCCCCGTCAGCATCAGCACCTCCGGGCAGTTCGGGCGGGCCTCCATGACGTTTCTCGTGGAAGGCACGACGAGGTCCACCAAGGCCCAGATGACCCTGTCGAAACAGCGCGGCACCTGGAAGATCCTGACGGCCGCCTACGAGGACCGCCAGGGAAGGATGCAGCCCCTCGTTCTGGAGACTCCGGGAGCGGCGCGTCCCGGCGAAACCCCCGTCACAAGCGACATCCCCGTCACCAGAAATACCCCCCTCCCAGGCGACACCCCCCTCATCGCCGTCCGACCCGCCGCTGCGGAGCCCATCCAGGAGGGCCTGCTGCACCTGAAGCAAAACAGGCTGGATAAGGCCGTGGCAGCCTTCAGCCGCGCCATCAAGGCGGATCCGACGAACGACAAGGCCCATTACCTGCGGGGACGGGCCCTGGCAAGACAGAATGAGGAGGCCCGTGCCCTGGTGGACCTGGACCGGGCAGTGACGCTGAATCCCCGGAATGCCGACGCATGGAACTGGATGGGATGGATCCACAGCCGCAGCAAGCGGAACGACGAGGCCATCGCCGCCCTCACCAAAGCCATCGAGCTTCGTCCCAACAACGGCTGGGCCTACTACAACCGGGGCAGCTGCTACTACCGGAAGGGGGATGTGCAGAAATCCCTGGAAGACGCCCGGACGGCCTGCACCCTGGGCGTCAAGGACGCCTGCAAGGTCTATGACCGGCTGAAAAAAACCTGATCGCCGCATGATCTGCAAGGACCGGAGGACTCAAGGGGCATGAACCTCGTCACGCTGGCCGACGACAACCTCGACCGCTTTGGTGAATACCCGTTTGTGATCTTCGAAGGGAAACCCTTCACCAACACGGAAATCCTCCGGGATGCCAACCGCCTGGCCTCCGGCCTGAAGACGCTCGGCATCGGCAGGGGCGACCGGGTGGCGGTGCTTCTCCCCAACAGCCCCGAGGTCATCGTCGGCTACCAGGGAATCCTGCGATGCGGCGCCGCCATCGTCCCGATCATCCCGTCGGTCGGAGCCGTGGAGCTCGGGCATATCCTGAACGACTGCGAAGCCAGGGCCCTCGTCACGGGCCCGGAGATTCTGCAGGCACACCGGGCGGTCCTCGCATCCGCCACATCCCTGAAACACCTCCTCGTCACGGGAGACACCCCTCCACCCGGAACGATCTCCTTCCGGTCCCTCACTGCGGCGGTCCCGGAAAACGTCGGCAAGACGGACCTCAGGGAGACGGACCTCGCCGTTATTCTCTACACGGCCGGAACGACCTGGAATCCCAAGGGCGTGATCCTGACCCACGCCAATCTCTACTCCAACGCGGTCAACGCCGCCCGGGCCCACGGGACGAAGGCCTCGGACGTCACGCTGGTGGCCCTGCCTCTCTCCCATTCCTTCGGCATCACCACCATGAACAAGGCCTATCAATACGGGAATCTTCACGTCCTGATGCGGCGCTTCCAGGCGGAGGAGGCCTTCGCCCTGATCGAGAGGCACCGGGTGACCGATTTCCCGGGTGTTCCGGCCATGTTCATGATGATGCTGGGAAGTCCGGTTGCGGGAAAATACGACCTCTCCTCGCTGAAGAAATGCCTCGCCGGCTCGGCGCCTTTTCCCCTTCCGGCGCTCCGGCGCTTCGAGGAAACGTTCCGCTGCACCGTCTATCCCGCCTACGGGCTCTCGGAGGCGTCGCCGGCGGTCAGCACCAATTACCAGGGCCGGCCCGTCAAGCCGGACTCCGTCGGCCAGCCGATTCCCTCCGTGAAGGTGCGGATCGTCGACGACCGGGATCAAGACGTCCCCGCTGGAGAGGTGGGAGAGCTGCTCGTTCGGGGCCCCAACGTTGCGGCGGGCTACCTGAATCTCCCCGAAGAGACCGCCCGGGCCTTCCGGGACGGCTGGCTGTACACGGGAGACATGGCCCGGATGGACGGGGACGGCTACCTGTACATCGTGGAGCGGAAGAAGGACCTGATCATCCGCGGGGGCTTCAACATCTATCCCCGCGACATCGAGGAGGTCCTCCACGGTCATCCGGCCGTCCGGGATGCCGTGGCCGTGGGCATGCCCGATCCGGTCGTCGGGGAAGAGGCCGTCGTCTACGTGGAGCTCCGGGAAGGCGAGTCCGCCACGGAGGAAAGCCTCCTCCGGCACTGCCGGGACCACCTCTCCCCGCACAAGCGGCCCCTCCGAGTAACCATCGTCGAGTGCCTGCCGCGCAATCCCATGGGTAAAATCCTGCGCCGGGAGCTGCGCCGCATGGCGGCGTCCGGGGAAGACTCCCCTGTCCGGAAGGGATCGGCGGCCGTCGGGACCGGAGGCCCGCCTCCCGGAGAAATCCGGACGTGCCGGGATTCGCGACCCAGGGAAAAACAAAGGAAGGACAAGGAGAAATATCCAATGAGGACGAATGAAACGGGAAAAAAGGTGCTGGTGCTTCTGGGCAGCCCCCGGAAGAAGGGAAACACGGCGATCCTCGCCGCCGAGATCGCCCGGGGGGCCGCGTCGAAGGGGGCGGAGGTGGAGACGGTGTACCTCCACGGTCAGAAAATTTCCCCCTGCCAGGGCTGCATGGCCTGCCAGAAGAAGAACGCAAAGCGCTGCGCCATCGACGACGACATGCAGGCGATCTACCCAAAGCTCCTGGCCGCCGATGCCTGGGTTATCGCCAGCCCCGTCTACTGGTTCACCATGACCGCCCAGACCAAGCTCTGGATGGACCGTTGCTTCGCCCTGCCCGCCTACGGGAAGGACCCCTTCCGGGGAAAGCGGATCGCCGTGGCCATGGCCTACGGGGGTGAAGATCCCTTCGATTCCGGAGCCGTCAACGCCCTGCGGGCATTCCAGGACGCCTACGCCTATGTGGAGGCGAATCTCGTCGGAATGGTCTATGGCAGCGCCATGGAGGCCGGGAAGATCCGTGCCGACGAAAAGGTGATGAAGGAGGCCCGGGCCCTGGGCATGAAACTGGCGGCACCGTAAAGAATCCCCGTCGCCGGAGAGGTCAAAAAATCTTCCGCGTGGAAGGGTCCTTTTCGAATCCCTGACAAAAAAACCTTGACTTTATAGCCATGCCCCTTTAAACGGAGCGAACGTTCATTCCGCACCACCGGCAAGGAGCACCCGGCGTTTGAAAGCACCCACCAAACGAGACGAAATTCTTGAAGCCGCCCTGGAGCTGATCGCCGAGCGCGGCTTCCACGGGGCGCCCATGGCCATGATCGCCGAAAAGGCGGGAGTGGGAGCGGGGACAATCTATCGCTATTTCGAGACGAAAGAAGCCCTGATCCGGCAGCTCTTCGAGGAGTTGAAAGCAAAGCTCATGGCTACCCTCCTGGCGGATCACCCGGCCGAAAGGCCCGCCCGGGAGCGTTTTTTTCATTTATGGAAAGCGCTGTTCCGGTACCTGATCGCCAACCCTCTCCATTTCCGGTACCTGGAGCAGTATCACAACTCCCCCTACGGTGTGGCCCAGCACCGTGACAGGCTCTTGAACAAGCCGGAAGAACAGGACCCCATCCGGGACCTTTTCGAGGAGGGGGTCGAGCAGCAGATCCTGAAGAATCTGCCCGTTCTGGTGATCTTTTCCTTGGCCTTCGGTCCCCTGTTCGGCCTGATCCAGGACCAGTTGAACGGGTTCATCGAAATGGATGACGACCTGACCGAAAGAATCGCGGAGGCATGCTGGGACGCGTTGAAGAGGTAACGAAAGCCGGGGCAGGCGGTGCGAAGATCTGTCCCTGGTTTTTATGCTGGAAAGAATGAACATTCATTCCGTGAATATGTCTCCGGAAGGTCTTTCAGCAATGCATTCCGTGCCCGGAAGCGGGCGGTGAGGGATTTGCGAGTAACGACATCGAGGTGTGGCATGCAGATTTTCAAAAGAGCCGGATACAAAGCCGTCGTGGGAATCTTCCTGGGGGTACTGATCGCCGCCGGATGCGGGCAGCAGACGGCGGGAGGGCCTCCGCAGGGCGGACCGCCCGAGGTAGCCGTCGTGACGATCCAGCCCCGGGTGGTGGCCACCACGACGGAACTGGCCGGCCGGACATCCGCCCATCAGATCGCCGAGGTGCGGCCCCAGGTGGGAGGCATCGTCCAGAAGCGGCTGTTCACGGAAGGTGCCGACGTCAAGGCGGGACAGGTTCTCTACCGGATCGACCCGGCGACGTATCAGGCCGCCTTCGACAACGCCCGGGCCGCCCTGGCCCGATCCGAGGCCAACCTGCCGGCGATTCGCTTACGGGCCGAACGCGTGAAGGAACTCCTGGCCGACAAGGCCGTCAGCCAGCAGGATTACGACGACGCCTCGGCCGCCCTGAAACAGGCGGAGGCGGACGTCCAGTACTGGAAAGCCACGGTCGAAAACGCCCGGATCAACCTGAAATACACCTCCGTCACGGCACCCATCTCGGGCCGCATCGGACGATCCAGCGTCACCGAGGGCGCCCTCGTCTCGGCCCAGCAGCCGGCGGCCCTGGCCACCATTCAGCGGCTGGATCCCATGTACGTGGATGTGCCCCAGTCGACAGCCGAACTCCTGCGGCTGCGGCGGAGCACCGAGGAGGGCCGCCTGGACCCGAACGGGGCCGGACAGAGAAAGGTGCGGCTCATCCTGGATGACGGCAGGCCCTATCCCCTGGAGGGAACCCTCCAGTTCCGGGACGTCACGGTCGATCCGACGACCGGCTCGGTCGTCCTGCGGGCGGTCTTTCCCAATCCGAAGGGGATCCTCCTGCCGGGCATGTACGTCCGGGCGGTGGTGCAGGAAGGCGTACGCAGGCAGGCCATCCTCGTCCCCCAGCAGGGAGTGTCACGGGATCCCAAGGGAAACCCGCTCGTCCTGGTCGTGGATAAGGAAGGGAAAGTCCAGCAGCGGATGATCACGACGGACCGCGCCATCGGCGACCAGTGGCTTGTCGCCTCCGGCCTGGCGGCGGGCGAGAAGGTCGTCGTCGAGGGCATGCAGAAGGCACGGCCCGGCGCCACCGTGAAGACGGTCCCCTTCGTCGCCGAGGACGAAAACAACGCCGGGAAGGCAAAAGACGCAGCCGCACCGACGGCGGACAAGAGCGGGCGGTGACCGGCGATGCTGTCGAAATTCTTCCTGGACCGTCCGGTCTTCGCGTGGGTCATCGCCATCATCATCATGGCGGCGGGGGGGCTTGCGATCTACAACCTGCCCATCTCCCAGTATCCCCTCATCGCGCCGCCCTCCATCGCCATCAGCGCCTACTACCCCGGGGCCTCGGCGGAGACCGTGGAGAACAGCGTCACCCAGATCATCGAGCAGAAGATGACGGGCTTCGAGAAGCTGCTCTACATGTCCGCCACCAGCGATTCCTCGGGATCCTCCCGCCTGGAGTTGACCTTCGAGGCGGGGACCGATCCGGATCTCGCCTGGGCCCAAGTGCAGAACAAGCTGCAGCTCGCCATGTCGAGCCTGCCCGACGTGGTCAAGAACCAGGGGGTCCAGGTCAGCAAATCCACCCGGAACTACCTGATGGTCATCGGCCTGATCTCGGAAGACGGAAGCATGGACGGCAACGACCTGCGGGACTTCGCCGTCTCCAACCTGGAGAAGGTCCTGGCGCGGGTGCCCGGCGTGGGCGAGGTGCAGATCTTCGGCAGCGGCTACGCCATGCGCGTCTGGGTCGATCCCAACAAATTGAGGGATTACAGCCTGACGATGGCGGATGTGCTCGCGGCCCTGAAGGCCTATAACGTGGAGGTCTCCGCCGGGCAGTTCGGCGGGGCGCCGGCGGTGAAGGGCCAGCGCCTGAACGCCTCCATCGTCGTCCAGAACATGCTCAAGACCCCCGAGGAGTTCGCCGCCATCCCCATCCGCATCAATCCCGACGGCTCCACCGTCCGGATCCGGGACGTGGGCTGGACGGAGCTGGGGACGGAGGCCTACGACATCTCGGGGGCCTTCAACGGGAAACCCTCCGCGGGCATCGCCATCCGGCAGGCCGCAGGCGCCAACGCCCTGGACACGGCCAACGCCGTCCGGGAAAAGATGGCGGAGATGAGCCGGTTCTTCCCCGCGGGGATCACGATCGTCTATCCCCACGACACCACTCCCTTCATCCGGGTGGCCATCAACGAGGTGGTCAAGACCCTCTTCGAGGCGATCTTCCTGGTCTTTCTGGTCATGTTGCTGTTCCTCGGCAACATGCGGGCGACCCTGATCCCGACCATCGCGGTGCCCGTCGTGATCCTGGGAACATTCGCCGTGCTGGGGCTGTTCGGCTTCTCCATCAACATGCTGACCATGTTCGCCATGGTGCTGGCCATCGGGTTGCTCGTGGACGACGCCATCGTGGTGGTGGAGAACGTGGAGCGGATCATGAGCGAAGAAGGCCTTTCGCCCCGGGAGGCGACCGCCAAGTCGATGGAGCAGATCACCAGCGCCCTGATCGGCATCGGCCTCGTCCTCTCGGCTGTATTCGGCCCCATGGCCTTTTTCCCCGGCTCCACCGGGATCATCTACCGCCAGTTCTCCGTGACCATCATTTCCTCCATGCTCCTGTCGGTCGTGGTGGCTCTGATCCTGACGCCGGTGCTCTGCGCGTCCCTCCTCAAGCCGGTGGCGGCGGGGCATGAACCGGCGGAGAATGCGATCCGCTTCCTGCGCCCCTTCTTCCTCCGGTTTGACCGCTGGTTCTTCCGGACGCGGGAGCTGTATACAAAACTGGTAAGCCGGTCTCTCTCCAGGAAGCGGCGCTACCTGGCCATCTTCATGGTGATCGTGGTCGTCATGGGGCTCCTGTACCTCCGGATGCCCACGGGTTACCTTCCCGACGAAGACCAGGGCATCCTTCTCGCCCAGGTGATCATGCCGACGGGATCCACACTGGAGCAGACCGAACAGGTCACCAGAAAGATCGAGCGCTACTTCCAGGAGCACGAGAAGGAGGCGGTAGCCTCGACGATGGGCATCCGTGGAATCGGCTTCTCCGGACGGTCGCAGAACAACGGCATGGTGTTCATCAAGCTGAAGGACTGGGAGCTTCGCAACCGGAGCGACCTGAAGGCGAAGGCCGTCGCGGGCAGGGCCATGGGCTCTCTCTCGGGCATCCGCAACGCCATGGTTTTTATCTTCGCGCCGCCCGCCGTGTCCGAGCTGGGCATGGCCCGGGGAGTCGATTTCCAGCTCCTGGACCGTGGCGGCCTCGGGCACGCCGCCCTGATCGACGCACAAAACCAGCTTCTCGGCCTCGCGGCCGAGGACAGTCGGCTCACCTCCGTGCGGCCCAACAGCATCCCCGACGTGCCCGAGTACCGGGTCGACGTGGACTGGGGAAAGGCCGGCGCCATGGGGGCTCCCATCTCGTCTATCCACAGCATGATCTCCGCGACCTTCGGCGGAGCCTACGCCAATGATTTCATCCAGGGGGGCCGGGTGAAGCGCGTTTATGTTCAGGCGGACGCCCCCCACCGCATGCTGCCCGGCGACCTGGAAAAGCTCTATGTCCGGAACACGCGGGGAGAAATGGTTCCGTTTTCATCGTTCGCCACGGGCCGCTGGACCTCCGGTCCTCCCCAGCTGTCGCGTTTCAACGGGTTCCCCTCCATCAACATCTGGGGCGAGCCAAAGCAGGGGATCAGTTCGGGAGAGGCCATGCAAGCCATGGAAGAGGCCGTGGCAAAGCTGCCCAAGGGGATCGGCTACGACTGGACAGGCCTTTCCTACCAGGAACGGATGTCGAGCTCCCAGGCGCCTCTGCTCTACGCCTTCTCCATCTTCGTGATCTTCCTGTGCCTGGCGGCGCTTTACGAGAGCTGGACGATCCCCATTTCGATCCTGCTGGTCCTGCCCCTGGGCGTGATCGGCGGCGTCATCGCCTCGAGCATGCGGGGGATGACCAACGACGTCTATTTCCAGATCGGCCTCCTGACCACCCTGGGCCTCACGACCAAGAACGCCATCCTGATCGTGCAGTTCGCCAAGGGGGGTCTGGAAAAGGGTATGGGGCTGATCGAGGCCACCCTGGAAGGGGCGAAGCTGCGTTTCCGACCCATCGTGATGACCTCGCTGGCCTTCGGATTCGGCGTCCTGCCCCTGGCCATCAGTACCGGCGCCGGCGCGGGGGCGCAGAATGCCATCGGCACCGGCGTGCTGGGAGGAATGGTGACCGCCACGGTGCTCGTGGTCATCTTCTCACCCCTCTTCTACGTCCTGGTCGAGCGCGTCTTCGGCAAGCGAGGAAGGGTCGAGAAGGCCGGACCCGGCGGCGGAAGCGGATTCTTCCCGGCACTGAAGGAAAAACTCTTTGGAAAGCGCAGCACAGGCGAAACCAAAACCGTCAAGCCGGAGGATCCAAGCCCGGCAGAGGATCGTTGATATGAGCAGAAAGACCATTCTTTGCCTGGCCGTGACGGCGGTGCTCCTCGGTGGATGCACGCTGGCCCCGAAATACACCAGGCCCGCTCCTCCCGTTCCCGCGGAGTGGCCGTCCGGGGCGGCCTACACGGAAACGACAGAGGCCGTGCCAGCCCCGGCCGCGTGGGAATTGCAATGGCGGGATTTCATCACCGACGGGGGCCTGCGGGACATCGTCGAGATCGCCCTCGCCAACAACCGCGACCTCCGCCTGGCCGTCCTGAACGTCGAAAAGGCGGAGGCGCTCTACGGAATCCAGAGAGCGTCCCTCCTGCCGTCGGTCAACGCAACCGGCAGCGTGTACAGGGAACGGATCCCGGCGGACCTCTCGAGCTCCGGAACAGACATGATATCCAGGAAAAACAGCGTCGCCGCCGGCGTCAGCGCCTGGGAGATCGACTTCTTCGGCCGCCTCCAGAGCCTGAAGGACGAGGCATGGGAACAGTACCTCGCCACGGACCAGGATCGCCGGAGCGCCCGGATCATGCTCGTCTCCGCCGTGGCCAACACCTATTTCGCCCTGGCGGCGGACCGGGAGAACCTGAAACTGGCAACCGCCACCCTGGAGGCGCAGGAGACCACCTACAACCTGGTCCGGAAGCGTCACGACGTGGGACTGGTCTCGGCGCTGATCCTCCGGCAGGCCCAGAGCCAGGTGGAGGCGGCCCGGGGAAACGTCGCCCGGTACACGCAACTGGCCGCGCAGGATGAAAACGCCCTCCGTCTCCTGGCCGGCTCCCCCCTGCCGCCGGAGCTCCTGCCGGAGTCGCTGACCCGCATCGAGCCGCCCGTGGAAATCGCTTCCGGCCTGACATCGGACCCGCTCCTCAAGCGGCCGGACGTACTGGCGGCGGAGCACAGGCTCAAGGCAGCCCACGCCGACATCGGCGCCGCCCGGGCGGCCTTCTTCCCCCGCATCTCCCTCTCCACGACCATCGGCACGGCCAGCGCCGAACTGTCGGGGCTCTTCCGCGCCGGCTCCGCCGCGTGGACCTTCGCGCCGCAGATCGTGCTGCCGATCTTTGATGCCCGCACGTGGTCGGCTTACGAGGTGACGAAAGTGGCCCGGGAAATGGCGGTGGCCCAGTACGAGAAGACCATTCAGACGGCGTTCCGGGAAACGGCCGACGCCCTTGCCGTGCGGGGCACCGTGGAGCAGCAGATCGCGGCCCAGCAGGCGCTGGTCGAGGCGCTCGCGGAGGCCTTCCGCCTTTCCAATGCCCGGTACGAAAAGGGAATCGACAGCTACCTGGGCGTTCTCGATGCCCAGCGCTCCCTCTACAGCGCACAACAGGGACTGATCTCCCTGCGCTTGGCCCGGTACGCCAACCAGGTCACCCTCTACAAGGTTCTGGGCGGGGGAGTCTGACCGACGGATGCCGGATTTGAGCCGCTCGGGGCTTCGCGACGGCCGCTGCAATCGACGGCCGATGGGAATCGGCAATTGCAGGGATGGGGCCTGGAGCTCGCCGCTCCCGGCAACGGAGAAACGCTGAATGGGGAGACCCGTTCTGACGGAGCGCCCCATGAAACAGGCCGCCACTCAGGAAATGGCGGCCTTCGTTTTTTTCTGCCCATACCGACGAGCCTACCGGACCCGGCGCGGCTCCTTGGAGACGGCCATGTTGTCCCGGTGGATGACCTCGTCGTAATCTTTGTATCCCAGGACCTGCTGGATCTTCGAGGTCTTGAGCCCCATGATCTTCCGGACGTCCTGGGCGCTGAAGTTGACCAGCCCCTTGGCCAGGAGCATCCCCTGCTGATCGACGCAGATCACCGGGTCCCCGACGCCGAATTCCCCATCCACGTTCAGGATACCCGAGGGCAGGAGGCTCTTCCCATGCTCCAGCAGGGCCTTCTTCGCCCCGTCGTCGAGGACGAGTTTCCCCCGGGAGCGGAGGGTGAAGGCGATCCAGTACTTGCGGCTGTTGAGGTGCTCGCTGGAAGGCAGGAACAGGGTGCCGATCTCCTCCCCGTCCAGGATGCCCGTCAGGACTCCCTTCCGTTTGCCCGAGGCGATGATGTAGGGGATCCCGAAGGCGGTGACCCGGCGGGCGGCCAGGACCTTGCTCCGCATGCCACCGGTCCCCACGTCGGATGTCTCGTCCGTCGCCGCCGCCTGGATGTCGTCGGTGATCTCCTCGACGAGATGCAGGATCTTCGCCTTTTTCGACTTGGCGGGATTCCGGTCGTAGAGGCCCTCCGTGCTGGTCAGGTTGACCAGGAGGTGGGCCTCGACGATGTTGGCCACCATGGCGGCCAGGGAGTCGTTGTCGCCGAACTTGATTTCGTCCACGGCGACGGTGTCGTTCTCGTTGATGATCGGCACGACGCCCCACTCCATCAGGGTCGTCATGGTGTTGCGGACGTTGATGAACCGCTTCCGGTCCGTCAGGTCGCTCATGGTGAGGAGGATCTGCCCCACGTAGATGCCGTGCCGGCCGAAGGCGTTCGAATAGACCCGCATCAGCCTGCCCTGTCCGATGGCCGCCGCCGCCTGCTTCTGGGGCATGCTCTTCAAGGGGGTCGTGATGCCCATGCGGTGTTTGCCGGAGGCGATGGCGCCGGAGGTGACGATGACCACCTGGCACCCTCTCCCGATCAGGGCGGCCACCTCGCCGACAAGCTGCTCGATGATGTCGCGGTCGATCCCGTCCTCGCCCGTCACCACGGCCGAACCGATCTTGACGACGACTCGCTTCACCGACCCCAGGACGTCTTTCCGCACCATATTCATTGGATGGGTTCCCTCTGCTTTTCCAGTTCCGCCGCCACGGCGTGGAGGACCACAGCCAGCCCCTCGCCGGTAACTGCCGAAAAGGTATGGATTTTTATCCCTTTTGCGGCGAACGTGTCAATTTCTTTTTGCAACCTTTCCCGGACCTCCGTCAGGTCCGTCTTGTTGACCGCCACGACCTGGGGCTTTTTCAGGAGGGAGGGATTGAAGCGTCCCAGCTCGGTGTTCACCGTCTCGTAGCGTTCCCAGCCGGATGCCTCGTCCTCGCCGGAGATGTCCAGGATGTGGAGCAGGACAACCGTCCGCTCGATGTGCCGGAGGAACTGGATGCCCATGCCGTGGCCTTCCGAGGCCCCGCGGATCAGGCCCGGGATGTCGGCGACGACGAAGGACCGGTCGTCGGTATAGCGGACGACACCGAGATTTGGAACCAGCGTTGTAAAGGGATAGTCGGCGATCTTGGGGCGGGCTGCGGAGACACGGGAGATGAACGTGGATTTCCCGACATTGGGAAGCCCCACGATCCCGACATCCGCCAGGAGCTTCAGCTCCAGCAGGATCGTCCGCTCCTCGCCGGGTATGCCTTCCTGGGAAAATCGCGGCGCCTGGTTGGTGGATGTCTTGAAAAAAGCGTTCCCTTTTCCCCCGATGCCGCCCCGGGCGACGGTAAATTCCAGGCCCTCCTCTGTCAGGTCCGCCAGGAGTTCGCCCGTTTCGGCATCCTTGACGAGGGTGCCGACGGGAACGCGGATCCGGATGTCCTGGGAGTTCCTGCCTGTCCGGTTGTTGCCGCCGCCATGCCCTCCACGATCGGCCGTATGGTGCTGGCGGTACTTCAGATCCAGGAGCGTCTGCAGGGCTGTCGTCGGCACGAGGATCACATCTCCACCCTTGCCGCCGTCGCCGCCGTCGGGGCCGCCCCGGGGGACATACTTCTCCCGGCGGAAGCTGACGCAGCCCCGGCCGCCGTCACCGGCCTTCACGTAGATTTTTGCCTCGTCGATGAATTTCATGGCGATCTGCCGACAGTCATGCATCCGGACCGTTCAAAAACGTCCGGATGCAAAGCGCCCGAAGTCCCGGGCCGTGAGTCGTACCGTTCGTACATGGAATGGCACGGGACGGGGGGAGTGCCGCGTACGGGCGGTTTTCAATGGCCCGCCTGAAAAAAGAAAGGCACTTTACTGTATGCAAAGTGCCTTCCCGTGAATTGGCCGATCCAGGTGTGACGGTTCTCCGGAGGATCCGGATCCCCTCGCCTTAAGCGGCGGCGTAGACGCTGACCTTCTTGCGCGTCTTGTCGAGCCTCTCGAACGTCACGACTCCGTCAATCTTGGCGAAGAGGGTGTAATCCTTCCCCATGCCGACGTTGTTGCCCGGATGAATTTTGGTTCCCAGCTGGCGGATGATGATGGAGCCGGCGGTAATCTTCTGGCCGCCGTAGACCTTCACGCCCCGGCGCTGGGCATTGCTGTCCCGGCCGTTCCGGGAGCTCCCCTGTCCTTTCTTGTGTGCCATCGGACCCTCCGCCTACAGAGAAATTTCTTTGATCTTCATTCGGGTGAGAAGCTGCCTGTGTCCCGTCTTCTTGCGGAATCCCTTGCGGCGCTTCATTTTGAAGACGACAATCTTGGGACCCTTCTCCTGGGCGACGATCTCTCCGACGACCTTTGCGCCATCCACGAAAGGCTGGCCGATCCGGACATCTTCATCTTTCGAAACCAGGAGAACCTCACTGAACACCACCGCGTCTCCCTTCTGCCCCTCGATCTTTTCAACCGCCAGGACATCGCCTTCGGAAACCCGGTGCTGTTTACCACCCGTCTGGATGACTGCGTACATGGGAGATATTCCTTCGCTGTCAGAAAAATTGGAAAAGGCTACCTACGCAATTCAACGCCGTTTGTCAACCAAAATTTCTCCCCCTGGATGCCGTGTCCGGAAGCCCCCGTAACAGCCCCCGCGCCCCGGAAGAAACGCCCAGCCGCGGGGGCGCGGCCGGGGGTCCGGCAAATCACCGGAAGAAGGTCCCCGTCTTGAGGACGGGCAGGCGAGCCGCGTCCGCTTTCGGGATGCCGAGGACCTGCGTGAGGATCTCCATGGGGCGGACGGAGCCCGCCGGGCTGATCGTCACGTCGGCCTCCACGGTGGAGGCGGACGGATCCACCGAGAGGCGGGTCACCAGGGGACGGACGTCCCGGGTCGTGACCTTGCCCTTTGCCTCCCGGGTGACGGGAAAGCTCTCCGCCGCCAGGAATGCCCCGGTGCAGCCGGCCAGGCGGTCCCACTCGGCTGGAGAGGTCTCCCGGGGCAGGGAGATCCGGAAGGAAAAACCGGTGACCTGCTCCGCCAGGGACCATCCGAAGGGGGGGATCTCCTCGACCGCGGTGATCTCCAGGCCGGCCGGCAGGAAGGCGTTGATCCGCCCCGGGAGGGAGAGCGGCGAAGGGTCCTTTTCCTGGACCTGGGCCTCCAGGTATTCGGCCGCGCTTTCCATGCCGACGGCGGTGGCTGAGGCGAAGGAGACCTTCGGGTGGGGATGGAATCCGCCGCTGAACACGAAGGACAGGCCGGCCTGCTTCATGGCCCGGAGGAGGGCCGCCGACAGCTCCAGGTGGGAGAGAAAACGCGACGTCCCCCGCTTGGCGAAGGTCATCCGGTAACAGACGGGGATCGCGACGTCGGGCATCCGGCTCCCCTCTCCCGTATCCGGCTCCGGGAGCGCTTCCTCGGCAGCCTCGACGATGCGGACCACGTCGTGGTCGCATGCTCCGCAGTTCGTGCACCCGGCGGTCCGGCAGTCCGCCGTGGTCTCTTCCCACCGGCCCCGTTCCCGCTCCTCCAGGAGGAAATCCCGCTCTACACCGGCGTCGATGACGTCCCAGGGCAGCGCCTCGCCGGTTCCGCGCTCCCGCAGGTACTCCTCCGGACGGATGCCCGCCCCGTGCATGGCCTCTTCCCAGAGTTCGAAACGGTAGTGGTCGGACCAGCCGTCGAACCGGCATCCCAGGCGGAACGCCCCTTCCAGCAGGTCCGCCAGACGCTCGTCCCCCCGGGAGAAAACGCCTTCCAGGAGGCTCATCCGGGCGTCGTGCCACTTGACGGGGAGGTTCCGGTTCCGGATCCGCTCCCGGAAAAACAGCTGCTTCCCGACGGTTTCATCCAGGGAGGCCTGCGCATCCCACTGGAAAGGAGTGTGGGGTTTCGGCACGAAGGTGGACAGGCTCACCGTCACCTGTCCCCGCTTCCCCGCCACGCCCAGCGTCCGGTATGCCAGTCCGGCGATCCCCTCAAGGTCGTCCGGGGTCTCCCCGGGAAGACCGATCATGAAATAGAGTTTCAGGGACCGCCAGCCCGCATCGAAGACCCGGGAGGCCGTGCGAATAAGGTCCTCCTCCGAGTTCCCTTTGTTGATCCGGTTCCGCAGGCGCTGGGTCCCCGCCTCCGGGGCCAGGGTGAAGCTCGTCTTGCGGACCCGCCGGACCTGCTCGATGAGATTCCCCGTGAGGGTCTCCACGCGGAGCGACGGCAGGGCCAGGGCAACCCGGTCGTCGTAGTGGCGGGCCATGAGGCACTCCAGGAGCGGCTCGATCCGGCTGTAATCGCCCGAGCTGAGCGAGAGGAGCGAGAGCTCGTCGTAGCCGGTGGCGCAGAGCATGCTGTCGGCCATCTCCACGAGCAGGGCCGGGTCCCGCTCCCGTACGGGACGCCAGACCATGCCGGCCTGGCAGAAGCGGCACCCCCGGGTGCATCCCCGGGCGATCTCCAGGTTTACCCGGTCGTGGACGGCCTTCACCAGGGGAACCACGGGCCGCTGCGGCTCCCGCCACCGGTTGAGATCCGCCACGACGCGCTTCCGGACACGACCCGCCGGCGGCAGGGATGGAACATACACGCCCTCCAGGGCGGCCAGGCGCTCCAGGACGCCCCGGCGCCCCTCTCCCCGTTCGCGGCCTTCCAGGACTGCCGCGGCAATCTCCGAGACGACCTCCTCCCCCTCGCCGACGGCAAAGGCGTCGATAAAGGCCGCCACGGGAGCCGGGTTGAAGGCGCAGGGACCGCCCGCGACCACGACGGGATCCCCGTCCCGCCTGTCGGCGCTCCGGAGGGGGATGCCTCCCAGGTCCAGCATGTTGAGGACGTTCGTGAAGCAGAGTTCGTACTGAAGGGAAAAACCGACGACGTCGAAGTCCCGGAGGGGGATTCCGGATTCGAGGGAAGAGAGGGGGACCCCCGTTTCCCGGAGCAGGCGCTCCATGTCCGGCCAGGGAGCGAAGCAGCGCTCCACCAGGATGCCGGGCCGGGCACCGAGGATTGAGTAAAGGATCTGGAGCCCCAGGTGGGACATGCCCACTTCGTAGGCGTCGGGAAAGGCCAGGGCAAACCGGAGCCGGCAGGAAGCGGGATCCCTCCGCAGGGAATTCACCTCGCCGCCGATGTACCGGCCTGGCTTCTCAACGGATACCAGCAGATCTTCCCAGTTCATGAGTCCGCGGCCGCCTTTCACGGCACCCCGGCGAAACGTAACGCCACGCGGGCAGGCTTGCCGGGGCCCCCGGCGGCGCCGGGAAAGGGAACATCCTTCCGCCTCCGGTACAGTCCGACAATCCTGCGGGTTCAGGGTTTCCAGGACAACAGGGCGGACACCGGGAGCATCTGCACGCTCCGTCCGGTCTCGCTCTTCACTCTCCCGCCTTGGGAAAGCTTCCCGGCTTGGGGCCGAGAGTCGGCGGACCGGCAAAGGCCTGGGCGTACAGGAGCCACTGCTCCGTCACGGGACCGCTGCACTGAAGCCCCGTATCGCCGGGATGGCGGCGCTGGGTGACGACGAGGCAGAAGTCCTCCGCCGTTCCGCGGACGGTCTCGTCGGCCGTCTCGGGACCCCATGCCCAAGTATCGCCATCCGGAGCCAGGAGTTCCAGCCGGATCAACCGGTCGGGCGGATCGAGGCGGCGATTGAAGAAGCTCCAGCCGAAGGTGATGTACCCCAGCTGGGCGATGTGGCGAAGCCGCTTCGTGGCGGGACGCAGCAGTCCCAGGGCATCGACGACGTCCTGTCCGTGGGCCCAGGTCTCCATCAGGCGGGCCGTGGCCAGGGTCCGGACGCTCATGGGTGGACCGAACCATTCGATCCGGTCCTTCACTCCCCGGCTGCCGAGAGCCTCCAGGAGGGATTCCCGTTCGCGGCGCCACCAGGCCAGCAGATCCGCCGGCGCCATCCGCCGTCCCTTTTCCAGGGTGACCTCGAAGACCGTCTCGTCCTGCGGGAACGACGCCGTCTGCGCCTGAAAGGCCCGCGGATCCGTCATCGCCAGAACCGCCGCCCCGTCGAAAAAAGCCAGGTGGCTGATCTGGTCCTGTACGGTCCACTCGGGAAAGGGGGTCATGACAGTCCACTGGTCCTCCCGGATGCCCGCCACCAGGCCGTCCAGGGCCGCCTGCTCATTCGCAAGATCCGTCAGCAGCTCCTTCACGTCGCGTCTCCATCGGGCAGCCGGACCGGGTACTTCCATGGGTTCTGGAGTATCTCCCGGTACCGGTTCAGGGAAAACCGCCGGGGAAAATCGGCCCGTTCGAGATAGGGGAGGGCGTCCTCCCGGAAGCCGCTCAGGAGCTCCGCGAAGACGGCCTCCCGGTCGGCGTTGTTCACAAAGGTCCGTTCTTTCCGGTATTCATAGACGCCTTCGGGACCGAATACCCGCCGGGTCAGGTCGCAGTGTCCGGGATCGTCGAAATGGGACCCCTCGAAACGCACCTTGATCCGGATGTACAGCTCCACCTTCGTCGTGTCGGCCGCGATGGGACGGGACAGGTCCCAGACCTCCAGGGAAAGCCCGTTGGACAGCTTCACGTTCTCGACGATCCTGCTCATGCGTTTCACCCTTTCCGGTCCGGCCCGTCCCCTGGCGACGGCGGGAGACCGCCGGCCTCCGCCGGAGCGGTCCTCTTATCATCTTTATCCTTGACCTGCAATTCCATTCCTCCTATATAGCCCCGGGGAAGATGTTCCATTATCCTTTCATTCCGAACCCTTGAGGAGACACACCATGAACGGGCCCAACGCCGTCCTGCTCCTGTCCTGCCCGGACCAGAAGGGGCTGGTGGCGAACATCTCCAATTTCATCTTCCAGCAGAACGGCAACATCGTCCACGCCGCCCAGCACACCTCCATGAGGAAGAAGATGTTCTTCATGCGCATTGAGTGGGAGCTGGACGGATTCAACATCCCCCGGGACGAGATCGACAGCGTCTTCAAGCACACGGCCCGTAAGTTCGACATGACCTGGAGCCTGCACTTCACGGACACGGTCCCCCGCATGGCGATCTTCGCGTCCCGCCACCCCCACTGCCTTTACGACCTGATGCTCCGGCACCGGATGGGGGAATTCCGGGCGGATATCCCCCTGGTCATCGGCAATCATGAGGAATTGCGGTCCCTGGTGGAGCCCTTCGGCCTCCGCTTCGAATGCTTCCCCGTCACGCCGGAGACCAAGAGCCGCCAGGAAACGAGGGAGATCGCCCTCCTGAAAAAGGAGAAGATCGACGTCATTGTCCTGGCGCGGTACATGCAAATCCTGAGCGGCAAATTCGTCCGTGAGTATCCCAACCGGATCATCAACATCCACCACTCCTTCCTTCCCGCCTTCGCCGGTCCCAAGCCCTACCAGCAGGCCTACGACCGGGGCGTGAAGATCATCGGCGCCACGAGCCACTACGTGACGCAGAAGCTGGACGACGGCCCGATCATCGCCCAGGACGTCATCAAGATCAGCCACCGCGACTCCGTGGAAGACATCAAGCTCAAGAGCCAGGACCTGGAGCGGATCGTCCTCGCCCGGGCCGTGCGCCTCCACCTGGAGAACCGCATCCTCCCCTACGGCTCGAAAACGGTCGTCTTCGAATAGGCCCCGTCCGTCATGAACCGGGGTCCCGATTTCGTCCATCTCTGCCAGCCCGGCCGCCAGTCCTGCGGCGCCTGCTGCGGCATCTACAACTACGCAGACAGCACCCGGGAATCCCTCGTCCGGCGCTTCCGGAGGCGAACCGAGCTCTACCACCGCATGGCCGGACCGGATTTCGACCCGGAGGCCTTCTCACGGCTTGTTCTGGAGGGGGAAGACCCGGCGAAGCGCTACGAGGTCATCTACTGCTGCGAGTTTGTCGGCTTCCTGAACGATGAGGAAACGCGGGTGGGCTGTCTCCTCCATCCGATGCAGAACGGGGGCCGCGACCTGCGGGATGCCTCCTTCTACGGCCGGGAGCTCTGCGACGGCCACTTCTGTCCCAGCTACACCTACCTGGCCCCGGCGGAGCAGAGGGCCCTCGTGGATCTCCTGGACGACTGGTACCTGTACGGCCTGTGTGTGACGGACATCGATTTCGCCAAGGAGTATTTTCGGCTCATCAGCGAGCGTGTCGGCCGCATGCCGCCGCCGGAGGCCTTCCGGACAGGATCGACCCGGGAGAGGGCCATCGCCTTCTTCGAGCTCAAGCTGACCTGGCCCTTCCGCTCCCCCGATGTGAACCGGCTGGGGAAGTACTACTTCGACGGATCCCAGTACATGATCTCCTTCATCGACTACGATGTGCTGGGATGCGAACGCTCTCCCTTCGACCGGATTTTTCTCAGCCTTTCCTCGGAGCTTAAAAGCCTGGACGACCTCCGGCGGGCCGAGGCGATTCTGGAGTCCCATATCGCGGCCTTCGCCCGGGCCTTTGGAAGCGAGACCTGAGAAAGGATTTCGGGTTGACAGCGAAGGGCGCATAAGATATGGAAAATCGGCAACATAAGGAGGGATGACGATGGAGACCATGAAAAAGTCGGTCCTCTATCCGCGGGAAGCCATCCGGGAGAGAGTACTCGAACTGGGGGAAGAGGTCTCCAGGGCCTACGAAGGCCGCACCCTCGTCGTCATCGGCGTCCTGAAGGGGGCCTTCATGTTCATGGCGGACCTCATCCGGGCCCTCCGCATTCCCTGCCGGATCGACTTTATCCGTCTCGCCAGCTACGGATCCGGCACGGAGACCTCCGGCCGGATCGAGCTCACCAAGGACATTGAAATCGACATCGCCGGAAAGGACGTCCTCGTTGTCGAGGACATCGTCGACACGGGCCTTACCCTGACCTACCTCGTGGAAACCCTGCGCGCCCGGAATCCCCGCAGCCTGAAGGTCTGCGCGTTCATCGACAAGAAGCTCCGCCGGAAGGTCCCCTTCGAGGCGGATTTCGTGGGGTTCACCATGGACGACGGTTTTGTCGTCGGCTACGGACTCGACTTCGACGAACAGGGCCGCTTTCTTCCCGACGTCTGCATCCTGAGCGCGGGAGAGTAAAGGCAGGGCCGGGCTTCCGGCAGGCCGGAAGAAAATCACGCAGCAAGGAGGAACCATGATTATCCGGTGCGAAGCATGCGGGACGAAGTACCGCTTTGACGATAGCCTGATGGAGGCCGGGGGGGCCTGGGTGCGATGCACCCGCTGCGAGGCCGTGTTTTTCCAGGAGAACCCGAACCGGGAGGCGATTCATTCCGCCGAACCGGAGAAGGTCACTGAAGAGCCGTCGGCCGCACCCCCGAAACTGTCCGAGGCCTCGGATCTCAAGATCCTGCTGCCCGGAACCCAGCCCCCCGCCGAGCCGCCCCGGCAGAGCGACACGGTGACGCTTGCGGCGGACCGGATTCGGGAGGCGCTTCGGGAAGCGGAGCCCCGGAGCATGCCCGTGGACTACCCTCCGCCGGCCTCCGACCGGCTGGCCCGGGTGGGTGAAAAGGAGGACGAGGAAGAACCCCTTCCCCCTGAAATGGAGGCCCCCCGGCATCGCCCATCCCTGCTGCTCATTTTCCTGACGGTGATCCTGATCCTGCTGATCGGCGGAACGGCGTTCCTGTTCCTGTATCCGGACGTGCGGAAGGCCGTCATCTCGGACCTCGTCTACAACGTCCCCGCCCTGGAAGCGGTGTTCGGCAAGGATGTCCAGCCGGCGGAGGTCAACCCCGGAGACATCCGGATCCAGCAGGTGCGGCGCCGCATGGTGGCCAACGTCCTGCTGGGCGACCTGCTGGTCCTGGAGGGCACGGCACAGAACGCCTCTCCCCACACGGTGACCCGGATCCGCATCCAGGGAAAGCTGTACGGCCCGGAGGACCAGATCATCCGCAGCCGCATCTCCTACGCGGGGAACCACCTCACCGACGCCGAGCTTACGAGCCTTACGGAAGAGGACCTTCAGAAGCGCCTGTCCTTCCCCCAGATTACGCCCGCCCCCAAGGACAGCCTGGTTCCAGGTGCGGCGATCCCGTTCATGATCGTCTTCGCCCTGGACAAGGCCGGAGTGGACAAGACCGGGAAAATCACGACCGGAGCGATTCCGCTGGACGCGGAGCGGGTGCTGCCGTAGTCAGTGGTTGAAAAAACAGATGACAGAGGGGGGCGGATATCCAATCCGCCCCTCCTTTTTTTCCACTTCACATCGAGGCACGGGGGCTGCCAGGGGGCTCCCGCTGTCGCGGAAACGTTTCCGGACAGGCTGTTAAAAAAAATACCCGTCTGCTGCGTTTCCCTCATCCTTTTCCCGCAACCAAGTGTGATCTTCCGGGGCGCGGGGGCTGCCACGGGGGCTCCCGCTGTCGCGGACGTCTTTCCCGCGATCTGTCGTCGACGGTTTGTCAGGCATGAGGGATGGGAAAAACGTCCTGATCGCTCCTCTGGGAACCCCCGGTCGCGCCCCCGCGAACGTTTGTCAGGGGAGAGGGGGCTTCCCGGAGCGCGAATAGCGGCTTTTTCGGGGCACCCTGCCGTCGCAGCGCAGCGCCCGCAAAGTCATCTGTCTGAGCGCCCCCAGGCGCGAGTTATGACTTTGCAGCGGAGCGAGACGATGCAGGGTCGAAAAAACGCTTCTGAGCGCGAGGGAAGCCTTCGCTCCCACATACCAGCCCCCATCCGCGCCTGATTTTCTGCAAAAAGGGGAAAAAATAAAGGAGGGGGGCGGATTGGATATCCGCCCCCTTTTCATGTCCCGGTCCGGGATCACATCTTTCCCAGAATCCCCCGGATGTCCTCCTCGGCGATCGCGCCCCGGCGGAGGATGACCGGGATCTCGCCGGAGACATCCACGAAGGTCGATCCCAGCCCTCCCGCGGTGTCTCCCCCGTCCGCCACGGCGTCGATGACGCCGCCGAGCTGATCGAGCACCTCGCCGGCGTTGTTGCATTCCCTCTCCCCGGACCGGTTCGCGCTGGTGGCCGTGAGCGGACCGCCGAGGGCCGCCGCGAGAGCCCGGGCGGCCGGCAGGCCGGACAGGCGGATCCCGATCTTTCCGGTTCCCGCCATTAGGCGCGGCAGGATCGTCCCGGAGGCCCGGAAAACGAGGGTGAGCGGCCCCGGCCAGAAGGCGTCCATCAGAAGGCGGCCCGCGGCGGGGATCTCCGCCACGAGCGGATCCAGGTCTTCGATGCGGCCGATCACCAGGCCGACGGGGCTCCTGAAGTCCCTCCCCTTGGCGGCGAACACCCGGTCCACCGCGGCGGGGTTCATGGCGTCCGCCCCGAGGCCGTAGAACGTCTCGGTGGGGTAGGCGACCAGGCCCCCATCCCGGAGGATGCCGGCAATCCGCTCGATGGTCCGCGGATCGGGCTGTTCGGGATGAATCTCGATCCGCTCGGCCACAACTGCTCCTTCCGGGACCGGGCCGCTGCTGCGTCGCCCTTCCCGGGGCGAACGCGGGCTCCGTCCTCTCTTCTAAGGATTGATCTTCTTCAGCAGGCCTTCGTGCCGGGTTTCCACGTCCTTCGCCATCTTCTCCACAAAGGCGTCGAGGCGCTTCCGCAGGCGCGCGTCCGTGAGGGCCAGGATCCGGACGGCCAGGAGGGCGGCGTTCTTCGCCCCCGCCTTGCCGACGGCCATGGTGGCCACAGGGATCCCCCCGGGCATCTGGACGGTGGCGAGAAGGGCGTCGAGACCTTTCAGGGAGGTGGCATCGATGGGAACCCCGATGACGGGCAGGGGGGTCTGGGAGGCCATCACCCCCGCCAGGTGGGCCGCCGCGCCGGCTCCGGCAATGATGACGCGGATTCCCCGCCCGGCCGCCCCGGCTGCAAATTCGGAAGTCCGCTGCGGCGCCCGGTGGGCCGACGTCAGGAATACCTCGTGGGGAACCTGAAAGTCCTGAAGAACCGTTATCGCCTCCTCCATCAAGGGAAGGTCGGAATCGCTTCCCATGACGACGCTCACCAGCGGGGCCTTTGTCCCTTTCATGTCCCTCCGGTCTCCTTTCGGGCAGAATGCGGATCCATTACCACAGATTCACCGGGTCCGCGAGACCTCTTGACGCCGCCGATGTTTGACGCTAAAAGGGCTTATCGTAATAATCCGGAATAAAAACGCTTTTAAGGACATGGGCAGGGGGGAGCCGTGATCACCGACAAGATCTTCTGGCTGGGCCATTCAAGCGTCCTGATCCGGAGCGACAAGACCGTATACATCGATCCCTGGAAGGTCCGTACGAAAGACAAGGCGGATCTGGTCCTGATCAGCCACAGCCACTACGACCACCTGTCGCCGGCGGACGTGGAGCGGATCAGGAAAGATGACACGGTCGTCGTCACCGCCGCCGACGCCGCACCCCGGCTGCCCGGCGACGTCCGGACCCTGAAGCCGGGAGAAAGCCTCGCCGTCCATGGCATTCCCGTGGAGGCGATCCCGGCGTACAACACAAACAAGGCCTTCCATCCCCGGAAGAGCGGCTGGATCGGATTCGTGATCACCCTGGAAGGCAAGCGGATCTATTACGCCGGCGACACCGACCGCACCCCGGAGATGGAAGCAGTCCGGGCGGATGTCGTGATCGTTCCGGTCGGGGGAACCTACACGATGACCGCCGTCGAGGCGGCCGGGGCCGTCAACGTCATCAGGCCGGAGGCGGCCATTCCCATCCACTGGGGCGACATTGTCGGCGCCGCCGCGGATGCCAGGACCTTCCAGGAACTCTGCAACGTACCGGTGTTCATAAAAAAAGCCCTGTAGCGGGCACCTGAACAGGCGCCACCGCAACGACAGGAGGGATCGCGATGAGACGATGGAACGGCTGGGGAGACGATACGGAGGTCCATGCCCTGCCCGAATCGGCGCTGAAGTTCCTGCGCAGGGAAATCGGCCCGGGAACCGCTCCGCGGGATGCATCCCTGGAAGAGGTCCTCCTTCGGGTTCCTCCCTCGCGGTTGCCGGCGCACCCGCTCGTCTCGACGGACCCGGAGGATCGGCTGCGCCATGCCCGCGGCCAGAGCCTCCCTGACTGGATCGCCCTTCGCAGCGGCCGGATCGACACGTATCCCGACGGCATCGCCCGGCCGTTCACCGGGGAGGATGTCCGGAACCTCCTCGACTATGCCAAGCGCAACTGGGTGCGGGTGATCCCGTACGGCGGAGGCACCAGCGTCACGGGCCACATCAATCCGCTGCCCGGCGCGGAGCCCATCCTGACGATGGACCTGTCACGGATGAACCGCCTGCTCCTGTTCGACGAGCGGAGCCACCAGGCCGTCTTCGAGGCGGGGGTGGCGGGGCCGGACCTGGAGGCACAGCTCCGGTCGAGGGGATACACCCTCGGCCATTATCCGCAGTCCTTTGAATACTCCACCCTCGGCGGCTGGATCGCCACCCGCTCCAGCGGCCAGCAGTCCCTCGGCTTCGGAAGAATCGAGCGGCTCTTCGCGGGCGGCCGGCTGGAAACGCCTTCCGGCACCCTGGAGCTGCCCCCGTTCCCGGCATCCGCCGCCGGACCGGATCTCCGCGAGGCAGTCCTGGGATCGGAAGGCCGCTTCGGGATCCTCACCGAGGCGGTGGTCCGGGTGACCGCCATTCCGCAGACGGAGGAATTCCAAGCCCTGTTCTTCCCCGACTTCGAGCGGGGCGCCGAGGCGGCACGGCGGATTCTGTGGTCGGGGATCCCCCTTTCCATGCTTCGCCTCAGCACCGCCCGGGAGACGGAGACCACCCTCGCCCTGGCGGGCCACGAATTCCTGATCGGCGCGCTGGAGCGCTACCTCTCCGCCCGGGGGGCGTCACGACACAAGTGCATGCTCCTTCTCGCAGCCTCCGGAAGCGAGCGGATCGCGAGGACAGCCCGCCGGGAGGCCATGACGGTCGCCGCCGAATGCGGAGGCATCCCGGCGGGAAAGACCTTCGGCAGGGAGTGGCACCGGAACCGGTTCCGGACGCCCTACCTGCGCAATGCCCTCTGGGAAGCGGGATACGCCGTGGACACGCTGGAAACGGCCGTCCCGTGGTCATCCGTCCCCAGGATGATCCGGGAGATCGAGCGGGTTCTGGGAGAGGCCATCGCCGATCGAGGGGAAAAGGTCCTCTTTTTCACCCACCTGTCCCACCTGTATCCCTGGGGCTCCAGCCTCTACACGAGCTACCTGTTCCGGCTGGCGGAGGACCCGGAGGAAACCCTGCACCGCTGGCGGCTCCTCAAGGACGGGGCCAGCAGGGCCATTGTCGCCCAGGGGGGGACCATCAGCCACCAGCACGGGGTAGGAGTGGACCATGCCCCGTACCTGCCGGCGGAGAAGGGCGCCCTGGGGATGGCCGTCCTGGGCGACCTCTGCCGACGGTTCGATCCCTCGGGGATCATGAATCCGGGGAAGCTGATCGGATAGGACGCGTTCCGGACCGATCCGAAGGACCGCGGCCGCATCGGGACGGAGTGGAACAACACCGGACCGGAAGACAGGGAGGAACGGATATGGATGGATTTGCCGGAAGAGACAGGATCTGGTCGAAGCTGGGCCGTCCCTGGGACATCCTGATCGTCGGCGGCGGCATCACCGGTGCCGGGCTCCTCCGCGAGGCCGTCCGGCTGGGCCTGCAGGCCCTCCTGGTGGAGCAGAAAGATTTTGCCTGGGGGACGTCGAGCCGCTCGTCCAAGCTTGTCCATGGCGGACTCCGATACCTGAAGGAAGGCGACCTGCTCCTGACACGCACCGCCGTCCAGGAGCGGCAGGAGCTCATGGCGGAAGGGCCGGGGCTTGTCGATCCCCTCGGGTTCCTCCTGTCCGTCTACAAAGGCAATTCCCCCGGGCGGCTCCTGTACGGCATCGGACTGTCCGTCTACGACCTCCTGGCCCTGCGCTGGGACCACACCTATCACCCGCCCGAGGAATTCCAGATGCTGGCTCCGCATATCAGCCGGGAAGGACTCCGTGGAGGCTTCTGTTACGGGGACGCCCAGACGGACGACGCCCGCCTGGTCCTGCGGGTTCTCCTCGAGGCCGAGGAGGCCGGGGGCAAGGTCCTCAATTATACATCGGCCGAAGATCTCCTCTTCGAGGAGGACCCGTCATCGGGCCGGCGGACCGTCGCCGGTGCGGTTCTCCAGGACCTGGCGGGAAACCGCCGGGCAGAGGTGCGGGCCCGGGTCGTCGTGAACGCCACGGGAGCCTGGGCGGACTTCCTCCGGTCCAGGGTCCACGCCCCGCCCCGGATGCGTCCGCTCCGGGGCAGCCACCTGATCTTTCCCTCCTGGAGGATCCCCGTGGCCCAGGCCCTCTGCTTCATCCATCCGGCCGACGGCCGGCCGGTCTTCATTTTCCCATGGGAAGGGATCACCCTCGTGGGAACGACCGACGTGGACCACCTCGAAAACCTTCAGGAAGAGCCCGCCATCTCGCCGGATGAAACGTCGTACCTGATGGCCGCCGTGGAGGCCCAGTTTCCCGGGCTGGACCTGAAGCTGGAGGACGTCATCTCCTCCTTCGCCGGCGTCCGCCCTGTCATCGGCACGGGAAAGGCGGATCCGTCGCAGGAATCCCGGGATCACGTCGTCTGGGAGGAGGAGGGGCTCCTGACGGTGACCGGGGGAAAGCTCACCACGTTCCGGGTGATCGCCCATGACGTCCTCCGGGCAATCCGCTCCCGGCTGCCGGAGGACGCGGCGCGCCGCCTGGGCACGATCGAGGATTCGCCGGCCCTGAATCCCGTCTCCATGGACATCCTGGAGGACTCGGGACTCGAAGCGGAGGTGCAGCGGCGGATCGTCGGCCGGTACGGGGCCGTGGCGCCCCTCCTGATCGCGGCCGCGAAGGAGGGGGAACGGGAAATCATTCCCGGGACGAACACCCTGTGGGCCGAGTTGCGGTGGGCCTGCCGGATGGAAGGCGTGGTGCACCTGGACGACCTCCTGCTCCGCCGCGTCCGCATCGGGCTTCTCCTGCCCTGTGGCGGGGCGGAAATCCTGGAGCGGACCGGCCGGATCTGCCGGGAGGAACTGGGGTGGGACGACGCCCGCTGGGAGAAGGAAGAAAGGGACTACCTGGAGACCTGGAGGCGCTGTTACAGCCTGCCGCCACGGGAGGAGATCCCCGACTGGAAAGAGTTCCTGGAAAAGGCCGTTCGGGAACGCGCCGAACGGAGGCGGATCCGGCGCCGCCGAAGGATCCGCAAGGCCATCATCGCCGGGATCATTGTCGGGACCGTGGCGGGCATGGCGGCCTGCTACTTCCACGGGAAACGGGAGCGCGACGAAGAAGCGGACTGACCCCGCGCCGCCTCACGGGGCTCGGGAAAGCAGCAGGGCGAAAACCCGGGCTTCTCAGAAGATCTGGTCCAGAAGCAGGAAACAGGCCGCCGAGATCAGGGCGGAGACCGGAATCGTCAGGATCCAGGCCCAGAGGATGTTTCCGGCGACGCCCCACCGCACCGCCGAGAGACGCCTCGTGGCGCCGACGCCCATGATGGCCCCCGTGATCGTATGGGTGGTGCTGACGGGGATGCCGAAGATGGTGGCGCCGATCAGGGAGGACGCGGCGGCCGTCTCCGCCGAGAATCCGCCGATGGGCCGCAGCTTGGTGATCCGCGTGCCCATGGTCTTCACGATTCTCCACCCCCCCGCCATGGTTCCCAGGGCGATCGTAAAGTTGCACAGCAGGACGATCCAGAAGGGAATGTAGAAGGTCGTCCCCAGGTAACCGCCGCTGAAGAGAACGATGGCGATGATGCCCATGGTCTTCTGGGCGTCGTTCATTCCGTGCCCGAGGCTGTGGACCGCCGCCGAGACAAGCTGAAGCTTCCGGAAGACCGTGTCCGTCTGCGAGGCGGAAAATTTTCTGGTCAGATTGAGGACCAGGGCCATGTAGACGAACCCCAGCACCAGTCCGATCGTGGGCGACAGAACGATGAAGCTGGCCGTCTTGATGATTCCCTCCCAGACGAGGAACGCCACCCCTCCCTTCACCACGCCGGCGCCGATGAGCCCCCCGATCAGGGCATGGGAAGAACTGCTGGGGAGACCGAACCACCAGGTGATGAGGTTCCAGACGATCGCCCCTCCCAGGGCCGAGAGAATCAGGGTATTGTCGATGATGACGGGGTTGACGATGCCGGTCCCGATGGTCTTCGCGACGGGGGCTCCGACCATGAAGGCCGCCAGGAAATTGAACAGGGCGGCCCAGTACACGGCGTAACGGGGGGAAAGGACCCTTGTGGAAACAACGCAGGAGATGGAATTCGCGGCGTCGTGAAAGCCGTTGATGAAGTCGAAGACGAGGGCGATGAGGATGATGAAGACCACCATCGCCAATGAAGCGCTAACCATGTTTCAGGACGATGCCTTCCACAATGTTGGAAACGTCCTCGCAGGTATCGATGGACTCTTCGACACGCTCGAGAATCTCTTTCCACTTGATCAGCTCGAACACATCCCCCTCCTGCTCGAACAGGCGGGCCATGGCCTGCCGAAGGATGTAGTCTCCCTCGTTCTCCAGGGTGTTGATTTCCACGCAGGCCTTCATGATCATCTCGGCGTTCTTCTTGTTGCGAAGGGCGTGGACGATCATTTTGACCAGGGCGATGGAGTTGTTGACGATGATGCCGAGCTCCCGAATCTCCCGCGAGGTGGTCTTGACCTTGTAGAGGTACATCCTCGCCGCGGCGGCCTCGATCAGGTCGAGGATGCTGTCCATCTTGTTGGCCAGGGCGTAGATATCTTCCCGGTCCAGCGGGGTCAGGAAGGTCTTGTGCATCTTTTCGTAGATCAGGTGGGTGATCTTGTCCGCCTCGTGCTCGATCTCCTTCATGCGGGCGATCTTCCCCTCGGAGTGATCGTAGTTTTCCACGATCTCCATGAAGAGGCGTCCGCCTTCTTCGATCTTGTCGGCAAGATCCTCGAAGTGATCGAAAAACTTCTCCTCTTTCGGAATGAAAATCATGGCTTACAACTCCTTCCCGGCCATCATGGCCTGCGGGGCGTTTGCTGATTACCACAACCGGGGGGTCTTGTAAACAGGTTGCGTCAAATTGAACGTTTCGTTAAACGGGAACACCCTCGATCCATGATCGGGCACAGCCCAAGGGACGGATCGAATGAACACCTATATAAACAATAACAACAGGATGGGAGATACCACCCGGCTCATGTGCAAACCTGGCACGAACCTTCCATGCCTTATGTATATAAAAAGACAGGAAGAGCATCCAAGGAGGTTTATGAAATGAGAAAGAGCATGCACGTCGCCATCCTGGTCGGGGTCATGATCTGTCTGACCGCCTCGTTCGGATTCGCCGAATACGCCGCCGCCGGGAAGGACAACTTCCCGTATTTCCAGTTCGGGTGCCTAGTGCTGGGCGGAATGTTCATCGTTTCCCTCAAGCAGCGTTTCCCCAGAATCTACCTGACGGAAGCGGTCGGTTCGTTTGCCCTCTACACCGTGCTGGTGGCTCTCTTCACGAATCCCGTCGTCGACGCCATCCGGCTCATGGTCGGGTAAGCACGATTCTCCCCGGATTCCCGTCGGATCCCGGCGGGAATCCTTCCCCGCGCATTCCCCTGTTCCGGGAAGAGCGGCCTCTGCAGTCCCCTTTCTTCATCCTCCCGCCATCCGTTATTGATTCAAAAATCAATCTTGTGCAGAACCTGTCAATCTGCTACATTCTTGCTCCGATATGCCACGTAAATCATTATTATTTCTTCGGTATCCTGAAAGGAGGAACCCCTTGGCAAAACGACTCCTGCTGGCGATTGCGATCTCTCTCCTGTTGTGCACCGGCGCCCCGGCTACGGACTACATCATCGACGCCGAAAAGAACTGCGTCCACATGAAGAGCAAAGAGTCCATCGAGAGCAGGGCTCTCAAGGTCCTCCTCGCGCCCGGCGCTCCCTACACCGTGGCCCTCTCCGGGGCCGCCTTCTTCTCGCCCGACACGGACCGGGACGCCGATCCCATCCCGGGTGTCATTCTTTTCTACAGCACCAACGAGCAGGACGGCTTCGCAACCTACTATCGCGTTCTCTCGCCGGGGAACAGTGTGTCCTTCACCACCCCGAGCCTCGCTTCAGGGGTCCGGCCCGAGGACGTCTTTCTAAGCGCTTTCATCATCGACTACTGGGAAAACGCCGTCCACCGGGGCGGATTTATCCTCCGCGTAGAGAGAAAATAAACCGCTGAAAGGGAGAAGAGATGGATTTCACGTTCAAGAACCTGCGTGACATGATCGAGACACAGGCTGCTCGATTCGGCGACAAGGCTGTGATCCGGTTCCTCGACGAGGATGTGACCTACCGCCAGTTGGACGAGCGGAGCAGCCTCATTGCGAACGGCCTCCGGAAATTGGGGATCCGGAAGGGAGACCGGGTGTGCCTCCTCATGGACAACGGCCCTGAATTCTACTACGTCTATTTCGGGATCATCAAGCTCGGCGCCATTGCCGGCCCCGTCAACTGCTGGTGGCAGACCGGCGAGATCCAATACCTGCTCAACGATTCCGGTGCCGCGGCCCTGTTCGTCGACGCCCCCTACCGGGTCCACTCGGATCGGGTCCGTGAAGAGACCCCTGCCCTGAAGCACATGATCGCCCGGGGGTTCGAGGCGGAGGGATACCTGTCCTTCGACGATCTCCTGACGGGCGACAGCCGCCTGGAAGAAATCCCCATCGGCTGGGACGACATCTCCACCATCGTCTACACGTCCGGCACCACGGGCAACCCCAAGGGAGTTCTCCTTTCCCACGGCAACATCCTGACCAACTCCTGGCAGGCCTCGAAGCTCGCCGACATCAGCGAGCGGGAAGTGGTCATGTGCTTCCTGCCCCTGTTCCACGTCAACGGCCTCGTCATCACCGGCACGGCCCCCATGGCCGTGGGCGCCCAGATCGTCCTCCGAAAGAATTTCTCCGCCTCCGACTTCTGGGACACCGTCGCCCAATACCGGGTCAACATCTTCAGCGGCGTCCCCACGGTCTACCAGATCCTCCTGAACACCCCCGGAAGCGAAAAGGTCGATGTCAGCTCGCTGCGCTACGGCGTCTGCGGCGCCGCCCCGATGCCCGTGGAGGCGATCCGCCGGTTCGAGGAAATGTTCAACATGATCATCGTCGAGGGCTACGGCCTCACGGAGGGAACCGCCGGGGCCACGGCCAACCCCATCAACGGCGTCCGGAAGATCGGCTCCATCGGGATCCCCTTCGAGGAGAGCGAGATCCGGCTGGTCGACGACGACGACCGGGAGGTCCCCCAGGGCGAGGTCGGGGAGATCACCATCCGCGGCGGTCACGTCATGAAGGGGTATTTCAACAAGCCCGAAGAGACCGCCCAGACCCTCCGCGGCGGCTGGCTCCACACAGGGGACATGGCCTACCGGGACGAGGACGGCTATCTCTTCATCGTGGACCGGAAGAAGGAAATGATCATCCGGGGCGGTGAAAACATCTACCCCAAGGAGCTGGAGGGCATCCTCTTCACCCACCCGAAGATTCTCGAGGCCTCCGTCGTCGGGGTCCCCGACCCGATCTACGGGGAGGAGGTCATGGCCTGCGTCGTGGTCCGCCCCGGCGAGACCCTCGGCGAAGAGGAGCTGCGGGACTGGTGCCGGCAGAACATGGCCTCCTACAAGGTGCCGCGGTACATCGACTTCCGGGACTCCCTGCCGAAGAACATCATCGGCAAAGTCCTCAAGAAGGAGCTTCGCGGTGTCCTCCAGAAGGAAGGAAAGATCCGGTAACCCATGGACGGTCCCGAGGGCGAACGAATCGGTTTTTCCATCATCGAGGACGTGGGGAGGATCATCTCCACGTCCGCCAACGCGGACCAGACCCTCCAGGAGGTGGTGCGCCTGGTGGCCCGGAAAATGGGGGTGGACGTCTGCTCCATCTACCTCCTGGAGCGGGACCGCCACTGCCTCACCCTCGTGGCCACGGTGGGCCTGAACCCCGATGCGGTGGGGCGGGTCTGCATGAACATCGACGAGGGGCTGGCAGGCCTTGTCCTCGAGGAGTCGGCCCCCCTGCTGGTGCAGAACCCCACCTGCCATCCCCGGTACAAGCACTTCCGGGACAGCGGGGAGGAGCGATACTGCTCTTTCCTGGGACTGCCGCTGATCTACCACGGTGAGATGCTGGGAGTCCTGGTGGTGCAGACGGAGCGGGCGGACACCCTCAAGGAGACGGACATCCCCCTTTTCTCCACCATCGCCTCCCAGATCGCCGGGGCCGCGGCCTATGCCGTCCTGCTCCGGAATCTCAAGCGGACGGAAGAGGAGACGGCGGGCCTCAAGGAGCGGCTGGAGCAGGCGGAAAAGACCCGGTCGGAAAGAAAAGAGCGGAAAAAAGGCCCCCTCCGGGGCATCCCCGTCTCACCCGGATTTGCAGAAGGATACGCCTTCTTCTACCGGGAGACCCTCGGCTTCTCGGACGTCTATTTCCGGGAGATCGACAACGTCCCGCTGGAGATCACGCGGTTCGAGGCGGCCCTCAAGGAGGCGGAGAACCAGATCTTCCACATCTTCTACGATTTCCAGGAGGAGCTGTCGCCCGGCGACGCGGCCATCTTCCAGGCCTACCTGATGTACCTCCGGGACGGAGGGCTCAAGAAGAGGGTCATCGACACCATCCGGAAGGGTTATGCAGCCGAATACGCCCTGAAGGAGACGATCCTGGACTACACGAAGGTGTTTTCCCGGATCGAGGATCCCTATCTCCGGGAGCGGGGACACGACATCGAGGTCGTGGGCAAGCGGATCCTGGACAACCTCCTGGGGTTCAACGAGGAGGTCCATTCGTTCAAGAAGAATACCATCCTCGTTGCCGCCAACATCTCGCCGGCCGAGCTGATCCGCTTCCGCCAGGAGAACCTCAAGGGCATTGTCCTGACGAAGGGCGGCGAGACCTCCCACGTCACGATCCTCGCCCGCTCCTTCGAGATCCCCATGGTAATCGGCGTCCCGGGCGTCCAGAACGAGGTCCGGGAGGACGGCCTCGTCATCGTCGACGGGACCTCCGGGTATGTCTTCCCGAATCCGAGCCGCCTTGTCGTCCGCGAGTACCAGCGGATGGAAAACGAAAAAATCCGGAGAAACGAGCGGCTCGACGGCCTCCGGACCCTCCCCGCGACAACCCTGGACGGCTTCCACGTCCGCATGGGGGCCAACATCGGACTCCTTTCGGACCTGGACCTGGTGGAGAAGTACGGCGCCGACCACATCGGCCTGTACCGGACGGAATTTCCCTTCCTGTCGCGGGCCCGCTTCCCCTCCGAGGACGAGCAGGCGCATCTGTACCGGCGGATCCTCAAGGGAGCCAGGGGAAGGCAGGTGACCATCCGGACTCTTGACGTGGGAGGCGACAAATTCCTGGGCTACATGGACTATCCGAGGGAGGACAATCCCTACCTGGGCTGGCGGTCCATCCGGGTCTCCCTGGAGCTGACGGACATCTTCCGGGAACAGATCCGGGCGATCCTTCGGGCCTCCACGTCGGGGCCGCTCCAGATCCTGTTTCCCATGATCACCTCCGTCACGGAGGTCCGGGAGATCCTCGCCATCCTGGAACAGGAGAAGGAGATTCTCGCCCGGCAGGGCATCCCCTTCGATGCGGACATCCCGGCGGGGGTCCTGGTGGAAGTCCCCGCGGCCGTGGAGATTCTCGAAAACCTTCTCAAGTACGCCGCCTTCGTCAGCATCGGCACGAACGACCTGATCCAGTACGTGCTGGCGGTGGACCGGAACAACCAGAAGGTGGCCCCCCTATACAATCCCATGCACCCGGCGGTGATCGCCACGATCGCCCGGGTGGCCGCGGTCTGCCGCGAACGGGGCGTCCCCGCGGAGATCTGCGGCGAGTCCGCCGCGGATCCCAGGCTGGCCTACCTTTACATGGGAATGGGAATCGACCGGCTGAGCATGAACGCCGCGGCGGTCCCCGTCGTCAAGGATCTGCTGCGGAAGACGACGCGGTCCGGGGCGGAGGAGACCCTCCGGGAGGTGCTCCGGGAAGAGGAGGCAACGGGCATCGCCCGCCTCCTGGAGGAGCGGATCGGCCCGCCGGCGGTGCAGGGATAGCGAGGAACTGTCAGGACTCCGGGGCGGCTTCCGTTCCGTCAGGCTGTTTTTCTTCCAGGCAGCGGGACACGACGGCCATCAACTGCTCCAGGAGCCCCGTGTCCATTCCGGGCTGATATCTGGCGGGAGAGGGATCGGCGGAGTTGAGGCTGCCGACGGCCCGGCCCTTCAGGATCAGCGGGGCAATCACGATAGACTTGAAGAAAAATTTCCGCCGCCGGGGGAGAAGCCGGTAGAAGGGCTTGAGCCCATCATTGGCCAGCACGGGCGCCGTCCCGTTCCCCAGGAGTTCCTGGAGCGTTTCCAGGCGGACGACGTTCAGCACATCCTTGAGCGACGGGACGCCACGGAGTTTTTCCAGGAGGTCCCGCGCCTCCGGGGCGTCCGTCAGGGAAAGCCACACGTAGGGAATCTCGAAGGCATCCCGGACCGCCGTGATGAGGGTCTCGAAGAGCTTCCCCTCGTCCCCGCAGGCCGGGAGGGTCTCCCCTATGAGGGCGTACTTCCTGGCGATCTCCTTGTTTTTCCGGAGCGTTTCCATCTGTTCCCGCCGGTCGGTCTGGTCTTTCAAGCTCCCTCCTTATTATCTCCCCAAGGGACGGATGATTTCCTGCATGGCCGGGTCCTTCTGGACCTCCGACGGCCTGGTGGCGAACCAGATCACCAGCGCAAAAGAAAGCGCCAGGACAACGCCGATCAGGATACGGACGATCCGGCTCACCGCTTCCTCTTCCCCCGCAGGCCGTTCAAGACCGGCCGGTTGCAAGGCGCCCGCAGTCCTGAGCCGTGAGTCGTACTTTTCGGTACGTCGAATGGCGAAGGACAAGGGGAACGCCGCAGACGGCCCGTTTTCAACAGCCCGCTTCAGATTTCAAATTCCGCCATGACCACCGTATGATCCGACGGCTTCTCGGCCATCCTCGGCCCCAGGTCGATGTCGCAGCGGATCGACTTCGCCGCCAGGGGCGCCGTGGCCAGGATGTGGTCGATCCGCCAGCCCAGCCCCCGCTCCGCCGCCTTGGGCATCCGGTAATCGAAGAAGCTGAACTGCTTCGGCTCGCCGGGGTGATGCTTCCGGAAAACATCGAGGAGCCCCCAGGAGGTGACGCCCCGGAAGGCCTCCCACACCTCCGGGCAGAAGCAGACGTGCCCCAGGAGGCGCTTCGGGTCGTGGACGTCGATGGGCTCCGGCGCGACGTTCAGGTCGCCGACCCATGCAAGGGGCGTCTCCGGCGACAGGCTACGCTCCAGGCCATCCCGGAAACGCCGGAACCATTCAAGCTTGTAGGCAAAATGCGGCGTCTCCCGCTCCCGCCCCTGGGGGACATAGGCGTTGATCACCGTGAGCTTACCAAAGTCGGCCCGGATCAGGCGGTCCTCGTCCCGGGGCCCCCCGTCGTCGAGGCCGAAGGACACGCTCCGCGGTTCCTGGAGGGACAAGACCGCCACGCCGTTGTACTGCTTCTCGCCCCGGAAGGCGGCCCGGTAGCCCAGGGCCGTGAAGTCGCCGGCGGGAAACCGGGCGTCGTCCACCTTGGTCTCCTGGAGGCACAGGACGTCGGGGCGGTTCGCCTCGATCCAGGGAAGCAGGATGTGGAGGCGGGAGCGGATGGAGTTGACGTTGTAGGTGGCGATCCGGAACAGGGTCATTTTCCTCTTGTTTCAGGAAGATCCGGGATAGGAAAAGTGGGGTTTCTATAGCACAGATTTTTTCCCGTTGACAATAGAACGAACGTTCTATAGAGGAAGGTCATGGACGAGAGACGAACCACCGAGACGACAGCCCCCGCCGGCCCCGGCCGGGTGCTGCCCCTGGCGGGAGAGGTCCGGGCCGGGTTTCCCTCCCCGGCGGAGGAGGAGCTTCGGGACATCCTCTCCTTCGACGAGTATCTCGTGCCCTTCCCCGACGCGTCCTTCCTCGTGCAGGCCAGGGACGACTCCATGACCGGCGAGGGGATCCGGAAGGGGGATCTTGTCATCATCGAGCGGGGGCGGGTTCCGAGGCACGGCGACGTCGTCCTGGCGGAGGCGGACGGGGCGTGGCTCCTCCGGTACTTCTGCCGGGAGAGGGGGTGCGTCGTCCTCCGGACGGCCGACCCGACGGATTCCCCCGTCGTCCCGCATTCGGAGCTGCGCCTCGGCGGCGTGGTGACGGCGGTGGTCCGCAAATATCACAAGTAAGGCAAAGGAAGACTCCCCCGCCCTTCCCGCCGGGCGCTCCACCCCCGCCACTCCGCGGCGGGAAGGGCTTTTCCGGGAGCGGAGGAGAAAGGCGCCGCATCCCCCTCTCCGCCCCGTCCGGAGAACCGGCGGCGTTTCCGATTTCGAGGTACGACCCGTGGCACCCCCCGGCGGCAGGACCGACGACATCCTTTTCAGCCTCTCCTCGTGGCCCCGGGCGATCCTCCACGTCGACGGGGACGCCTTCTTCACCTCCTGCGAGGAGGCCATCCACCCGGAGCTGCGCGGGAAGCCCCTCATCACCGGGGGCGAGCGGGGCATCGTGGCCTGCGCCAGCTACGCCGCCAAGCGGATCGGGATCAAGCGGGGCGTCTCCCTCCCGGAGGCGAAGCGGATCTGCCCGGGGCTGATCGTCCTCCCTTCGGACTACGAGACCTACAGCCTCTTCTCCCGCCGGATGTTCAACATCATCCGGCGCTACACCCCCGACGTGGAAGAGTACTCCATCGACGAGGCCTTCGCCGACCTCACGGGCATGCGCCGGGCCCTCCGGGCCTCCTACGAAACCATCGCGGACCGGATCCGCAGGGAGATCATCAAGGAGCTGGGGATCACCGTCTCCGCGGGGCTCAGCCTCACGAAGGTCCTCGCCAAGGCGGCCTCGAAGCACCGGAAGCCCGACGGGTTCACCGTCATCCCCGGCCGGGCCATCGCCTCCTATCTCCAGGACCTGCCGGTGGGGAAGCTCTGGGGCATCGGCCCCGCCACCACGAACTACCTGAACAAGATGGGGGTCCGGACGGCCCTGGAGTTCGCCCGCCTCCCCGAGGAGACGGTGAAGCGGCGCCTCACCAAGCCGGGCGTCGAGATCTGGCGGGAGATCCGGGGTGAGTCGGTCTATTCCGTCACGGCGGAGGAGAAGAGCACCTACTTCTCCATCAGCAAGACGAAGACCTTCGCCCCGCCCTCAGCGGACCCGGACTACCTCTTCGCCCAACTCCTCCGGAACCTCGAGTCGGCCTGCATCAAGGCCCGGCGCTACGACCTGGCGCCCCGGAGCCTCGTCCTCTTCCTCAAGCGGCAGAACTTCTCCCTCGCCGCCGCGGAGGTGCGCCTCACCCGCCCGTCCTCCTATCCCCTGGAGCTGTCGGAAGTCCTCCGGGACGCCTTCGGCGGCCTGCGGGAGCGCCACGTCCTCTACCGGGCCACGGGCGTCATCCTCCTGGACCTCATGCCGGACGCCCAGGTCCAGTACTCCCTTTTCGAGGACGCCCTCCGGGCGGAGCGGGTCGAGCGGCTCTACGAGGCGGCCGATGCGGTGGGGGCGAAATACGGCAAGCACGCCCTCCACCTGGGAGGCTCCCACCTCATCGAGGAGCGGGGCAAGGGAAAGCGGGGCACCCCCACCGTCCGGGAACAGACGGTCCTCTACGGCGAGACCCGCCGGAGGCACCTGCCCCTGCCGATCTTCCACGGGGAGATGGACGGACCTCCGGGAGCCGGAGAGGAATGAGACGGAGGCCGGGATATCCGTTTGACGATTTGCCCTTTTCCAAGTAAACATCATGGCGGTCGGCCTCCAGCAATCCCCCCGTTTTCATCACCGTGACCGCATGGAAAGATTTATGCCGAATCCTTCAGGAAGGTTGACGCCTTGATCGAACGTGACTTCGATATCCCTTTCATCGCCGACCTTGCCCTCCGGGAGAAACAGATCCAGCAGAATTACCGTCCCGTGATCGCCGTCCACAAATGGTTCGCCCGACGTCCGGGGACCCTTTTCCGGGGACTCCTCCTCTCCGAGTTTGCCTCAAAGCCCCTGAAGGACTGCTTTTATGAAGGCAACGACTTCCACGGACGCCGCATCGCCGATCCGTTCATGGGCGGCGGCACCCCGCTCCTGGAAGCCAACCGGACCGGTTGCGACGTCCTCGGATACGACATCAATCCTATGGCCTGGTGGATCGTCAACCGGGAGATCGAGCACATTGATCTGAAGAAATATTCCGATGCGGCGGCAACATTGAGGAATACCCTGGAGGCGGAGATCGGCCCCCTCTATCGGACCCGCTGCACGCTCTGCGGTTCGCCCGACGCCCATGCGAAATATTTTCTCTGGGTCAAGACAAGAGCCTGCGGCCAGTGCCGGGCAAGGTTCGATCTGTTCCCCGGGTATCTCCTGGCCGAAAATGTCCGGCATCCGAGTAATGTCTTTGTCTGCCCCCGGTGCGGTGAACTGACGGAGGCGGAGGACAGACGCCATCCGGGCGAATGCCTCTCCTGCCATGCACCGCTGGCCCGCGGCGGCCCGGCAGGTCGGAACAGCTGCAAATGCCCTCATTGCCAATCCGTCAACACATATGCGGATGCAGGGAACGGCCCGCCGCAGCACCGGCTTTTCGCCATCGAATACGTCTGTCCGGACTGCCGGAAGCATCATTCCGGGCGCTTCTTCAAGAAACCCGACTGTGACGATCTTGAGCGCGTCCACAGTGCTTCGACGCGCTGGGAAGGCATCCATCCCCGCTTCGTTCCCGATGATGAAATCCCCGGCGGCGTCGAGACGGACCGTCTCCACCGCTGGGGGTACCGGCACTATCGGGAAATGTTCAACGAGCGGCAGCTGCTGGGCCTGGAGATCAGCGCCGGCTTGATCGATGCGATCGCGGATGAGCGGGTGAAAAACGCCCTGGCCACCAATTTTTCCGATCTTCTGCGGTACCAGAACATGCTCTGCCGCTACGATGCGATGGCCTTGAAGTCATTGGACATTTTCTCGGTTCACGGATTCCCGGTCGGACTCATCCAGTGCGAATCGAACCTGCTTGGGATTGTCGATCCGGTGAAGCGGACCTGCATCGGCAGCGGCGGATGGGCCAACATCATCGACAAGTACCGAAAGGCTAAGGCCTATTGCGATCGACCTTTCGAGGTGCGCCATCAGGGAGGGAAGAAACAGACCGTCCCCGTTCGAAACGAGTGGATCGGCGACCGCTGGAACGGGAACGGCAAAAAACGACACAGAATCGTGAACCTGATTTGCGGGGACGCGGCGGTTTCGGTGCTTCCGGAATCATCGCTGGACGCCGTCCTGACCGACCCCCCCTACTTCGGCAACATTCAGTACGCTGAGCTTATGGATTTCTGTTACGTCTGGCTGCGGCGTCTGGCGGGGCAACATCATTCCGCCTTCCGGGTCCGATCAACCAGGCACCAGGATGAATTGACCGGCAACGTCAGCATGGGACGGGGCCTGATTCAATTCACGGAGGGCATTTCCCGCGTCTACAGGCGGATGGCCGATGCCCTGAAACCGGGAGCCCCGCTTGCCTTCACGTACCACCATAACGATCTCAAGGCCTACTATCCCATCGCCGTCGCCATTTTAGACTCCGGCCTGACCTGCTCCGCCTCCTTGCCTTGTCCGGCGGAGATGGGCGCCTCCATCCACATCAAGGGAACCGGTTCCTCCATCATCGACACGGTCTTTGTCTGCCGATCGACAGGACGGATTCCCCAAAAATGGATTTCGCAATCACCGGAAGAAGTTGCTGAACTTGTCCGCACAGACATGGGGAAATTAACATTGGGGGGCGTCCGGCCCTCGAGTGGAGACGCTCGCTGTATTGCCTACGGCCACCTGACACGGCTGGCGGTCTGGCATCTTCGAACAGACTGGAAGAGAGACGATGAGACATCGGTCCGGATTGAAAAAGTGGCCCGCTGGCTGTTCGACTTCGGCGGCTGGCTGGAAGTGGAAAGGTGCCTGACCATCGAAAGAGCGGAGCAACCTTTTGCATTGACACCGATGGTTGCTGAACACATCTCGGAATACGGAGGAGAGGATGAAATATCCTTTTGAAGCCACGATCGACGAAATCCTGGCCGAACCGGATCGATACATCGACGCGGTCTTTTCCTGCCTGGAATCGGAGTTCATGGTCATGCCCAAGGGGGAAGGCTTCATTGAGTACCCCGTTTTCGAAAAAGGGTACGAGGCACTCAAAGTAGCAACGGCCGGATTCACCGATCTGAAAGCGGAAAAGATCCTTCCGGTTATCACGGAACTGCCGATTTCTTTCGTTGTTCTCAGGGCCATGCTGGGATTTACGCCTTCTGAATGGGGATACGTCACAACCCGGCGCACAGGCATCACCGTGTCCCAGGGATATGCCAGGACCCTCGACCGCAGGGTCCGCATGAATCCGGGAAAGTCCCTGAAACCATCCAGTGCTGTTGCAGCGAGGCTCGATGCACTGGTGAAAACCGCCTGCGTCCTGCTCTGCGAGGGGGGACCCGCAGTTCAACCGGATCAGATTCACAGATTGGATAAGGCCGACACAAAACACGGCCGGGACAGCATCCGCCATCTTGCATCCCTGGGATCACCGTACGCCATGCTTCTTTACGAACGGTTCCTTGGAAGGCCATTTGCCGGTCATCGGGATTCCGTGAGTGAACTGATCGGCGACAGTCTCGAATCGGCCATTGAGGATGTTCTGACGCGGGCAGGCCTCAGTTATCGAAAAACGAAACGGGCCGAGAAAATCGAAGGGTTCGATCAGACGCCCGATTTCATCATTCCCAGTGAATTCAATCCCCAGGTCGTGATCGAGGCAAAAATTACAGAGGATGATGGAACGGCACGGGACAAGGTAACCCGCATTCTGCGGCTGGTAACGCTCAGTTACGATCTGGTAATCTCACCAAAACAAAAATATGAAGTCGTTGCCTGTATTGGAGGAAGAGGTTTCAGCGAGAGGCGGGAAGACATGAGAAGGCTGATCGAGTCGACCCAGGGGAAAGTCTTCACACTGAAAACGCTGGATCGGATGGTTGATCACACAAGACTCCGGGAATTCCGCACCCGGTGAAGCAGAGGAGCATTGCGGCCAGTACCGTGAAGAAGGCAAAAGGACGGACTTCATGAAGATCCTCCGGATCGGCTCGGGGGCCGGCTATTCGGGAGACCGGATCGAGCCCGCCGTCGAACTGGCGGAAAAAGGCGGCATCGGGTACCTCGTCTTCGAGTGCCTCGCCGAGAGGACCATCGCCATCGCCCAGCAGGCGCGGATGAAGGATCCAAAGGCGGGCTTCGACCCGCTCCTGGCTGCGCGGATGGAGGCCTGCCTGCCCGTGTGCCGGAAAAACGGGGTCCGGATCGTCACCAACATGGGCGCGGCCAATCCGGCCGCCGGGGCGGAGAAAATCGGGGAGGTCGCCCGCAGGCTGGGCATCGGGGGCTTGAAGATCGCCGCCGTGACGGGCGACGACGTCCTGGAGGCGATCCGGGCAGGCGACTACCGCATCGAGGAGACGGGCGAATCGTCGGCGGCCCTGAGAGACCGGATGGTCTCCGCCAACGCCTACCTGGGGGCGGAGTGCCTGGTTGAGGCCCTCCGGAACGGCGTCGACGTCGTCATCACCGGCCGCGTGGCGGACCCGGCGCTCTTCACCGCCCCGGCGATCTTTGAGTTCGGCTGGGACATGAACGACTGGGACCGGATGGGACAGGCCACCGTCATGGGCCACCTGCTCGAATGCGCGGGACAGGTCACCGGCGGATATTTCGCCGATCCGGGCCGCAAGGACGTACCCGGGCTGGCCCGGCTGGGGTTTCCCATCGCCGAGGTCCGGGAGGATGGTGTCTTCGTCGTCACCAAGGTGCCCGGCTCCGGCGGAATGGTCACCCTGGCCACGTGCAAGGAGCAGCTCCTCTACGAGATCCACGATCCCTCGTCCTACGTCACCCCGGACGTGGTAGCCGACTACACCGGCGTCCGGATGGCCCCGGCCGGGCCCGACCGGGTGGAGGTTTCCGGCGGAAGGGGGAAGCCGAGAACCGATACGCTGAAGGTCTCCATCGGCTGCCTCGACGGCTGGATCGGTGAGGGCCAGATCAGCTACGGCGGACCCGGCGCGGTCGCCCGGGGGAGGCTGGCCCTGGAGATCGTGGCGGAGCGATTGAAGCTCACGGGCGTGCCGTTCGACGAGATCCGCCATGACCTCATCGGCGTCGATTCGCTCCACCGGGACAGGCTGTCAGCCGGGCACGATCCCTATGAGGTCCGGGTGCGGGTCGCCGGCCGCACGAAGAGCATGGCGGAGGCCCTCCGAATCGGCAATGAAGTGGAAACCCTGTACACGAACGGACCGGCGGGGGGAGCGGGCGCCTGGAAGGCGGCCCGGGAGGTCGTGGCGATGGTGTCCACCCTGATCCCGCGATCGCTGGTGAAACCTTCCATCCGTTACGAGGTGACGGAATGAAGCTGAAGGAGATTGCCCACTCCCGCACGGGAGACAAGGGCAACACGGCGAATGTCTCGGTCATCGCGTACGACCCGGCCGACTATCCGCTGATCGAGCGGTACGTTACGGCCGAGCGCGTCAAGGCCTTCTTCTCCGAGATCGTCGAGGGGGAGGTGGTCCGCTATGCCCTTCCCAACATCGGCGCCCTCAACTTCGTCATGCACAACGCCCTCTCCGGCGGCGTGACGCGGACACTGGCCCTTGACCTCCATGGAAAGTCGCTCAGTTCGGCCATTCTGGAAATGGACATTCCGGACTGGAGTTGACCGGCATAAGAGGCCCGAAAGGAGCCCGCATGGAACAGCAGATTCTCTTCTGGCTCTACCTGGTGAACCTGACGCTCCTGATCCTGCACGAGATGGACTCGGCCTACTGGAAGGAGTGGGAGATATTCCGCCTCCCCGGGGGACTCGCGGGCTTTCTCTGGATCCACCTCCCCCTCTGGCTGGCGGGCCTCTATGGCCTCGTGCTCGTGGACCGGGGGGCCGCCGCCGGGCTCATACTTTCCCTGGTCGTCAGCGCCGGCGGGATCTTTGCCTTCGCCATCCATCACTATTTCCTGGCGAAGGGCCGGCCGGAGTTCGACACCGTCACCTCCAGGCTCGTCCTCTGGCTGCTCCTGATCGGCGGCCTGGCCCAGGGGTTCTGGACGATCCGGATGTTGCTCCGGCTTCCGGGATAAACCGGGTCCACTCGGGTCTTCGCCCCTTCACGCAGCCTTTACCTCCCGGCCTTGCCGGGCACCGGCTCATGAGCCTTGCGGCCGTGAACCCGCTCGTAGGCCCGACAAAAGGGGCAGGCCCCGGCCTCGATGGTCCGGACAAAGGAATATGCCGCTCCGGCCTGCGTCTTCCGGGCACGGCGGCAGACCGGACAGGAGGCGCAGACGCCCGCCAGAAGGCGGTCCGTGGACGTGATTTCGCGCTGTTTCATGATGCATACGCCTTTTCGGGTATTTTTTTGCAGCGGATTTTCCGGCAGAGTCAGGGCGGCGTCAAGGACAAACAGAAAAGCGGGTGAAAAACATGGCGTATGACCAGGTTCTGGAGGAGCGCATCCGGCTCATTGTCGACCGATGGACGGACCTGTCGGCGAAGAGGATGTTCGGAGGGGTCTGTTTCCTCCTGAAGGGCAACATGATGTGCGGCATCTGGAAGGATTCCCTGATCGTCCGGGTGGGGCTGGATCGTTTTCAGGAGGCCCTGGACGCCCCCCACGCCCGGCCCTTCGACGTGACCGGCCGGCCCATGGCGGGCTGGGTCATGGTGGGCCCCCGGGGGGTCGAGAAAGACAAAGACCTCAAGGCCTGGCTCGCAAAAGCGCGGGCCTTCGTCCGGACGCTGCCGGCCAAGGTGGGAAAGGAGACTCCATGAACGTGATCTTTCACGAAGACTTCTACCAGACCTACACCTCGGACCCGGCGGCGGAGCCGGGCAGGCTGGAATCGATCGTCAACGTCCTCGAGGGCCGGGTGGACTTCCTCCGGGCAGAGCCCGCCGCGGAGGCGGACATCGCCGCAGTCCACACGGACACCCATATCCACCATGTCGGCTCCTACGGCCTTTACGATCTGGCGGCCCTCGCTGCCGGCGCGACGATCCAGGCGGCCATGATCGGAATGGAGGAGCCGGCCTTCGCGCTGGTCCGCCCGCCGGGGCACCACGCCTCGGCCGGCCGCTCCTGGGGCTTCTGCTACTTCAACAACATGGCCGTGGCGGTGGCGAAGCTCAAACGGGAGGAAAGGATCGAGCGGGCCTTCATCCTGGACATCGACCTCCACTTCGGCGACGGGACGGTCAACATCCTCGGCTCGCAGGACTTCGCAACCATCATCAATCCTTCCGCCTCCCGGGCCTCGGACTACCTGCGGCAGGTGGAGGAGGCCCTCCCCTCGGAGGGGGTGGACCTGATTGCAGTGTCTGCCGGGTTCGACTACGGGAAGGGAGACTGGGGCGGCGTCCTGGCCCCGGAGGACTACCGGGAGATCGGGAGGATGGTCCAGGAGGCCGCGATCGACTGCGGCGCCGGCTGTTTTGCCGTCCTGGAGGGCGGATACAACCACCGCGTCCTGGGCATCAACTGCCTGGCGTTCCTCGAAGGTCTGGGCGATCTGCCCTGGTAAGCGGCGGGGTGCGGTTCACGAGGGCCACGCCACCGATCACCATAACCGCCCCGGCCAGGAGAGACAGGTCAATCTTCTCGCCCAGGATCAGCCAGCCCAGGATGACGCCACTGACGGGGACGAAGTTGATGAAGATCCCCGCCCGGGACGGGCCGATCGCCCGGATGCCCTCGTAGTACCAGAGAAAGCCGAGAACCGTCCCGAACACGCCCAGGTAGGCGATCCCCGCCCAGGTCGTCCAGCCGTAGCCCGGGGCCTGCCCGATCATACCCTCCGCAACCGCCGGCGGGAGGAGGAAGAGCATCCCGGTGACACAGGAGGCCGTCACCGCCAGGAGAGGGCTCATCCCGTCCATGGCGACCTTCCCGATGAGCGAATAGGCCACCCAGCTCGCCACGCACCCCAGGATGGAAAGCTCTCCGATTCCAATGCCCCCGTGGAGGATCTCCGCCGGGTTCCCCCGGGTGATGACCGTGACAGCCCCCGCCAGGGACAGGAGGATCCCCGCCAGCCGGGTGCCGGTCAGCCGCTCGCGGAAGATCAGCGCCGCGAAGAGGGCGATGAAGACGGGGTTGTTCGCCACGATGAGGGACGCCCGGCTGGCGGTCACGGTCTTCAGGCCCAGGAAGAAAAAGAAGTTGTAGCCGAAGACCCCCGTCAAGCCCAGGAGGGCGATCCAGAGAACCTGGCGGCCCCGGATCCGGAGCCCCGGGCCTTCCCGATGAAAGACCAGGGGGACCAGGAGCAGACAGGCGGCAAAGAAGCGCAGGAACGACCCGGCAAAGGGACCCGCCTCCCGGGCGGCGACGCGGGCGGCGACGAAGGTCCCGCCCCACAGGACGGCCGTCAGGAAGAGCCGGAGGTAAACACCCCCGGTCGCGGCGTGCACCTGTGGCGGATTCATCATTCCGCCGCCCCCCACCCCTCCGGCGGCGTCCATCCTGCCAGGGCGTCCCGGTACTCCCTCCGGAGCAGGTCCCCGGAAACGCCGTGGTCGATGAAACTCCAGGGCAGGATCTCATCGGGTTCCTTCCGGCGGTAGACGTAGAAATCCGGGTTGACGTTCACCGCCTTCAGCGACTCCGTCCAGTTGCCGCCGGAGCGGTGGACCATGAGGAGAATGTCCGCGACGCGACGGTCCCCCAGGGACAGGAGGGCCTGGATGTAGTTCCACTTCGGCAGGTCCGAGAGCACCGTCACCGATCGTTCGCGGCGGAAGGCCTGGGTGATGCGCCGGATCCGCCGCTGGACGGTCCGGACGTCCTCCAGGGGATGCCACTGGAAGGGTGTCGCCGGCTTGGGGATGAACTGGTTGAGGCTCAGGGTGAGGCGGCGAAACCGCCGCTTTCCCTGCGAAGAGGCCAGGGCGCGATGCTGCACCGACCGCGTCAGTTCGATGATCGCCTCGACGTCGTCGTCCGTCTCGGTGGGAAGGCCCGTCATGAAGTAGAGCCGGAGATTGGAAATCCCCCGGGCGATGAGCATCTCCGCCGCCTCCAGGACCTGATCCTCGTCAATGCCTTTCCGGATCACGTTCCGCAGTCGCTGCGTCCCCGCCTCCGGTGCCAGGGAGACCGTCTCCACCCCGGACTGTGCCAGGAGGTCCGCCATTTCCCCGTCCAGACGGTCCAGGCGGAGGGAGCCGATGGCCGCCCGGCCTCCCCGCTCCAGGACGGCCCGGCAGAGAAGCCGCAGGTCCGGGTGGTCCGAGACGGCGGTCCCCAGGAGCCCGATCTTCCGGCCCTGCGCGATGCCCCGCTCGATGGAAGGCAGCAGGACCTCGGGCGGGCGGAATCGCGGGGGACGGTACAGATACCCGGCGGCACAGAAGCGGCACCCCCGACCGCAACCCCGGCTCACCTCGGTGAGGAACATCTCCCCGAACTCCGTTCCGGCGGTGGAGATGACCTGCTCCGTGGCAAACCGGCCGATGTCCCGGACCCGCCGCACGGTGACACGTCCGGGATAGCCGGAGTGAAGGGGCTCCGCCGCCTCGATCCGGGAATCGGGGCCGTAGTGGACCTGCCAGAGGGAGGGCACATAGGCCCCGGGGATCTCCTCCTGGATCTTCCGGAGGGTCTCCTCCCGGGACAGGCGGCTGTGCCGGGCCTCCCCGTAGGCATCCATGAACTCCCGGAGCATCTCCTCTCCCTCCCCGAGGAGGAACAGGTCGAAAAAGGGCGCCAGCGGTTCCGGGTTGAGCGTGAGGGCGACCCCTCCCCCGATGACGAGGGGATCCCGGTCTCCACGCTGGGAAGCGGAAAGGGGGATACGGGCCATTTCGAGGATCGAGAGGATGTTGGGGTAGTCGTTCTCGAAAGAGACGGAAAAGGCCAGGAGGTCGAAATCCGTGAGGGGGCGCTGCGACTCCAGGCTGAAAAGGGGGATGGACCCCGGGGAGAAGAAGCCCTCGTCCCCGGGGTCGGGAAGAAATGTCCGTTCGCAGATCCAGTCCGGACGCTCGTTCAGAATCGCATAGACAACCTGGTAGCCCAGGTTCGACATGCCCGTCCGGTAGGCGTTGGGGTAGGCCAGGCAGACGGTGGCCGCCTCCGTCCAGGCCTTTCGGACCGCCCCTTCTTCGCCGTCGGTCAGACGGGCATATTTCTGTTTCAGCGTCCAGGAGTTCATACCGGGTCCCGTTCCCTTGTACCAGATTGTCCCAGGGAACTCAAAACCCGGAGGGGGAATGTCCTCCTGCTTTTCAGTCCGCCTGCCGCCTCAGGAAAGCCGGCCTCTCCAGGTCGTCGTTGTCGTCGATCAGGCCGAGCTTCACGACCTTCATGCTCTCCAGGGGAACCTGCTTCCGCTTCCAGGCCGGCACCAGGAGGGGATCCTCGCCCGCCGAGGCGCCCAGGTTGATCCCCGGGAGGGGCAGCCGCTTTTTCCCCATGGATCCGTCGAACCCGGTGGCAATGAGGGTGATCCGGATCTCGTCCGTCAGGTTCTCGTCGATGACGATCCCGAAGATGATGTTGGCGTCCTCGTGGGCCTCCGACTGGATCAGGGTGGACGCCTCGTTCACCTCGAAGAGGGTGATGTCCGGGCTGCCGGTGATGTTCAGCAGGATTCCCTGGGCGCCCTGGATCGTGTTGTCCTCGAGGAGCGGCGACGAGATGGCCTTCTGGGCCGCCTCCACCGCCCGGCTCTCCCCGCTGGACGTTCCCGTTCCCATGAGGGCCATTCCCATCCCGGACATGATGTTCTTCACGTCGGCGAAATCCAGGTTGATGAGGCCCGGAACGGTGATGAGATCGGAGATCCCCTTGACGGCGTTGTAGAGGATCTCGTCGGCCTTCTTGAAGGCGTCGGGGATGGAGAGTCCGCGCCCCCCGAGGCTGAGCAGTCTCTGGTTCGGGACGACGATGAGGGTGTCCACGATCTTCCGGAGCTCCGCGATCCCGTCGTCCGCCTGGACGGTCCGCTTTTTCCCCTCGAACTGGAAGGGCTTGGTCACCACGGCGACGGTCAGGGCGCCCAGTTCCCGGGCGATGTCCGCCACGATGGGCGCGCCGCCCGTCCCCGTCCCGCCGCCGAGGCCGGCGGTGATGAAGACCATGTCCGCCCCCTCCAGGTGGCGGTACATCTCGTCCCGGACCTCCATGGTCGCCTGGCGCCCCACCTCGGGATCCGCCCCCGCCCCGAGCCCCCGGGTGGCCTCCGATCCAAGCTGGATCTTCACGGGCGAAGCGTTCGCCCGGAGGGCCTGGGCGTCCGTGTTGGCGGCCAGGAAATCCACGCCCTGCAGGTTGTAGGAGATCATCGTGTTGATGGCGTTCCCCCCGCCGCCTCCAACGCCGACCACCTTGATTTTTGCCGCGGCCATGCTCAATGAATCTGTCATTTCGAACATTTCCTCCCCCTAAAAGTTATCAAGAATCCATCTCTTCATCCGGTCTACCGCTCGGTCGATCACCTGACCCTTCCCCCTGAAAGACCGTTGTTGCCTGATTGCCTCCATGCCTCCAAAAACCACCAGTCCCACCCCCGTAGCGTACAGGGGGCTGTTGACGATGTCCGCCAGCCCCACGACGCCCTGGGGACAGCCCCGGCGAACCGGGGCGTTGAACACGCGCTCCGCCAGCTCCGTGATCCCCTCCAGGAGAGCCGTGCCTCCCGTGAGGACGATCCCCGCCGCCAGGTGGTCGTCGTAACCGGAACGGACGATCTCCTTCTGGGCCATCATGAGGATCTCCTCCACCCGGGCCTCGATGATCCGCCCCAGGATCTGCCGGGACACCTCCCGGGGCTCCCGGCCGCCCACGCTGGGCACCTCGATGGTCTCATCCTTGGAGATCAGCGGGGGATAGGCACAGCCGTACTTGAGCTTGATCTTTTCCGCCTCCGCCGCCGGCGTCCGGAGGCCCGTGGCGATGTCACTGGTGACGTAGCTCCCCCCGACGGGCAGGACGGCGGTGTGGCGGATGCTCCCCTCGGTGAAGACAGCGATGTCGGTGGTGCCGCCGCCGATGTCCAGGAGGGCCACCCCGAGGTCCTTCTCGTCCTCCCCGAGGGCGGCCAGGCTGGATGCGAGCTGCTCCAGGACAATCCCCTCGATGTCGAGGCCCACGCGGTTCACCGATTTCACGACGTTCTGGATGGACGCGACGGAGCCCGTGACCAGGTGCACCTTCGCCTCCAGCCGGACGCCGGACATCCCCACGGGCATCCGGACCCCCTCCTGCGTGTCCACGGTGTAGCTCTGGGGCAGGGTGTGGATGATCTCGCGGTCCAGGGGAATCGCCACCGCCTTGGCCGCCTCGATGGCCCGCTTCACGTCGTCCTGGTCCACCTCGCGTCCCTTCACCGCCACGATGCCCAGGCTGTTCTGTCCCTGGATGTGGGCTCCGGCGACACCGGCAAAGACGGACCGGATCTGGCAGCCGGAGATGCGCTCCGCCTCCTCCACGGCCCGGCGGATTCCCTCGACGGTGCTCTCGATGTTCACCACCACGCCCCTGCGAAGGCCCTCCGACGGGTGGGACCCGATCCCAATGATGCTCACGCCCTGCTCCGTCAGTTCCCCGACGACGGCGCAGGTCTTCGTTGTCCCGATATCCAGCCCGACGATCACCGATTTCCCTTTTCCTGCCATGCGTTTTACCCCGTTCCTTCGTTACATCCGAAATTGCTTCCCCGGATCGGCGTTCCCGGCCGGACCGAGGATTTCCTTCTTCTGCACCGTCACCTTCGACGGATCGTCCAGATCCACCCCCGCGTACCGGGGCCGCCCGGTCCGGCGCTCCAGGTCCGCCATGACCGTGGCGAGGCGGGCCAGTTTCTCGTCGTATTGGTCGAAGCCCAGCTTCAGGCACAGGCCCGAGGTGGTCACGACGGAGAGGCCCGTCACCGGATCCAGGTGGACGCTGGCGATGTCCTGAAGATTGGGATGGGTTTTGGTCTCCGCCATTCTGTTCAGGAAGGCCACCGCCTTCTGAAACCCGGCATCCACGGCGGCCTGATTCTCATAGCCCGTGATCACCGGGAAATCGACGTCGTCGTGTTTCTCCATCCGCTTGAAGAGATTGCCCGCCGTGTCCATGAGGTACAGTCCGTCTTTTCCCTTCACGAGGGCCCGGACCGTCCGCTCCTGCACCCGGATGACCATTCTGTCGGGGAGTTCCAGGCCAACCGAGACCTCCCGGACCCAGGGGTTCTGCTTCACCCGCCGGGCGAGCTTCTCGCGGTTCACCGCCAGAATGCTCACGGAGGGCCGGAGGGCCGCAAGCGCCAGCACCTCCTGCTCGGTGATCTCCTTGCAGCCCCGGACCACCGTTTCCCGGAGATGGAAATAAGGCGCCTGGACGATCCCGTAAAAGATGCCGATCGCGGCCGCTGACATCACCGCCACGACCGACAGGAGCAGCAGCGCCAACAGCGATTCCCTGAGGAATGGCCGCCGGGTCCGCTGCATCCGGTTTCGTCGGGTCAGGAGTTTTGTCCGCAGCGATGTCCTCACGACGCCCCCCCCACGATGCGCACCTCCGTTTCCAGGGTCACTCCCGTTTTTTCCCGGACGCGCTCCCGGACCAGCTCGATCAGGGCCAGGACATCCCCGGCCCGTGCCTTCCCCAGGTTGACGATGAAATTCCCGTGCTTCTCCGAGACCTGTGCGTCGCCGACGCGGGTCCCCTTGAGGCCCGCCTCCTCGATCAGCCGCCCCGCCGGGATACCCCGGGGGTTCTTGAAGACCGATCCGGCGCTCCGGTACTCCAGCGGATGCTTCTGCCGCCGGAGGGCCATGATCTCGGCGATCCGGCCGCGCACCGCCGCTTCGTCGCCCTCCTCCAGATGAAACCGGGCGCCCGTGATGACCGATCCCGGAGACAGATCAAGGTTCCGGTAGGCAAAGGCCAGGTCCCGACTTGCCATTTCCCGGAAACTCCCGCCGTCATCCAGCAGTCGAACACTCTCCACCACGTCCTTCATCTCCCGCCCGAAGGCCCCCGCATTCATCCGCACGGCACCGCCCACGCTTCCCGGGATTCCGGCGCCGAACTCCAGCCCCGTCAATGCCTCCCGGGCGGCCAGGGCCACCGCCTCCGCCAGGAGCGCCCCCGCCCCTGCCTCGATCCGCGCCCCGCTCCCGGCATCCCGGACCAGCCGGATCCGACGCAGGCTCCTGAGGGCCACCACGACCCCCCGCCAGCCCGCGTCGGCAATGATCAGGTTCGTCCAGTTCCCCGCGGGGAACCAGGCGATCCCCCGCTCCCGGCAGAGGGCAACGGTCCGGCCCAGGGCCTCCTCGTCGACGGGGAAGGCCAGGGCATCGGCTTTCCCACCCACCCCCATGGAGGTGTAGGCGGCGAGGGGCTCGTCAAAGAGGACCTCCCCGGCGGCAGCCTTCAGTTCGTCCCGGAGCCGGGCGTCCATCGTCTCCATGCCTCCCGCCGTCAGGTCGTGAGCCGCTTCAGGAGGGCCTCGCCGATCCTCCAGACCGTCCCCGCCCCCTGGGTGAACACGGTATCGCCCGGACGGACGATTCCGGCCAGGTGCTCCACGATCTCCCCAAAATCTTTCATGTACGTGACATCCGGGTGCCCCTGCTCGCGGACGGCCTCGCAGAGGGCCGCCGAGTGGACGCCCGGGATGGGCTTTTCGCTGGCCGCGTAGATGTCCGTGACGATCAGGACATCGGCGTCGGGAAAGGCCGTCATGAACTCGCTGAACAGGCCCTGGGTCCGGCTGTACCGGTGGGGCTGGAAGACGACGAGGAACCTCCCCTTCCAGACATGCCGGGCCGCCGCCAGGGTCTCCCGGATCTCCGTCGGGTGATGCCCATAGTCGTCCACCACGGTGACGCCGCCCGCCGTACCCTTCACCTCCAGCCGGCGCCCCACACCCGTGTACAGGGCCATTCCCGCCTTGAGGAGCTCCCAGTCGACGTCGAGCTCCCGCGCCACCGCGACGGTCGCCAGGGAATTCAGAACGTTGAAGCGTCCCGGGACGTTCAGGGTCACGATGCCTTTGTCCTCCCCCCGGACGTGGAGCCGGTAAGCCGAGACGGAGCCGTCGAAGGACAGCTCGGAGGCCCGGTAGTCGGCGTCCTCCCCGAGGCCGTAGGTGATCACGCGCCGGTGGATTTCCGGCAGGATCGCCCGGACGTTCGCGTCGTCGGAGCAGAGCACCGTCGCCCCGTAGAAGGGAACGATGTTGGCGAACTGGAGAAAGGCGTCTTTGATCTCCTCCAGGTCCCGGTAGTGGTCCACGTGCTCCAGCTCGACGTTTGTGATGACGGCGATGCAGGGCGACAGCTTCAGGAAGGACTTGTCGCTCTCGTCCGCTTCGGCGACGAGGATCTCCCCGTCTCCCATCTTCGCGTTGCTGCCGATGCTGGCCAGCTTCCCGCCGATCACCATGGTCGGGTCCAGGCCGGCATGGGCCAGAACGGTGGAGATCATCGATGTCGTCGTGGTCTTCCCGTGGGTTCCCGAGACGGCGATGGAAAACTTCATCTTCAGGAGCTCCGCCAGCATCTCCGCCCGTGGGATTACCGGGACTCCCAGCCGGCGCGCCTCGACGACTTCCGGGTTGTCCGGCGCCACGGCTGTGGAGGTGACCACCACGTCGGCGTTCCCCACGTTGGCCGCGTTGTGGCCGAGAAAGACGGCCGCCCCGAGGGATGACAGCCTGGCCGTGATGTCCGAGGTCGCCACATCGGAGCCCCGCACGGCATATCCGAGATTCAGGAGCACCTCGGCAATGCCGCTCATGCCGATGCCGCCGATCCCCACGAAGTGGATCGTCCGGATCTTCCGGCGCATGCCGTCGACGCGCTTGGTTGTATCCATTCCGTCCTTCCTTCGGGCCGCCCCGCGGGCAACCGCCCTCTACGCCGCCGCCGTTCCCGGCCTCGCCAGGGAAAGCATGGCGTCCACGATATCCGCCGCCGCCCGGGGGTTTCCCAGGGAGCGGGACTTGTCCTCCATCGCCCGGAGCCGCCCCGGATCCGCGACGAATCGCCGGATCCTCTCCGCCAGGAGGGCCCCCGTCAAATCCTTTTCCGCCACCATGTCCGCCGCTCCCGCCTCCGCCAGCACCCGGGCGTTCCAGGTCTGGTGGTCCGCAACGGCAAAGGGAAAGGGGATCAGGAGCGATGCCTTTCCGCTCACGGTGATCTCTGCCAGGGACGTGGCGCCGGCCCGGCAGACCAGGAGGTCGGCCCGGTCGTAAGCACCGGCCATGTCCAGGATGAAGGGGACGACCTCCGCGTCGAATCCCTGCTCCCGGTAGGCCGCCGCCGTCCTCTCCACGTCCGCGGCACCGGTCTGGTGCACGATCCGCAGCCGGGCCCGCAGGTCCCCGAGGAGAGGCAGGGCCTCTTCCACGGCCCGGTTGATCGCCCGCGCCCCCTGGCTCCCGCCGAACACGAGGAGCCCGAACCGGTCGTCCTTTCTCTCCGCCGCCGGCCCTTTCCTCAGGAAGGCCGACCGGACGGGATTCCCGCACACCACCACTTTCCGGGCCGGGAACTCTCCCGCGGACTCCCGGAATGTGACGAACACCCGATCCACGAACCGCCCCAAAATCTGGTTGGTCGCCCCCGGCACGGCATTCTGCTCCGCCACCGCCGTGGGGATCCTTTTCAAGGCCGCCGCCAGGACCGCCGGTCCCGAGGCATATCCCCCGACACCCAGGACCACGTCGGGGCGGAAGCGCCGGAGGACCGCCGCGGACTGCAGGAGGCTCCGGGGGATCTTGAGAAGTGCCCCCAGGGACCGGGCCAGTCCTCTCCCCTTGACGCCTTCCACGTCCAGTGTGGCCAGTTCGTAACCCATCGTCGGCAGCACCCGCTTTTCCAGTCCCCGCTCCGTGCCCACGAACAGGACCCGGTGATCCCGGTCCCGCCGGAGGAATTCTTCCGCGACGGCGATGCCCGGGAAGAGGTGTCCCCCGGTGCCGCCGCCGGCAATCAGCATCTTCACGTCACGACTCGTACGAAGAAATGTTCAGGAGGATGCCCACCGCCACCATGCTCATGATGAGCGACGATCCCCCGTAACTCAAAAACGGCAGGGCCAGCCCCTTGAGGGGGATCAGGCCCATGACCCCCGCAATGTTGATGAACGCCTCCAGGGCGATGATCATGGTGAGCCCCGCCGCCAGGAGCGTGCCGAAGGGATCGGCCGCCCGGAAGGCGATGACGAAGCCCCGGAAGACAAAAACGGTGAACAGCCCGATCACCAGGGCCACCCCGAGAAATCCGCTCTCCTCGGCGATGATCGCCAGGATGAAGTCCGTGTGCGGCTCCGGCAGGTAGAAAAGCTTCTGCATGCCGTCGCCGATGCCGACGCCGAAGGGACCGCCGGACCCGAAGGACAGGAGCGACTGGATGATCTGGAATCCCGACTTCCCGGGGTCCCGCCAGGGGTCCAGGAACGTCAGCAGCCGCTCCATCCGGTAGCTCTTGCGCATCAGGAGCCACAGGGCCACCGGGGCCATGGCCGCCGCCAGGCCGGCCAGATGCGTGACCCGGGTCCCCGAGAGATAGAACATCAGCATCATGATTAAGAAAATGATCGCCGAGGTCCCGAAATCGGGCTCCAGGATGATCAGGCCGATGAGGAAGCAGACCGTCAGCATGGGGATCAGGATGCCCTGCTTGAAGTCTTTCAACTGGGCCGCCTTCCGGGTTAGATAGTGGGCCAGGAACAGCACCACGGCCACCTTGGCCAGCTCGGTCACCTGGAAGTTGAAGAGCCCCAGGCGGAGCCAGCGCGTCGCCCCGCCGGCCCGCACTCCGGCGTGGGGAATCAGGAGCACCGCCAGCATGATCAGCGTGAGGGCCAGGACCGGGTAGGCGAGTTTCTTTAGTTTCTGGTAGGGAACCTTCGTCAGGAACACCATCAGACCGAGTCCCATGATCACGAAAACGATCTGCTTCTTGAGGAAATAGAGGCCGTCCTTGTATTTCTCCGCCGCCATGATCGAGCTGGAGCTGTAGACCATGACCGTCCCCACCGTCACCAGGATGAGGGTCACAATCAGAAGCACGATGTCGGGCCTTCCTTCCCTGGGCACCATGGTCACAGCTCCCCGACAATCTGTTTGAAGTGCCGGCCCCGCTGCCGGTAGTCCGTGTAGGCGTCGAAACTGGCGCATCCCGGCGACAGGAGGACCACGTCCCCCGGTGCCGCCTCCTCGAAGGCCCGCCGTACGGCATGCTCCAGGGGACCACCGTCCTCCGTCGGGACGACCCCGCCCAGGAATCCGCCGATCCGCTCCGCCGCCTCGCCGAAGAGGATCAGGCGCTTCACCCGTTTTTGCACCGCCTCTTCCAGGCTCGCAAAATCCCCGTCCTTGTCGCGGCCTCCCATGAGCAGGATCACCGGCCGGGAGAAGGTCTCCAGGGCCCGCTGCACCGCCCCCGTGTTGGTCCCCTTCGAGTCGTCGTAAAAGGAGACCCCGTTCTTCTGGCCGGCGAACTCGATCCGGTGAGAGATCCCCCGGAAATTCCGGACGGCGGAGGAGATTCCCTCCCGGGAGCAGCCGGCCGCCCGGGCCGTGAGGATGGCGGCCATGACGTTCTCTACGTTGTGCCGCCCGGGGATCCGGATCATGTCCAGGGGATACTCCTCTTCCGCGCCGCCCGTCCGGAGAACCATCCTGTCTCCCCGCAGAAAGATCCCCTCCTCGGGCTCGCGAAGGGTGCTGAACGGAAGCACCGGCGCCGCGGGGGCCGTCAGGGGGGGCGACAGGAACGGATCGTCGGCGTTCAGGACAACCCGGTCCCCTCCCTTCTGGTTTTCGAAGATCCGCTCCTTTGCCCGGCGATAGGCCTCGAAGCTCCCGTGGTAGTCCACGTGATCCGGAGTCACGTTCAGGATCAGGGACACGAAGGGACGGAACGTATCAATGTACTGGAGTTGGAAGCTGCTCACCTCGACCACGGCGTACCGGTCGCTTTCCTCGGCACCGGCGCGGTCGATGAGCGGCGTCCCGATGTTCCCCCCGACGAAGGCCTCCATGCCGCTCTCCCGGAAGATCTCGCCCAGCAGGGTCGCGACGGTGGTCTTCCCGTTGGTGCCCGTGACGGCGATCATGGGGATCCGGAGGAACCGGGCGGCCAGTTCGATCTCGCTGAAAACGGGCACGCCCCGGCGCAAGGCCACCGAGAGCACCGCATCGGAGGGCGGGATCCCAGGAGAGGGGATCACCAGGTCGATGCCGGCAATCGACGACGGCTCATAGGGAGTCCACACATATTGGCCGGATCCGTTGCCGCCGGTGATCCATTCCCGGAAATCGGCGGCGGGCCGGGTGTCCGTCACGGCCACCCGCGCTCCCCTGCGGGCGAGGAACTGCGCCGTTGACTTCCCCGTCTTGCCGAGTCCGATCACCAGGATGTTCTTCCCCGCCAGTTCCATGATCCGTCACCGCAGTTTCAGCGTGCTGATGGCCACCATGGCCAGGAGGATCGAGATGATCCAGAACCGGACGATGACCTTCGGCTCCGGCCATCCCTTCAGCTCGAAATGGTGGTGGATCGGGGCCATCCGGAAGATCCTCTTCCCGCCGGACAGCTTGAACCAGCCCACCTGGGCGATGACCGAGAAGGTCTCGAGGACGAAAATGCCCCCCACGATGGCCAGGAGGATCTCCTGCTTGGTCATGATCGCCAGGGTCCCCAGGGCCCCCCCGAGGGACAGCGATCCCACGTCGCCCATGAAGACCTGGGCCGGGTAGGTGTTGTACCAGAGAAAACCGATCCCGGCGCCGACCATGGCGCCGCAGAAGATCGAAAGCTCGCCCGTTCCCGCCACGTAAGGGACCTGGAGGTAGCCGGAGATGCGGACGTTGCCCGCGAAATACGCAAACAGGAGGTACGTCAGGAAGCAGGTGATGGCCGGCCCGATGGCCAGGCCGTCCAGGCCGTCCGTCAGGTTCACCGCGTTGGCCGCACCCACGATGATGAACGTGGACAGGAGGATGTACATCCAGCCCAAGTCGGGAAGCACCGTCTTGAAGAAGGGAACCGTCAGGTTCGAGGAGAAGCCCGGCTTCAAGAACAGGATGACGCTGACGAAAAGCGCGATGGCGATCTCCCCCGCCAGGCGGGTCTTCGCGGGAACGCCCTTGCTGTTCCGCCGGGTCAGCTTCCGGTAGTCGTCCATGAACCCGATGAGCCCGTAGCCGATCGTCACAAGGATCACCAGCCAGATGTAGTCCACCCGGAGGTTGGCCCACAGGAGGGTCGAGACGACGACGGCGAAGATGATGAGGACCCCGCCCATGGTGGGGGTGCCCTGTTTCACCTGGTGAGTGCTCGGACCGTCGTCCCGCACCTGCTGGCCCACGTGGAGGCTCTGGAGCTTGCGGATCAGCCAGGGACCGACGACGAAACAGATGACCAGGGCCGTGATGGCGGCATAGATCGTCCGGAACGTGATGTAGCGGAACACGTTGAAGGAGGAGAACACCGTATGGAGCGGATACAGCAGGTGGTACAGCATCTATGCGGTCTCCTTCGTTCCGAACCAGTCGGCGACGGCCCGGACGGTTTCCTCCAGGCGCATCCGCCGGGACCCCTTGACCAGGACCCAGTCTCCCTCCCGGAGATGCTCCCGCAGGGACGGCAGGATCTCCCGGGGCTCCTCGAAGAACGTCACGTCCCCCGGGGCCAGCCCGCCCTCGACGGCGCCGCGGGCGGTGTCCCCCGAGAAGGCTCCCTTCAGGTACGCCCGCCGGATCCCCGTTTCCGCCAGGAGACGGCCCGTGTCGCGGTGCAGCTCCGCCGAGGCGTCCCCCAGTTCCAGCATGTCTCCCAGGACCGCCACCCCGGTGCCGGCACCCCTCAGGTCCCGGAGGGTCCGGAGGGCCTCCCGGACGGAGGCGGGATTCGCGTTGTAGGCGTCGTCCACCAGGAACGCCCCGTTGGCCAGGGGGAGTACCGTCATCCGGCCCGAAACGGGGCGAAACGACTCCAGTCCTTCCCGAACCCCGTCCTCGTCGATGCCGAGCGCCCGGGCACAGGCCGCCGCCGCCAGCGCGTTGGAGACGGCGTGCCGCCCGCAGAGGGAAATCCGGACCTCCCGGCGGCGGTCCCCCATGTCGAGGCGGAACGAGGTCCCCCCCGCATCCGTCCGGATGTCCGCTGCCGTGATGTCCGCGTCCCTTTCCATGCTGAAGGTCACCGTTTTCCCCGGCCACTGCTCCTCCTGGCCCCGTACGAAGGGGTCGTCCCGGTTGATCAGGGCCGTGGCCGTTTCTTTCATGTGCCGGAAGAGGTCCCCCTTCTCCCGGGCGACGCCTTCCAGGCTGCCCAGCCCCTCCAGGTGGGCGGGGCCGATGTTCGTGACCAGGCCGATGTCCGGCCGGACGATCCGTGTCAGCCGGGCGATCTCGCCAGGCCGGTTCGTTCCCAGCTCCAGGATGGCCGCGCGGTGCTCCGGGCCGAGACGGAAGAGCATCATGGGAACGCCGATGAGGTTGTTCAGGTTGCCCTCCGTCTTGAGGATCTGCATTTTCCGCCCGATGACGGCGGCGGCCATCTCCTTGGTCGTCGTCTTCCCCGAACTGCCGGTCACGGCGATGACAGGCACCGTGTACTTCCCCCGGACGTGGCCGGCCAGGTCGCCCAGGGCTGTCAGGGTGTCCTCCACCCGGATCACGTCCACGCCGGCGAGACCCGCGATCCACTCTCCCGGCGGGTCCTCCTGGACGATGACCGCTTTTGCCCCCGCCGCCACAGCGGCCCCGAGAAAACGGTGGCCGTCGAACCGGTCCCCCCGGAGGGCCACAAAGAGATTTCCAGGCCCCAGGGTCCTCGTGTCCGTCGATACGCCGTCCACGGTCCCCCGCCCGTCGCCGCGGAGGAGGACTCCCCCCGCCGCATCCAGGATCTCCCGGATGGTCAGGACGGACGCCATCAGCGGCCCTCCCCGTCCCGCCTTGCCGACAGGGCGTCCCGGGCTACGAGGCGGTCGTCGAAGGGCGTCTTCTTCTCCCCGATGATCTGGTAGTCCTCGTGCCCCTTGCCGGCGATGAGAACGATGTCGTCGGGGCCGGACGACCGGATGGCCTGCCCGATGGCCGCCTTCCGGTCCGGTACGACAAAATACGCGGGCCGACCGGCCTTCCCGGACGCCTCGTCGAACTCCCCGGCCCGGATCCGGTGCACCGGCAATCCGACCACGCCGGCCTCGATCTCCCGGATGATCTCCAGGGGATCCTCGGTCCGCGGGTTGTCGGACGTGATGATCGCCACGCTGCTCCCTTCCACGGCGGCCCGTCCCATGAGGGGACGTTTGCCCCGGTCCCGGTCGCCGCCGCATCCGAAGACGGTGACGATCCGTCCGCGGCGGAACATGGCCAGATTTTCCAGGACGCGTCGGAGGGCGTCTTCCGTGTGCGCGTAATCGACAAAAACACGGGGGTCGCCCGGTTTCACGTCCACCTTCTCCAGGCGTCCCGGCACGTTCCGGAGGCGCTCCACCCCTTCCTGAACGGCGGTTTCCGGAATCCCCAGGGCGGCGGCGGCCGCCGCCGCGGCCAGGATGTTATAGAGGTTGAACCGCCCGATGAGGGGAGATCGCAGGGTTGTCGATATCCCCGGTCCCCGGACTTCCGCCTCGATTCCGTCGAGGCTCAAGGCGACATTCCGGGCCGACACGTCCGCCGGAGTCTCCAGTCCGTACGAAAGGGTCTTCACCGCCGTCCTGGCCAGGAGCCGCCGGCCCCATGGGTCGTCGGCATTGACGACGGAGCGGATGGCCCCGCCCTTCCGGCTCGCCGGCAGGACTTCCAGGAACAGCCGGCTCTTCGCGGTGAAATAGGCCTCCATCGTGCCGTGATAGTCCAGGTGGTCCTGCGTCAGGTTGGTAAAGATCCCAAGGTCGAAATCGCAGTCGTCGACCCGCTTCAGGTCCAGGGCGTGGGACGAGATCTCCCCCACCACGTGGGTGGCGCCGGCGTCGAGCATTACCCGAAGAATCCGCTGCATTTCCAGCGACTCGGGGGTCGTGTTGGGCGCGGGCCACACCCGGGCGCCGAACCGGTAGTTTACCGTCCCGAGGATGCCGGGCCGGCTGCCGGCGGCTTCCAGGATCGATTCCAGGAGATAGGTGACGGTCGTCTTGCCGTTCGTGCCGGTGATGCCGATCAGACAGAGCGAGCCCGACGGATCCCCGAAGAAGTTGCGCCCCAGGATGCCCAGGGTCCGCCGGCAGTCGGCCACCCTCACGGCCGTGACGCCCGGGGGGGGTGCGAACTCCCGTTCGTGGACGATGAATCCGGCACCCCGGCGGATGGCCTCGTCGATAAAACCGTGGCCGTCGAACTTCAGGCCGGGAACGGCTACGAACAGGCTCCCGGGGCTACACTGCCGGGAGTCGTAGCAGACGGAGCGAACTGTTCCGGAAAGGTCTCCCGAGACCCCCCGGACATCAACACCCTGAAGCACATCGGAAAGGAGCACCCGCCCACCTTCACTGGCCTGTACTGAAGGATACGCTGCAGAGGCGGCGCTCCCTCAAAGCGGTCCCCGGCAGGGGGCTCTGGCTGGCGGCCCACCCGTTCCCGGACATGTTCAGCTCGATTCCCTTTTCCCTGGCCCGCTTGAGCGCCTCCCGCATGGTCATGCCCCGGAAATCGGGCATCAACGCCTCATTCTCTTCGTTTTCCGTCTGCGCGCCGTTCAGGAGCACCGTCGGTGCGGAAACCAGCTTCACCCCCTTCTCGGGCTGGAGCGGTTCGGGCACCCTGGGCGGCGGCGCCGGTGTACGCTGGCGGAGATCAGTCTTGATGCAGTTCAGGATCTGTTCGCCGATGCCGCTGAATACCGGCGCCGATGCCACGCCGCCCCACTTGTCGATCTTCGGCTCGTCCAGGACGATCATCATGGTGATCTGCGGGTTCTCCGCCGGGAAGAAGCCCATGAAGGACGTCCGGACCCGCTCCGACGAATAGGCCCGGCGGCCCGGATCGAATTTCTGGGACGTCCCCGTCTTGCCGGCGACGTTGATGTTGGTGATCCGGGCCTTCTTGCCCGTTCCGTCGTCGTCCTGAACGACGGAGGTCATGATCCGGGCCATCCGCTTCGACGTCTCGGGGGAGATGACCCGCCGGACCACCGTCGGGGTGTTGCCCCGGATGATTTTTCCCTGTTTGTCCACGACGGACCGGACGATGAGGGGCTTCATCAGGACGCCGTCGTTGGCGATCGCCGACAGGGCCGTAATGAGCTGGAGGGCCGTCACGGAGATCCCCTGGCCGAAGGCGATGGTGGACGTGTCGACCCGCGTCCAGTTCCGGACGGGGCGGAGGAGGCCCCGGGACTCGCCGGGCAGGTCGACTCCCGTCCGGGCGCCGAAACCGAACTTGGTGATGTACTCGTAGAACTTGTCCTTTCCGAGCCGCTCCACCGTTTTCACACAGCCGATGTTGCTGGAGTACTTGATCACTTCACCAAACGCGAGCGATCCATATTTCTTCCGGTTCGCCTCATGAAAGACCCGGTCGTTGACCTTGTAGGCCCCGTTCTCGCAGTTCAGGCGGGTCGATTCGTTGACTGCCTTCTCCTCCAGGGCCGCCGCGGCGAGGAACGGCTTGAACGTGGACCCCGGGTCGAAGACGTCCGTAATGGCCCGGTTCCGCCCCTTGTCCGCGGTGTCCTTCGGCGTGTTCGGGTCGAAGCCGGGCTCGTTGGCCATGGCCAGGATCTCGCCAGTCTTCGGATCCATCACCATGGCGAAGCCGCCCCGGGCGCCCTTGGCCTGAACCGCCTCCTTGAGCTTTGATTCCACCAGGTACTGGATCCGTGAATCGATGGTCAGGACCAGGTTGTAGTTGTCCTCCACCTTCGTCGCATCTGCTCCCTCCACGCGGGCGTAAATCTTCTTTCCCTTCGCATCGCGGAACCAGGCGAGCTTCTCGGGCGTTCCCTTGAGCTCGTCGTTGTAGCGCATCTCCAGGCCTTCGATGCCGTCGGCATCGATGCCCACAAACCCGATCACCGCCGCCGCGAGTTCCCCGTTGGGATAGATCCGCCGGGGCTCTTTCACCGTGTAGATGCCCTCAATCTTCAGCTTTTCCAGGGCATCCGCCTGGCTGTCGGGAATCCGCCGGGCGATCCAGGCGAAGTGCTTGCGCCCGGCGATCTTCTTGCGGATGACCTCCGGGTCCATCTTGAGAATCGGGGCGAGCCTCCGGGCGGCATCGTCCGGATTGGCGATCCGGGACGGTTCGGCACAGACGGAGTCGACCTGGACGCTGGCGGCCAGCTTCTCCCCGTTGCGGTCGAAGATGATCCCCCGCTCGGGCTGGAGCAGAACCGGCTGGATGTGCTGCCGCTCGGCCATTTTCTTGAGGGTATTGCCGGAGAGGATCTGAAGCTGGATCGCCCTCGAAATCAGGGCGACGAACAGGATCAGGAAGAAGCAAAACAGCGTTGCCAGCCGGAAGCGCAGCCATTTGGAGGATTCCCTGTTCATGGGCGGCTCCTTCCCCTCACTTCACGATAATGACCTGGTCCTGCTCGGGAAAGGTCATATTCAGGGTGTCCCGGGCGATCGCCTCGATACGTTTCCGGGACTTGAGTGTGGCGACTTCCATCTTCAGTTTCCGCTGGTCGTCCAGCAGTTGCTCCTTGCGGTTGAGCTCCGCGGCAATCCTGTATTCCAACTGGGTCATGCGGACGTGGGACCAGACGTACAGGGTCAGCATGAGCATGAGGACAAGCGCCACGACGATGAACGCGGAATAGCGCCACCAGGAGAAGGTCCCCTCCCCCCGTGGAATCGCCGCCCCCCATTCACTCGTCCGCTGCATCGTCATATCCTTGCCGCCGCCCTGAGCCGCGCGCTCCTCGCCCGGGGATTCGCCTCCGTCTCCTCCGGCCGGGGGCGGAGAGGCTTCCTTGTCAGGACCCTGGCCTTTGCCTCCGTTCGGCAGGTGCAGACCGGAATGCCGGGCGGGCAGGTGCAGGTCTTCTCCCAGGAGCGGAACGTTTCCTTGACCAGCCGGTCCTCCAGGGAATGAAACGAAATCACCGCCATGCGCCCTCCCGGCGCGAGTGTCTCGATTCCCTCCCGGAGCCCCCGTTCCAGGTGATCCAGCTCGCGGTTCACGGCGATCCGGAGGGCCTGGAAAACCCGCGTTGCCGGATGAATTCTCCGCTCTTCCCGGGCGCCTCCAGGTACGACCCGGGCGATCAGGGCGGCAAGATCTACAGTATTCTCAATGGGTTCCCGCCTTCTGTGCTCAATGATGGCGCGGGCAATCCGGCGGGCGAACCGCTCTTCCCCGAATTCCCTGAATATGCTTGCCAGTTCATCCTCCCGGGCACTGCGGATCAGGTCCCGGGCAGAGGGACCGGAGGACGGGTCCATCCGCATGTCCAGCGGACCCTCCAGGGAGAAGCTGAATCCCCGCTCCGCCGTGTCAAGCTGGTGGCTCGATACGCCCAGATCGAGAAGGATCCCCTGAACCGGGCCGATTCCATGGGCCGCCAGGATATCCCGGAGATCGGCAAAACTCCCTTTCGCCAGGATAACCCTGGGTCCAAAGGGAGCCAGGACGCGCGAGGCCTCCCGAAGGGCCTCGTCGTCCCGGTCGATCCCGACAATCAAGCCGTCGGGAGAGGTCCCTTCCAGGATGGCCCGGGCATGGCCTCCTCCCCCGACGGTTCCATCCACGTAGATCCCGCCGGAACGGCAGTTCAGAAGGGCAAGGGCCTCCTCCAGGAGGACCGGCTGATGAAAGGCTGCCATGGGGTCTCCCGGCTCAGAGCCCCAGATCGGCGAGATGCCGTCCGACTTCCTCCAGATTCTCCTCCGCCCGCGTCATTTCCGCATCGAAGCGGGACCGGCTCCAGATCTCGATGTTCTTGAGCATGCCGGCCAGGACGATGTCCTTCTCCAGGCCGGCATATTCTCGCATGTGTGGGGGAAGCAGGATCCGGCCCTGCCCGTCCAGGGTGCAGTCAACCGCTCCGGACATGAAAAACCGCTGAAAAGCACGGACTTCTTTCCGGAGGATGGACTGAAAGGAGACTTTTTCCTCGATGACCAGCCATTCCCGATAAGGAAAGGCCATCAGGTAACCGTCCCATTTGGTGACGACGAGGCGATTGTCATAGAATTCGGCAAAAACCTCCCGAAACCGCGAAGGAAAGATGATTCTCCCCTTCTCGTCGATGGTGTGATAATATTGCCCCCGGAATCCAGACAAAGGATCTCCTCCACTACGATCCACTTTACTCCACGAGGCGACTATAAAGGGGGGGATTTCCGTTTGTCAAGAAAAAATACGGTTTTCTCTTGAAGAATTGACTATTTCCCGCCATTTGAACGGGGGTGTGGACGGGAGGCAAATCCGGTGGCCGCATTTCCGTTCATCCGTCGGAGCCGGCGGCCATCTCCCATCCCCGTCCCACCGCCCGAGCACCTTTCCAACCTGCCGGATTCAATCGTGATTATAGAAAGTGGAGGGATTTGAGGAGGAAAGGGGGCTGGATTGTTCTTCTTCTGATTGCCCGTCAGGGCTCCATCGGGAGTTGGTTCACCGGTTCCTTCGTCTTTTCGGCCTCTTTCATCGCCTCGCTGATTCGTCGGTATTTGATGATGGCCTCGTTGTGCGCCAGGTAGGTTTTCGAAAATTCGTGGCTCCCGTCCTGTCTCGACACAAAGTAGAGAAAATCGGCTGCGGCCGGGTGGAGGGCCGCCTGCAGGGAGTCGGCCCCGGGATTCGCAATAGGCCCCGGCGGCAGCCCTTCGATAACGTACGTGTTGTAGGGTGATTTCCTGCGGAGATGGCTCCGCTTGACCGCACCGTTGAAACGCTCCAGGTCATAGACCGCCGTGGGGTCGCACTGAAGCTTCATATCCCTTTGCAGCCGGTTGCGGAACACGGCCGAAATCAGGGCCTTTTCACTCTTCAGGCCGGTCTCCTTCCCGATCAGGGACGCCAGCGTTACGGCCTCGTGGACGGACAGCCCCATCTGCTCCGCGCGAGCCCTCATCTCCGGCGTGAAGGCCTTCCAGAACTGGTGAACCATCGCCTTGATGATCTCCCGCGGCCCCGTGGTGCGGTTAAAAATGTACGTATTGGGGAACAGGTATCCTTCGGCGCTCGGCCCCTGGATGTTCAGACTCCTGAGAAAATCGCGATCCCGGGCCATCGCCAGGAAGGCATCCCGGTTTACCAGCCTGAACTCGGAAGAGGAGAGCAGGTCGGCGATCTCCTGGAGCGACCAGTCTTCCGGGATCGTCACCTTGTAGCCCTTGATCATGCCCCGGACGAGCCGGCCGATGATCTCGTTGGGCGACATGGAACTGGCCAGTTCGTACTCCCCGGCCCGGATGTGGCGGCTGGACCGCTTCAGGATCGCCAGGGTGTAGAAATAGGGCTTGTTCCGCACAAGGCCCGTCTTCTCCAGGATGTCGACGATCTCCACGAATCCGGTTCCCCTGGGGATGTCGACCGTGGAGGTGACGTGCCGGTCGTCGACGGGGCTGAAAGCGAAATAGAGGAAGGATGTCAGGAAGATGAATGCGATCCCCACCAGAAGGAGAAGGAGGGTCTTCCACTTGATCTTGATTCCCGGCATGTTCACGCTTTTTCCACGGAGGAAATGGCCGGGCGGTCCAGGTAGGATCTGAGGATGAGAACGGCGGCGAGCTTGTCAACCACGGCCTTCCGCTTTTTGCGGCCTGTCCCGGCATTCCTCAGGATCTCCTCGGCTTCTTTCGTCGTCAGGAGCTCCTCCTGGAAAAGAACGGGCAGTCCGAACGCCTCTTCCAGGAGCCGGGCAAACCGGTCTACCTTTTCACACTGGATCCCCTTCGTGCCGTCCATCCGCACCGGGTATCCAACCACCACTTTCTCCACTGCGTACTCCTCGATGAGGCGCTGCAGGGCGTCGAGGTCGGCCCGGCGATTCTTTCGCTCGATGACCGTCACCCCCTGGGCGGTGATCCCCAGCTCGTCGGACACCGCCACCCCGATTCGCTTTTCCCCGTAATCCAGCCCGAGAATCCGCATGTTGATATCAGATTGCCTCAAAGGAGCCATGCTTATCAATCCCGCTGCCCGATTTCAATAAAAAAGTACCCCCGGCTCCGGCGCACCGGATCGTCCCCGACGATTCCGGCATCCGGACCAGCCGTCCGGCCGCAGGGACGAGGGGCGCGCATGCATGCGCCGCGCCCGCCCGGGGACGTTTCGGATTGTGAATCCCCCGCGATTCTGTTAGATTGCCCGCCGAATGGGGAAATCATGAGGCATATCGTCGTCGGCACGGCGGGACATGTGGATCACGGGAAGACGGCCCTGGTGAAAGCCCTGACCGGGATCGACACGGACCGTCTCAAAGAGGAGAAACAGCGCGGCATCACCATCGAGCTGGGCTTTGCCTTTCTGAAAACCGCAAGCGGGCAGACGCTGGGCGTGGTGGATGTTCCGGGGCACGAACGCTTCATCCGGAACATGGTGGCCGGCGCCGCCGGGATCGACCTCGTCGTCCTTGTCATCGCCGCCGACGAGGGCGTCATGCCCCAGACGCGGGAACACCTGGCCATCTGCACCTTCCTGGGAATCCGCCGGGGAGTCGTGGCCCTCACGAAAATCGACATGGTGGACCGGGACTGGCTCGACCTGGTCACCGAGGACATCCGCCAATTCCTCCAGGGAACCTTTCTCGAAAACGCGCCCCTCGCCCCCGTTTCGGCACTGACGGGCGAGGGGATCCCGGACGTCCTGGCGGCCATCGAGAAGACCGCCGCCCTGGTGGAGGAGGAGACCGACGCCGGGCTTTTCCGCCTTCCCGTGGACCGCGTTTTCACCATGCGGGGCTTCGGGACGGTGGTCACCGGCACCGTTGCCACCGGCCGGATCTCCGTCGGCGAAGAGGTGGTCCTGCTGCCGCCCGGCCAGAAGGCCCGGGTCCGGGGCATCCAGGTGCACAATGAGACCATGACGGAGGCCGAGGCGGGGCAGCGGGCGGCCGTCAACCTCCAGGGACTCGACCGGGATTCCGTCGAGCGGGGCGAAGTGCTGGCGCGGCCGGGAACCATCGAGCCGACCCGCCGCATCGACACCGTGTTCCAGTACCTGGCAGGCCAGGAAAAGAAGCTCAAGAACCGCACACTGGTCCGTTTTCACACGGGAACCAGCGAGACCATGGCCCGGATCCTCCTCCCGGAGGGGGTGGAGCTGGCACCGGGCCGGCAGGCCCATGCCCAGTTCTTCCTCGAAAACCCCGTGGTGGCCCTGGCCGGGGACCGCTACGTCATCCGCAGCTATTCCCCCGTCACCACCCTGGGCGGCGGAGCGATCCTGGATCCCCTGGCCCGGAAACACAAGGCCCATGGGGATCAAACCCTGCGGGAGTTCGAGATCCTGGCGTCGGGTGACGAAGCGGAGCGGGTGTCCGTCATCCTCGACCGGTCGGGCTTCGCCGGAGCGGCGATCAGCGAGCTGGTGGTCCGCACGGGCATCCCGGAAGCAACCCTGCGCAAGACCCTGGAGAGGCTGTTCACGGACCGCCGGGCGATCCTCACGGACCGGGACGAGTGGCGGGCCGTGTCCCGGATCGCCCATGACGACGTCCAGGAGCGAATCCTGCGGACCCTCGGATCCTATCATGAAAAAAACCCGCTGAAAGAGGGAATGCCGCGGGAGGAGCTGCGGAGCACCGCCGGGTCCTATATCCCGCAGAAGCTCTTCGCCTCCGCCCTCCGGGACCTGGAGAAGGCCGGCCGGGTAATCCTGGAGAGGGAGTCGGCCCGCCTGGAGGAGCACCGGGTGGACTGGAAGGGCAGCCACGAAGACCTTCGCGGGGAAATCCTGCAGATCTACCAGGAAGCGGGCTATGCACCGCCGACGGTCCGGGAGTTCGCGGAGCGGTTCCGGGACCGGAAGAAGGAGGCCGACAAGATCCTGGGCGTTCTCATCCAGGAGGGAATCCTGATCCGGATCAACGAGGACCTGCACTTCCACCGGGATGCCCTCGCACGCCTCCGGGAGGACTACCGGGCCTTCCTCCGGAAGGCCGGCAAGGCGAATCCGACGGACTTCAAGGACCTGACGGGCCTGTCCCGGAAATTCATCATTCCCCTGATGGAATACTTCGACCAGTCGAAGCTGACCATCCGGGTGGGAGACCACCGGGTCCTCCGGGAGAAGGAGAAGGATGACCTCCCGTAGAACGGATCCCGTTGAGATCATGGACATCCTGGTTTTCCGCGAGGGCGCCTTCCGGACCACCAGCCTGCCGGTAATCCGGGAAGTGCTCCTGGAAGTCCGGCTGGACGGGCGGCGCATGGCCGCCATCGCCTGCACGGGAGAACACGCCGAAGAGCTGGCGGTCGGTTTTCTCCGTTCCGAGGGCCGGATCGGGCGGGCCGGGGACATCGGCCGCATCGAGCAGATGCCCGACGGGCCGCCGGACCCGGCATGGCCGGGGGAGGTCCTGACGGTGGAGATCACGAGTGTCGGCGGGACAGCCGCTGCAGAGGAGACAACCGGAGGAGACACCATCACGTCCAGCGGAGGGCGGAGCGGACGCCGCCGTCCCGCCGGTCCCATCCTGAAAGCCGGGATGCCGACGATCCCGCCGGAGAAGGTCCTGCGCCTTGTCGACGATCTCGTGGAGGCCTGTGTGCTCCACGAAAGGACCCGGGGCGTCCACGGCGCCGCCCTGGCCGATCCGGACGGGCTTCTGGCCGTCCGCGAGGACATCGGCCGCCATAACGCCCTGGACATGCTCTCCGGCTACGCCCTTCTGAACGGGATCGACTGCTCGGAGAAGTTCCTCGTCAGGACGGGGCGTGCCTCCGTGGAGATCGTATCCAAGGCGATCGTGATGGGAATCCCCATCCTGCTTTCCCTGGGCGTACCCACGACGGAGGCGGTCCGCTCCGCGGAGCGGGCGGGCATCACCCTGGTCGGAAGGATCCGGAAGAGATCCATGAACATCTACTCACACGACGAACGAATAGGAAGAACGACATGAAAAATGTGTTTGTCCGGGATATCCGGCAGGGAGACAAGGTCAGCGATGTCTTCCTGGTAGCGGAAAAGAACATGGCCTTTTCCCAGAAGGGGGCCCCCTACCTCAGCCTCAAGCTGAAGGACCGCACGGGAGAGGTGGATGGCAAGGTCTGGGACCACGCCCCCGAATGGGACCAGGCTTTCAAAAAAGGGGATTTCGTCCAGGTCAACGCCCGGGCCGTCAGCTACCGGGACGCCGTCCAGCTCAACGTCCTGGGGCTCAAGAAACTGGACGAGAGCGAAGTCGATCCGATGGATTTCCTTCCCGCGAGCGCCGGGGATCCCGAGGCGATGTTTGCCGAGCTCATGGGCTTCGTGGACCGGATCGCGACCCCCCACCTGAAGGCCCTCCTCACGGCCTTCTTCCGGGACGAGGCCCTCGTGGGCCGCTTCAAGCGGGCCCCCGCGGCCAAGAGTTTCCACCACAACACCCTCGGGGGGCTCCTGGAGCACACCCTGTCGGTGACGAGACTCCTGGAGCGGGCAGCGGATCACTATCCCGGCGCCGACCGGGACCTCCTCATCACCGGCGGCATCCTCCACGACATCGGCAAGGTCCACGAGTTCTCCTACGACCGCATGGTGGAGTACACCGATGCGGGGAGGCTGGTGGGACACATCGTCATGGGGGTCGAGATGCTGGACGCCCGGCTGGCCGAACTGCCGGACTTTCCGGAACAGGCCGCCATGGCCCTCCGGCACCTGATCCTGAGCCACCACGGCGTCCTGGAGTTCGGCTCCCCCAAGAGGCCCAAGACCCTGGAGGCCCTGATCGTCCACCACATGGACGACCTGGACGCCAAGGTCAACGCCCTCCAGACCTTCATCGAGTCCTCGCCGGAAGAGGATTCCGGGTGGACCCCCTATCACCGTCTCCTGGAGCGCTACATCTACAAGGGATGACAGGGGGAAACGCCATGATCGAGTTCCGTTTTCTCACCGCCCCGACCGAAGAGGAAGCCCTGCAGATCCTCGGCCTGTACCGCGAAGCGGGCTGGTGGGAAAATGTAGCGGACCCGGACCCGCGAGATATCGGCCGGATCGTGGCGGGCAGTTACTGCTTCCTGGCGGCGTTCTCGCAGGGACGCCTGGTCGCCATGGGGCGGGTCCTGAGCGACGGCGTCAGCGACGCCTACATCCAGGATGTGACGGTGGAGAAAGGTATGCGACACCGGGGGATCGGGAGCGACCTCGTCCGGGGAATCGTCGAGCGGCTCAACGCGGACGGGATCCGCTGGGTCGGCCTCATCGCCGCCGGAAACACGGAAGACTTCTACCGGCCCCTCGGGTTCCGGCCCGTGCCCGGGGCCCTGGCCATGCTGCAGAGATAAATGACCTCGAAACCCCTGGAAATCGGTGATTACGCCATCCTGAAGCCCTACTTTGAGAGGCAGGCCTACGATCTCTCCCCCTATTCGCTTCTCTCGCTCATGACCTGGAACGGGCATCTCTACCGGACCGCCTGGCGGATCGACGGAGCCTCGGCGATCCTGTCCTTCCAGTCGGACCATGATCCGGAGGACCGTTACCTGGTTCTCCCCGTCCCGCCACCGGATGAACTCGGGGTCGACGACCTCGTCCGGCTTGCCGAAGACGCCGGCATTCCGTGTTTCTGGTTCGTCCCGGACGACCGGGTCGAGCGGATCGGGCGGCCCGTTCTGGAGACCCGGTTCCGGCTCACCGAACAGCCCGAGTACATGGACTACATCTACCGGACGGCCGACCTGGCGACGCTGAAGGGCAACCGCTACATCCGCAAACGAAATCTGATCAACCAGTTCGAGAGGGCCTACGGGAACCGGGGACGGGTGGCGGTGGAGCCGATCAGCCGGGAGAATGTGCCGGAGTGCCTGGTGTTCCTGGACGAGTGGTGCCATCTTCGGGGGGGCTGCGATCCCTTCGGGGAGGACATGCTCGCCTGCGAGCGCCGTGCCGTGATCGCCGCCCTGGAAAACCTGGAGGCACTGGAGGGGATCGGGATCCTGGTCCGCATCGACGGGGCCGTAAGCGCCTTCGGAATCGCTTCCCGGCTGAACGGAGCCATGGCGACCCTCAACTTCGAGAAGGCCTATCCCCACGTCCGGGGTCTCTACCAGTACCTGGACCGGGAGTGTGCCCGTCTCCTCTTCGCCGGGTTCGAGTTCATCAACAAGGAAAGCGACATGGGTCTCGCGGACCTGGCCAAATCCAAGGAGTCCTACGATCCCGTGCGGCGGCTCCGGTCCTGGCGCCTGGACCTCCGCTGAAGGGGCCTCCCGGCTTACTGCTTTTTCTTCAGGATTTCCAGCTCCGCCGCCGTGAGGTACGTCTCGCAGTAGCCGCATTCCCGGCAGGAATACATGTCGAAGCCCGTGGACTTGTTCTCCATTTCGATCCGTCCATGCCGGGAAAGGGTCGCGAGGCGGATCACGTGGAACGTCCGTTCGTTTCCCTCGTTCTGGAGGACCATTTCCAGTTCCGGGTGGTTCAGGCAGAACACCTTCCCGTCTTTCCTGGGCATCCGCAACCTCCTGCAACCGTATTTCCTCGATGGTGCCTTGGTAGAGTCCCACCTCCGGGGGCGGCTCCTACTCGATGGACATGAGGGACAGCCACCGCTCCTCCTCCGTCGCCCGGGGCAGTCCCCGGTCCTTGAGGACCGCGACGATCCCCGGGTCGTTGAACCGCAGGTAGGGGTTCATGCTTCGCTCCTCCCGGAGGGACGAGCAGACGAACGCCGGATCGTAGGTCCGCCAGTACGCCTCAAGGGCCGGCAGGTTGGACGGCTCCAGTCTCCTGGCAAAGAGCATCGAATCCCGGACGTAGTCGTGGCCGGCCAGGATCATCGTTTCATCGGGAAGGGCCATCAGCCGCCGGATGGAGCCGAGGAAGCCGAGGAGGTCCCCGGAGAAGCAGTTTCCCACCGTCCCGTTGAACAGAGTGTCCCCCGTAAGGAGCACGGACCCGGCCTGGAAACACACCGAGTCCTCCGTGTGGCCCGGCGTCGGGTGGATCAACAGCGTTTCTCCGCCCCAATCGATCCCGTTCCCCTCGTCCAGGGAATCGGGGCTCGCAAGCCGGGCCTTCGTCGCCGCCAGGAGCGCATCGTTGCCCAGGGTGTGATCGTAATGGCGGTGGGTGTTGGTCACATACAGGAGCGGAAGGTGCCGGTCCGCGAGAAACCCGAGGATCTCTTCCACGGCACCGCCGTCGACGGCGATTCCCCCCGCATCGTTCCACACGAGATAGGCCAGGTTGTCGGCGCTGTATCGGAACTGCTCGACGTGCATGGCGTCAGCGGACCCTGGCGTGCCGGGTCCAGCTCGTCCGGGTCCAGGAGGGATCCAGGGACGGGACGTCCGGCGCCGCCTGAAGGCCGCACTTGGCGGCAAAATAGCGGTGGAAGGCGGTGCTCCCCGTCAGCTCGGGATGAAAAACCGTCGCCAGGGCGTCCGGGGTCTCCACGGCGGCGATGAAATCATTCATCCGGAGCAGGATGTTCACGCCTTCTCCAACCTCCAGGATCTTGGGGGAGCGGATGAACGTGAGCGGGATGGGATCGGGGGAAACGGCGGGGACAACGGCCGTGGCCGTGAAGCTGTCGAGCTGGCTGCCGAAGCTGTTCCGCTCCACCTCCATGTCGATGAGGCCCAGGTGGGACATTTCCCCGCGGACCCGGGTGGCCAGGAGGATCGTGCCGGCACAGGTCCCCCAGATCTTCATGCCCCGTCGATGCTCCCTGCGGATGGCCTCGTCGACCCCGAAGATCCGGAGCAGCCTTGAGAGGCAGGTGCTTTCGCCGCCCGGGATGATCAGGCCGGAGAGCCCGGTCATGTCTTCGGGCCTCTTGACGGGCAGGGCCTGGATTCCGAGGCGCTCCAGGTGATCCAGGTGCTCGAGGACCCCGCCCTGGAGATCCAGGACGCCCAGCACGGGCTCCGGCCGGTTTGATGATTCGGGAGAATTCAGCATCGGGAGAAAAAGGACGGCTAACGCCGGATCACCAGCCCCGCCCCGCCAGCAGCTGGTCCTGGGGAATCTGGCCGATTTCGAGACCCGGCATGGCCTCCCCCAGGTCCAGGGACGCTTCGAGGATTTTTTCCGGATCGTTGAAGAACGCCGTGGCCTTGACGATGCCGCGGGCCCGGACGGCCGGGTTGGAGGATTTGAAGATCCCCGAGCCGACAAAGACGCCGTCGCAGCCGAGCTGCATCATCAACGCCGCATCGGCCGGCGTGGCAATGCCTCCGGCTGCGAAGTTCACCACCGGCAGGCGGCCCAGTTCCCGGACCTTCAGGGCCCGCTCGTAGGGCATGCCGTTGACCTTGCAAAAGCCCGTCACCTCTTCGAGGGGCATGTTCACGAGCTGCCGGATCTCCCGGTTCATGGTCCGCATGTGCCGGACCGCCTCCACGACGTTCCCCGTCCCCGCCTCGCCCTTCGTGCGGATCATGGCCGCTCCCTCAGCGATGCGGCGCAGGGCCTCCGCCAGGTTGCGGGCCCCGCACACAAAAGGAATGGAGAATTTCGTCTTGTCGATGTGGCATTCCTCGTCGGCCGGGGTCAGGACCTCGCTCTCGTCGATGTAGTCGATCTTCAGCGCCTCCAGGAGCTGGGCCTCGACGAAATGTCCGATCCGTGCCTTGGCCATGACGGGAATGGAGACGGACTCCTTGATCTTCCGGATCAGCCCCGGCTCCGACATGCGGGCCACCCCGCCCTGGGCGCGGATGTCCGCGGGGACGCGCTCGAGGGCCATGACCGCCACAGCCCCCGCCTCCTCGGCGATCCGGGCCTGCTCGACCGTCGTTACATCCATGATCACGCCGCCCTTGAGCATCTGGGCGAGCTGGACATTCAGTTCGTAGCGCTTCTCATCCACGTCGTATTTCCCTCCCTGCCGGTTCCCAGCATATTTTTCTTTTTTCCCATCCGTGTTCCCTTCTCGGCAGAAGCGGAAGCCGTCCGGCCGCCGTTCCACGCCGCGAGGATGGACGTTTTCGTGCCCATGACCGCCTCGAGCACGGAATCGTATCGGTAGATGTCGTCCCGGAATTGGACCGTTCCGTCAGGATCCACCCAGGCGGTCCAGTAGGCGATGTGCACGGTGACCGGCGCCGGGAGTTCCACGCCCATGTTCCTTCCCTTGCGGATGGCGGCTTGAATCTTTTCCCGGGACCAGTTTACGTCATCCTGCAAAAGATAGACCGCCAAGTCAACCGGTTTTTCCACCCGCATGCAGCCGTGGCTGAAGTCCCGGACCGTCCGCTTGAACAGGCTCCTCTGCGGCGTGTCGTGGAGATACACATCGTACCGGTTGGGAAAAAGGAACTTGATGTGGGACAGGGCGTTGAAGGCCCCCGGGTCCTGGCGGATGCGGTACTTCTTGAACGACTGCTCGTTGAGTTTCTCCCATTCCACCGTCTGCGGGTCCACGACGGTATCCCGCCCGATGATGATCTTCATGGCCTGCTTCTGGAGGGAAAGCGAATCCTTCTTCAGTTTCGGCAGGTATTCCCGGAAGGCGATATTGTGGGGCACGTTCCAGTATGGATTGATCTCCAGGCGGGTCATGCGCCCCGTGAAGACCGGCGTCCGGTAGTCGATCTTCGGGTCCCGGCTGTACCGCCGCCCGACGACGATCCGCATGCTCAGCGGAGCACGCCCGTTTTCTACGGCCGTCAGGCTGAAATCCGGGATGTTGATGAACAGGAACCGGCTCCCCACCTCCTGGGGCAACCAGCGCCAGCGTTCGAGATTGACGAGCATCTGGGCTACCCGGCGCTCCACCGGAACGTTGAGGGCCTTCAGGGTCTCCTTCTGGACGGCCCCGTCTTCCGCCAGGCCATGGCGGCGCTGGAATCTGCGGACGGCCTGGTCGAGGGCCTCGTCAAATCGAGGATCCTCGGAGGCCATGGCCGGAGCAAGGTCGCCGCCGGCAATCAGGCGCCGCCGGAGGATCGGTACTCTCGGATCACTCGTACCCATTTTCAGGGACTTGCCCGGTGGAATCACGGGCCATCCACCCCCGGTGGCGATCTTCGCATAGTCGGCAGCCACGGCGACAAGGCGGTCGTATCCCGGGTATTCCGGTTTGAGAACCTGCAGGTGGACGTCCACCGTCTGGGCCGCCAGGGCATCCTGGAGATAGGCCGGCCAGTCGACGAAACGCGGGCGGGCCTCCCACATCCGGAACAGCCCGTTGGGATCCACCACACCGGAAAGAAGATGCGACCCGAAGAGCATGAAGGCATCGGTGCACAGGAGATCGAATTCGGCACCCTCGGCAGGCGTCCATTTTCCGGCGATTCTCCAGGATGACTGAAGGTTCCGGATGGCCTCGTAATGATAATCGGTGGGGCTGAGCCCGTACTGTCCGGCTGTCCACAGTACCGCCAGCAGGCGGTCCGCCTGCGGGGAAGGCCCGTTTTTCAGGACCCAGGCCGGTCCGAAGGAGCGCTGGCGATAGAAATCGGCCAGGCGGGCCGAGCGGCAGGGCGTTTCGGCGCGGCAGAGCGGCGGTGCGCCGTTTGCCGGACCGTCCAGACGGGCCTTCAGCACCGGGCGTACGAGATCCGGCAGGGACTGGGCCTCGACAGACCCGCCAAAAAGAAAAATCGCCAGACCCCAGGCGACAATCAAAGCAACGGAAAAGCGCGCGATTTTCATGGCCGTGGCCTATGCGAAAAATCAATTTTTGTCAAGGATATCCGCAATGGAAAAGGGCAGTCGATCCTCGACCGGCAGGAATGACATCACCAGGGGTGAGAACCCCGTCCTCCCGTCCCTTGCCTTCATCGGTGCCGAAAGGGGATCTCTCCGCCCCTGATTCATCCAACTCCCTGAATGTCATTGACTTTCCGGACCCCTGTCTTTAGAATGAGCATCCTGATGAACAATCCGGAATCCCTTCCCCCAGGCAGCCGCTCATGAAACCGGCAGGAGTTCGCATCGTCGAAGTCGGGCCCCGCGACGGCCTCCAGAACCTGTCCGTCTTCGTCGCGACGGACCGGAAGACCGACCTGATCCGGCGGCTGGCGGCCTGCGGCGTACGGGAGATCCAGGCGGGCGCCTTCGTCAATCCGCGGGCTATTCCCCAGTTCCGGGACATGAAGGAGGTCCTGGCGGATGTCCGTGACCTCCGGGACAGCGGTGTCATTCTGACCACCCTGGTCCCGAATCTCCAGGGAGCCCGGGACGCCGTAGAGGCGGGCGTGAGCAAGCTCGACTTCTTTTTCTCCGTCAGCCGCTCCCACAACCAGAACAACGTCCGCCAGACGCCGGAGGAGTCTCTCTCAGCGCTCCGGCTGGTTCTCGGCGAGTTCGACCGGGCCCCCGGCCTCTCCTTCCGGGTCAACCTGGCAACCGTCTTCGGCTGCCCCTTTGAAGGCTACCTGGAGACGGCGGTGATCCTGGAGTACGTGGAGAAAACCATCCTGCTCGGGATCCGGGAGATCACACTCTGCGACACCGTCGGCTGGGGATATCCCGCACAGGTGGAAACGATCCTGAAGGCCTGTCTTGCCGCTTTCCCGGAAGTCACCTTCGGTGTGCACCTGCACAACACCCGGGGCCTGGGCCTGGCCAACGCCCTGAAAGCCTGGGAAACGGGAATCCGGGTCTTCGACTCCGCCCTGGGCGGCCTGGGCGGTTGCCCCTTTGCGCCGGGGGCATCGGGAAACGTGGCCACGGAGGATCTGGTGTTCCTCTTCCGCTCAATGGGAATCGATACAGGGATCGATCTGGACGCCCTCCTCGATACGGCCTCTTTCCTGCAGGGAATCCTGCCGGAAACACCGCTGACGAGTTCCCTCTTCCGGGCCGGCCCGCCCAGGAAAGTGCCGTTCGGCAGCGGGGGCGGAGAGAAACCCGGCTGCGACTCCTGACCGTGTGCCCCGGCGGACCGGCCACGAACAGGCCCGCTCCGGAAACCTTCTCTTTTAAGCAAGGGAGACCAAAAGACATGCTGAAGATCGACAGGGCGATCCTGGTAGCCATCGACATCCAGGGAAATCTCTACCGCGCCATGGACGACCGGGAGTTCCTCCTCCAGAACTGCCGGAAGCTCCTCCAGGGAGCCCGGTCACTGGGAATCCCCGTCATTCTCACCGAACAGGTGAAGATCGGCGGGACAGTGCCCGAAATCCGGGAGATCCTGCCGGACATTGAGCCCGTCGTGAAGGAGACCTTCAGCTGCTGGCGCCACGAGCCGTTCGCCGCGGCGCTCAAGGCCACCGGCCGGGAACAGCTGATCCTCCTGGGGATCGAGGCCCATGTGTGCGTCTACCAGACCTGCATAGACCTGCTCGATGCGGGGTTCGAGGTCCACCTGGCCGCCGACGCCGTGTCGTCAAGAACCGCGGCCAACCGGGAGATCGGCATCGGCCGGATGACCGCCGAGGGAGCCATCCCGGCAAGCACCGAGATGATCCTCTTCGAACTTCTGGAAACAGCGGCCCACCCGAAGGCGAAGGAACTTTTCAAGCTGATCAAATAGAAACACGAGGAGACTTCCCCCGCGCTCAGAAGCGTTTTTCGACCCTGCATCGTCTCGCGCCGATGCAAAGTCATAACTCGTGCCGGACGGCGTAGAGACGGATGACTTTGCGGGTGCTGCGCTGCGACGGCAGGGTCGCCCGAAAAAGCCGCGATTCGCGCTCCGGGAAGCCACTCTCCCCGGATTGACTTTCGTGAGTAAATATAGGGGAAGTGTCCCTATTTACCGGCCGACGTCCGCGGGGGCGCGACCGGGGGTTTCCAGAGGAGCCATTGGAAAACGTTTCCTTCTTCACGGCTTCCCGGTTTCAAAAGGCAGAGGAAGGAAACGTTTTCGCGACGGCGGAAGCCCCCGTGGCAGCCCCCGCGCCCCGACCGAACCGGCCAGTAGCAGGATCGCGGCCGGTCGGTTCCAGAGCAGCAATTGGGACGTCCCTGCCAGAAGCATATGGCGGGCTGTTCAAAAAAATACCCGGATGCAAGGCCCCCGAAATTCCCAGCCTCGAGGCGTACTTTATCCGTACGTCGAGTGGCTGGGGATGAGGGAAACGCAGCAGACGGCCTGTTTTCAACAGCCCGTCGTTCAATGGCGGGACATCAGGTACTGAACCGCTTTATCCAGCCCGTCCAGCGACAGCTCGAACATGGGGAAGACCTGGCGGATGACCCCGACGGTCCAGGTGTAGCCCCACTCGTCCTCGGTCTGGGGATTCAGCCACACAGAGTGCCGGAAGGTCCGGGAGAGAAACTTCAGCCGGTCGATGCTGGCCTGGTGCTCCCTCTGGTCGATGTAGATGGAGCCGTTGACGTGCATCAGCTCGTAGGGGGCCATGCTGGCGTCGCCCACGAAGATCAGCCGGGTCTCCGGGTCCTTCCGGATGAACTCCTCCAGGCGCTCGGGCTTCCGGTGGCGCTGGGGATCCTGAAATACCCGGCTGTAGATCGTGTTGTGGAAGTAGTAGATGTTCAGGTCCTTGAACTGGCTCCGGGCGTAATTGAAGAGGGTCTGGACGATGGCCACATAGGGATCCATGGACCAGCCGCCGTTGTCGATCATGAGGATGATCTTGAGGCGGTCCTTGAGGCGGCGGTCGAAGATGATGTCGATCTCCCCGCCGTTGCGAATCGTCTCGTAGATGGTCTTGTCGACGTTCACCACGTCCCGGGGGCCCGCCGGGGTCATCCGGCGCAGTTTCTTCAGGGCCTCGCCGATCTGGCTCTCCGTCAGGGGGCCTTCCTGGGAGTAGTCCCGGTAGCGCCGCTCCATGGCCACCTTGATGGCCGACTTGTTCCGCGAGCGCCCGCCCACCCGCATCCCTCCCGGGTGGTCCCCGGAGTGGCCCACCGGCGACGTCCCCTTCGTGCCGATCCACCGGTTGCCCCCGTGGTGGGCCTTCGTCTGCTCCTTGAGGCGGTCGAAGAAGTACCGGATCAGCTCCTCCGGCGTCATTTCCGCCAGCTTCTCCTGCTCGATGCCCAGGGCCGCCGCGACGTCCTCGGGGCTTTTCAGCCACTCCTCCAGGAGGGCCCGGGCCATCTCCGACAGTTCCTCGTCCTCCGGCTCCTGCAGGACCACCCCCCGGAAATGGTGGGCGAACACCTGGTCGTAGGTGTCGAAGTACCGCTCGCTTTTCACCAGGATCGACCGGGCGGCGGTGTAGAAGTCCTCCACGGAGCAGATGAGCCCCATCCCGAGCGCCTTCTGGAGTTTCAGAAAGGACGTGGGCTTGACGGGAACTCCCCGGTCCCGGAGGGTATAGAAGAATTCGACGAACACGTCCTGCTCCCTATGCGCGCATCCGGAGCTGCCGGCCTGCGTTCTCCAGGTCCAGGCTCTTCTTGAAGAGTACCCCCAGGTAGGGCACACCGCCCTGCTTGAGGGACGACACCTTGAAGTCCGGATCGGCCTTGACGGCGCGGATCCAGTTGATCAGCTCCCGCGTGGCGGGCCGTTTTTCGATCCCCGTGAACTCCCGGAGGCGGTAGAACGTGGCGATGCACACGTCCGCCAGTTCCCGGTTCAGGTTCGGGAAATGGACGTCCAGGATGAGGCGCATCATGTCCGGGTCCGGGAAGGCGATGTGGTGGAAGTTGCACCGTCCCAGGAAGGGGTCCGAGAGGTCCTTCTTGGCGTTGGACGTGATGATGATGACCGGGCGGTTCCGGGCCGTGATGGTCTTGTCGACCTCGATGATGTCGAACTGCATCTGGTCGAGGACGTCCAGCATGTCGTCCTGGAAATCCGTGTCGGCCTTGTCGATCTCGTCGATGAGCAGCACTGTCCGGACGTCCGCGGTGAAAGCCTGGCCGATCTTGCCCATGCGGATGTACTCCTCGATGTTGCTGACGTCCCGCTTCGAGTCGCCGAAGCGGCTGTCGTTGAGGCGGGTCAGCGTGTCGTACTGGTAGAGGGCGTCCACCAGCTTCATGCTGGACTTGACGTTGAGGATGATCAGCGGCATGTTCAGGGCCTCGGAGATGGCGTGGGCCAGCATGGTCTTGCCCGTGCCGGGCTCCCCCTTGAGGAGGAGGGGCATCTCCAGGGCCATGGAGACGTTGACGATCTTGGCCAGCTCGTCGTCGAGGACGTAGCGGGACGCCCCGCGGAAAACGGAATTATTCTCTTTCATAAGCGGCTCCTTCCTGCTTTGGACACTTAACCGGCCTTCCCTGTATTCGAATTCGGGGGAAAAAGCCACCCTGTTTTGAGACCGGCCATGTGGTAGCTTCTGATCACGGAATGGGCGGTCCTGCGGAGCGGGTGGGCGAGGCGGGCGCAATCCTGATCGGTTGGCTGGGTTGATGCGGAAGGCGCCGCTCAGGGCCTCTCCCGCCAGGGAATCCATTCGAACCATCCCTCCAGGCCCACCTTCGACGCCCAGCGGTCGATCATGGCCCGGTCGCCGGCGTGACCCTCGCCGTATTCCCGCCGGGTCATCTCCGCCAGCTCGCCGCCGTCGAAGAGAAAGATCGTCTTCATGTAGGGGGCCGTCCAGTCGAGGCGGAGGTGGTCCTCGAGAATCTTGAAGAAGGCGAAGTTCATCACGTTGGCGGCGAAGTGGATCCGCTTCGGCATGTATTGCCGGGCGTCCGGGGTGAGCACGTTGATGGCGGAGCGCCACTGCTGGCGCAGCATCCGGGCCTGGACCGGACGCAGCTCCGGCAGCGCGTCGTAGAGCCCTTTCTCCACCATGATGTCGGCAGGCATCCGCGTGAGCTGGAACACCGCCCCCTCGTACCACATCACCGCCATGTCCCGGATCTTTTCGCGGCCGAAGACGGCGGTCAGGCGCCGCAGGTCCTCTTCCTCCTCCATGAGGAAGGTCATCAGCGTCCTCCGGCTGGAGACGGGAACGAACCGCTCCCCCTCCGGAGCGTCGAAGAGACGGAGGAGGTGGGCGCACCCGCCGGCGACGGCATGGTTGATCCCGTCGTCGTGGGATTTCCGGTAGACGATGCGGTGGGCCGTCTCGCCCCGGCCGGCCATGGACACCGTGGCCTGGACGGGGTGGTTCTCCCGCTCCTCGAAGCGGACGGTCCCACCCGACCGCGCACGGAGGCGCTCCAGGAGGGCATGGACAGAATCCATCAGGAGCGGCGGCATAATGCTTGGCAATCCCCGGGAAAAAGGCTATGGATCACAAAACGTCGGGATCATACACCCGCCCTTCGACTCCGTAAACCCCTTTCATCATGAACGAATCCGAAAACATCGAAAATCCGCCGTCATCGCCGCAGGGACGCCGCTCCGTCCTTTCCTGGGCCTTCTATGACTGGGCGAATTCGGCATACGCCACCACCGTCATGGCCGGTTTCCTGCCGGTCTTCTTCAAGGAGTTCTGCTGCGCCGGGACGGACCCGGTCGTCAGTACGGCCCGCCTGGGATTCACCAATGCGGCCGCGGGACTCCTCGCGGCGTTCCTGTTTCCCCTCCTGGGAGCCGCCGCCGACCGGGGACGCTCCCGGAAACACTTCCTTCTTTTCTTCCTGGGACTGGGCGCCCTCACCACGGCCTGCCTGTCCCTCGTCCAGGCGGGCCAATGGCAGGCCGCGGCGATTCTCTACGCGCTGTCCCTCATCGGCTTCTCCGGCGGGAACGTCTTTTACGACGCCCTGCTCCTCCTGGTCGCGGGCCGAAAGGACATGGACCGCGTCTCCGCCCTCGGGTATGCCCTTGGCTACCTGGGCGGCGGGATCCTCCTGGCCGTCAACATCTGGATGACCCTCGACCCGGCCCGGTTCGGACTGGCCGATCCGCTCCAGGCGGTCCGGGCCTCCTTCGTCACCGTGGGAATCTGGTGGCTCGTCTTCTCGATCCCGCTGTTTCTCTGGGTCCGGGAGCCCGCCGGGAAAGAGCGGGTCTCCATCGGCGTCATGTTCCGGGAAGGCTGGCAGAATCTCGCCGGGACGATCCGGGGCATCCGCCGCTACCCGACGATTCTCCTCTTTCTCCTGGCCTACTGGTTCTACATCGACGGCGTGGACACCATCATCCGCATGGCCGTGGACTACGGGCTGTCCCTGGGCTTCGCCTCGAAGGACCTGATCCTGGCCCTCCTGATGGTCCAGTTCATCGGCTTCCCGGCCGCCCTGGCCTTCGGCCGCCTGGGAGACCGCATCGGCACGAAGAGGGCCATCCTGCTGGCCGTCGGCGTCTATCTCCTCGTCACCATCGGGGGCAGCCTGATGCGGACCCGGGAGGACTTCTTTGTCATGGCGGCGGCCATCGGACTCGTCCAGGGAGGAATCCAGGCCCTGAGCCGGTCCTTCTACGCCCGGATCATCCCCCCGGACCGGCCCGCCGAATTTTTCGGCTTCTTCAACATGGTGGGGAAGTTCTCCGTGATCTTCGGACCCGCCCTCATCGGCCTGTCGGGCCTGGCCGCCCGGGGCGCGGGTTTTGAGGGACCGGCGGCCTCCCGGATCGGCATCCTGTCGGTGGCCCTTCTCTTCCTGGCCGGCGGGACGCTGCTTCTGTTCGTGGACGAGGCAAAGGGAAGGAAGGAGGGGGCAGCACCGTGAAGACAATCATTCCCCGTGTGAAAAAGACCGCACCGGGAAAGGACTCCATCGCCGTCCGCCTTGCCCTTCTGCTGGCCGTCTCCGGCCTCTTCTTCCCGCCCGCAGCGCCTGTTCAGGCCGCCGGGCCGTCCGAAACGCTCATCATGTCCGTCCGTATCGGGACATCCGGGGGCGGAATACCGGACGGACCGGCCCGATTCCGCGTCCTGCCGCAAGGCGTCGAGAACGCGGCGGCGGAACGGGCTTTGATCGACAGCGTGACGCGCATCCTCGCAAGCCGGGGGTACGTCCGCGACAAGACCCGGCCGGAGATCACGCTGGTCGTTTCCTATGAATGCCTGCCCGTCCGGGTCGCGACCGCCGCCGGGCCGGGAGGGGATCAAATGGATGAACGGCTCTATATCAAGGGCTCCTTCTCCGAGACCCGGTTCTCCAGGAAAATCGCCATCCTCGTCTTCACGGCCATGGCGGGGGACGCACCGGCATGGCACGGCGAAGTCACGAGCGAAGGATCCTGCGGGGAAACGATCCGGGATGCGCCCATTCTGGTGGAGGAGCTCCTGGGGGAGTTCCCGCGGACCACCGGCAGGCCCACGGAACGGACAAGGCTCCGGGAAGGCAGCCGATAAACGGAATCCGGACATGGACGGCCGGAATACTCCGAGTGAACGCAAGAAACATGCAACGACTTGTTTTTATGGGTGAATTTTTTTTCAAATGGGCTTGCTTTGGCCGGATCGAGGGTCTATAATCGGCCCCGCTTGCCGATGGAGCCGAACGCCCCGGATGCACACCCACCCATATCAAACCAAGGAAAGGAGAATGGATTGATGAAGAAGACCTGGACCCTGCTGTTTGTCATGGTTGTCGCTGCGGCCTTCCTTGCCTCGCCCTGCCTGGCCAAGACCCAGTGGAACGCCAACTCCGTATGGCCCCCGAAGAACGAGCACAGCGTCGGACTGACCGAGTTCGCCGCCAAGGTGAAGACTGCCACGAACGGGGAACTGGAACTGATGGTTCAGACCGGCGGCGCCCTGGGATACAAGGGCCCGGAACTCCTGAAGGTCGTCCGTGACGGCCTGGTCCCCGTCTCCGACATGCTCATCAGCGGCGTGGCCGGCGACGAAAAGGTCTTCCAGATCGTGACCCTTCCCTTCCTCGTCCGCAACTTCGACGAGCTTCACCTCCTGCTGAACGTCTCCCGGCCCCATTTTGACAAGGCCGCCCAGAAGTGGAACCAGAAGATCCTCTACATCGCCCCCTGGCCGGGCGCGGGCCTCTGGACCAAGAAGAAGGTGACGAGCCTCGCTGACATGAAGGGGCTCAAGGTGAGAACCTACGACAAGAACGGCGCCCTCGTGATGGAAGCCGTCGGCGCCACGCCCCTGGCCCTCCCCTTCAGCGAGGTCTACACGTCGCTGCAGACCGGCGTGATCGACTCGGTCATGACCTCGACGCCCACGGCCGTGGACGGCAAGTTCTGGGAGGTGCTGAAATACTTCGAGCCCCTCAACATCACCATCGCCACCAACATGGTCACCGTGAACCTCAAGGCCTTCCAGAAGCTCCCGAAGGCCCAGCAGGACGCCCTCGTCAAGGCCGGCAAAGAGATGGAGACCGCCATGTGGGCCCGCGTGAAGAAGTGGGACAAGGACATGGAGGCCATCAGCAACAAGAACGGCATCCAGACGGTGAAGCCCACGAAGAAGCAGATCGCCGAGCTCGAGAAGATCACGGAAGGCATCCGGGCCGACTGGCTGAAGACCGCCCCGCCGGACGCCAGGAAGATTTATGCCGATTTCATGAAGAAGGTGAAACGGTAAGAAACGTGTTGTGACAGGTTGAAGCCGGGGGAGCCCGGGACCTATCCCGCGGTCCCCCGGCCTTTTTACTGCTGTCCCTGTCCGTGCCCCCCCTGATTCCTCTCGGAGAAACGCAGTTGAAAACATGGATCCGTTTCCTGGACGGTCTCTCCGGCGCCGGCGGCTGGCTGGCGGGCATCCTGATGGTGCTGGCCCTGCTCCTGGTCATCGGCGAGATCGTCGTCCGGAGCTTCTTCTCCGGAACCCTCTACATCACCGATGAATACTCGGGTTACCTGATGGCCATGCTGACCTTCACCGGTCTGGCCTACACGCTCCGCGAGCGCGGGCACATCCGGATGATGTTCCTTCCCCATGTCCTCAAGGGCCGGGCGCACATCATCTTCAACATGGCCTGCTTCGTTGTGGGCTTCCTGTTCTGCGCGGCCCTGACATCCTACACGTGGGATTTCTTCTGGGACTCCGTCGTCAACGAGTCCCGGTCGATGCAGATCTCGGAGACATACCTGGCGATCCCCCAGGCCTTCCTGCCCCTTGGATCGGCACTCATGACCCTGCAGTTCCTGGCGGAGTTTCTGAAGGGCGTCGCCCTTTTGAGGCAGGAAACGGAGGGAATCCGCATCCTGGAGGAGGCCGACGATCTCGGCCGGTAGCACGGTCCCCGCTTTCCGGATCCCACGGAGCAGGGAAGCGGATTGAAGCATGGAAGGGCGGTTCTCCGCCGCGGAGTGAAAACGAATGCAACCTGACCTCGGACCCGTTTCGGCAACGATCATCGGGCTCCTCATCCTGTTCCTGGGGGGATCCGTCTGGATCGGCATCTCCCTGTTCCTCGTCGGCATCGGCGGCTTCTTCTTTTTCAGCGACGTGTCCTTCGGCTCCATCATCGCCAACGTCGCCTGGAACAACACGAGCGGCTCGACCATGATGGCCCTGCCCTTCTTCATCTGGATGGGGGAGATCCTCTTCCGGAGCCGGATCTCGGCGGACCTCTTCCGCGGCCTTGCCCCCTGGATGGACCCCATCCCGGGCCGGCTCATCCATGTGAACGTCCTGGCTTGCACGTTCTTCGCCGCCGTCAGCGGCTCCTCGGCGGCGACGACGGCCACCGTCGGGAAGATCACTGTCCCGGAGCTGGAAAAGCGCAACTACGACCGGAACCTGTCCATCGGCTCGCTGGCCGGGGCGGGGACGCTGGGGTTCCTGATCCCCCCGAGCATGGTCATGCTGGTCTACGGCATCATCGGCGACGTCAGCATCGGAAAGCTCTTCATCGCGGGCTTCCTCCCCGGCTTCATGATCGTCCTTCTCTTCTGCGGCTACATCTTCATCCGCTGCCTGATCAACCCCGCCCTCGCACCGCGGGCGGAGGACCACTACACCTGGAAGGACCGCCTCCAGGCCATCCCGGCCATCGCCCCCGTCGTGCTCCTCGTGTTGCTCGTGCTGGGAAGCATCTACCTGGGCTGGGCCACGCCGACCGAGGCGGGAGGTGTGGGGGTCGTGGGGGCGCTGTTTTTCGCCGCCCTCACCCGGAGCCTCACCTGGGAGGTCTTCCGGACGAGCATGATCAACTCGATCAAGACAAGCTGCATGATCATGCTCATCGTCATGGGCGCCTCCTACCTCTCGAACGTCTTCGGATTTCTTGGCATCACCCGGGCCCTGACGGAATTTGTCGTCTCGATGCAGCTCACCCCCTACATGCTCATCGTCATCCTGACGGTTCTGTACCTGTTCCTGGGCTGCCTCATCGACGGCTTCTCCATGATCGTCATGACGGCCCCGCTGGTCCTGCCCCTGGTGGAGGCGGCCGGGTTCGACCTCGTCTGGTTCGGCATCTACCTGGTCATCATGATCGAGCTGGCCCAGGTGACACCGCCCGTCGGGTTCAACCTCTTCGTCATCAGCGGGCTCAACAACGACAGCCTCTTCCGGATTGCCAAAGCGGCGATGCCCTTCTTCCTGCTCATGGTCGTGGCGACGGTGCTGCTGACGGTCTTCCCCGACATCGCCCTCTACCTTCCCAACCGGATGAAGTGAGCCGGGAGGAGCCTCCATGAAGAGCATCGACCTGAACTGCGACATGGGAGAAAGCTTCGGCGCCTACACACTCGGGATGGACGCCGAGGCGATCCGTCACATCACCTCGGCGAACGTCGCCTGTGGCTTCCATGCCGGCGACGCTCGTGTCATGTATCGAACCGTTCAAATGGCAAAGGAAAACGGCGTGGCCGTGGGCGCCCACCCGGGCTACCCGGACCTGGCCGGTTTCGGCCGCCGGAAGATGGAATGCACGCCCGGGGAAATCCGCGATTACGTGATCTACCAGGCGGGGGCTCTCCGGGCCTTCTGCGACGCCCACGGCGTGGCGCTGCAGCACGTAAAGCCGCACGGGAGCCTGTACAACGAGAGCGTCGGGAACGAACCGATGCTTCGCGCCCTCATCGGAGCCGTCGCCCGGATCGACCGCCGTCTTGTCTACCTCGCCCTGGGAGGCGCCCAGGCGCCGCTGGTGAGCCGGATCGCCGAAGAGGCGGGGATCCGCGTCGCCTTCGAGGCCTTTCCCGACCGGGCCTATACGCCCGACGGGAAGCTCGCGCCCAGGAGCATGACCGGGGCCGTGATCGAGGACCCGGAAGAGGCCTCCGCCCGGGCGCTCCTGATGGCCCGGGAGGGAAAAGTGATCGCCACCGACGGGACGGTCCTCGAAATGGAGATCCACACGCTCTGCGTTCACGGCGACAATCCCGCGGCGGTGGCCCTGGTGAAGCGGATCCGCGGCGTTCTCGAGAAGGACGGGATCCGCGTCGCCCCCCTGGGAACCTTCATCGGTCGGTAAGGAGGATGGAATAACCGTGGCGCCTGCCCCGCTCGACAAGCCCCGGCTGCGGAACAGCGGCGACCTGGCCATCTTGGTGGAGTACGGCGACGCCATCGATCCCGCCATCAACGAAAAGGTCCGGGCCGTCTCGACCCTCCTGAAGCGGAACCTCCCCGAGGGCGTCCTGGCCATCGTTCCCGCCTATCGCTCCCTGTCCATCCGTTACGATCCCCTGCTGACCTCCCCGGAGCGCCTGTCGGCCGTCCTCACGGAACTGGAGGGTCATCTCCGGGAGGTGGAGATCCCGCCGCCCCGCGTCGTCGAGATCCCCGTCTGCTACGGCGGTGTCCACGGACCCGACCTTGGCGTCGTTTCGGAGCACAGCGGCCTGTCTATCGAGGAGGTCGTTTCCATCCACTCCGGAACGGAGTATCCGATTTACATGATCGGCTTCACCCCCGGCTTCTGCTACCTGGGCGGCCTCGACCGGCGGATCGCCACGCCGCGCCGGGAAACACCCCGGACGCTCCTGCCCGGCGGCTCCGTCGGCATCGCAGAGGCCCAGACGGGCGTCTACCCGGTGGACAGCCCCGGGGGCTGGCAGATCATCGGCCGGACGCCGCTTACGCTCTTTGCCCCGGAGCGGGAGGCACCCTTTCTCTATGAAGCAGGCGACCGCATCCGTTTCGTCCCGATCCCGGAGGAGGAATTCGACCGGGTCCACCAGGAGGAGAAGAGTTGATGGACGCTTTCCGCGTGCTCTCACCGGGTTCCCTGACGACGGTCCAGGACGGCGGACGCTACAGCTTCATCGACCGCGGCGTCCCCCCTTCGGGAGCACTGGACGGGTTCGCCTACCGCATCGCCAACCTGCTGGTCGGGAATCCGCCGGAAGCGGCCGTCCTGGAGTTGACGCTCCAGGGTCCTGCCCTGGAGGTCCTCTGTGAAGCCGACGTGGCCCTGACCGGGGCCGACATGGGGGCAACGCTCAACGACGGGCCGGTGGCGCTCTGGAAGTCCTTCCGGGTGAAGGGGGGAGACATCCTCCGGTTCCATTTCGCCACGACCGGATGCCGGACCTGCCTGGCCGTCTCGGGGGGAATCGACGTCCCCGTCGTCATGGGAAGCCGCGCCACCTGCCTGAAGGCAAAGATCGGCGGCGTCGGGGGGAGGGCGCTGAAAAAGGAGGATGTCCTCCGGCGGGGCGCCGGCGCCCTCCTGGCGGCACCCCGCCGGCTCCCGTTCCGCTGGATCCCGACGTACCGGGCCGACATCGTCCTGAAGGCCCTGCCGGGGCCCCAGGAAGATGCCTTCCGTTCCGGCATGGAGACGTTCTTCGACGCCGACTACGTGGTGACTCCCCAATCGGACCGCATGGGTTACCGCCTCCAGGGCACGCCGATCCATCATGACGAGGGAATCCCCCAGAGCATCATCTCGGAGCCGGTCCTCCCGGGCAACGTACAGCTGCCCGCCGACGGGCAGCCCATCATCCTCCTGGTGGAGCAGACCACGGGGGGCTATACGAAAATCGCGACGGTCATCTCGACGGATCTCTCGAAGGTGGCCCAGGCCATGCCGGGCAACCGGATCTGGTTCAAGAAAGTGACCCTGGAAGAGGCGCACGCCCTTTACCGGAGCGAGGCGGCACGCATGAAGGAGATCGAGGCGTTTTTCAGCGGTACAACCGGTCCCCGATCCTGAGCAACGTGACGTACAGAATTTCGCAGGCCCCCCGGTCGGAGTCCTCGCGGGTCAGGCTGGTCTTCAACTGGATGGTCTGCCCCTCAATCAGCCCTTCGCCGTTCACCAGGTATCCCTCGATCACGACACGATCCTTGACGCCCACGTCCCGGTCGATGGCCCGGAAGAGGTTTCCCGTCGCCGGAATGAGATGGTTGTTGGATCCGTGGGACATGGCATATTCGAAGCTCACGGGCGGCTCCTCCCCCTTGATCCGGAACCAGGCGAGGCGGGTGTTGTCGTGCTTGATCTGCAGGTTCTTGGCCACGTCCGGATCCGTGAGGCGGCCCCAGACGAGGGCCAGGTCGAAGGGCATCACCTCGGCGCCCCACCCGGAGGTGTACTTTCTCTTCGAGGCGACGACGGCGGCGATCCGGTACCGGGCCACGGGGACCAAGTCCACGAAGCCGGCCTTGAGCTTGATGCGGATTTTTTCCTGCGTCGGGGAAGGCTCCTGGACGGGATCGGCCTTGACGTCAATGGGCGGCAGGGCGGTGGCGACGGAGGTCGCCTTCTCCCCGCAACCCGCGAAGATAATGACCGCCAGGAGGAGCATCCACCCGGCTCGCCGGCAGATCCACCGGATGCCTGTTGCAGGGGAGCCCATGAGGGTGCGGTGTCCGGGCATGGGCATCTACTTCTTCCAGACGAACCGTTCCTGCTCCACCGCCGTCGGGTCCACGCCCAGGCTTTCCAGCTCCTTCAGCGCTGTATCCATCATGGGGGGCGGACCGCAGAGGTAGAAGGCGGCCCCCGGCTTCACGCCGTGCCGCTTCAGGATGTCGGCGCTGATACGCCCTTTCTCGAAAAGCATCCGCGGCGTCCCCGCTTCGAAGTGGCCTTCCACCGACTCCTCCCGGCTCAGGCAGTGGACCACCGTGAGGTCGAGATCGCGGGTCATGGCGCGGATCTCGTCCAGGCAGAAGGTCTCGGAGAGGGTTTTGTTCCCCCAGAAAAGGAGGACCCTGTTCTTTGCCTTGCCGTTCCGGAAATGCCTCAGCACGCTCAGGAACGGCGTGATGCCCACCCCTCCGGCGACCATGACGATCTCGGGCTTCTCGTCGATGCCCCGGCAGAAGACACCCAGGGGTCCGGCAACCTTCACGGAATCGCCGGGCATCAGGCCGGGGATGGACGAGGTGAAGGCCCCCTCCTTTTTGATGGAGAAGCGCAGGAGGGCATCCTCGGGAGCGGCGGAGATGGTGAACGGGTGCGGCTCGCTCCAGCCTTCGGGCCCGGCGAGCCGGATGGAGGCGAACTGCCCGGCCTTCCGGGCTGCGAGTTTCCCGTCCGTCCCCTCCAGGTAGACCGAGTTCACCTCATGGTTTTCCGGGACCACGCGGACGACCTTCCAGACATTCTTTTCTTCCTGCCCTGCATTGGCTGATGTCATCTCGAGACCTCCATGGCGATCCTGCCGCACTGAACGTACCATATTTCCCTCCGGGGCTCTCCGTTTTTTCTTGGGATTCACCGGCTTTATTCTTCCGGCTTGACGAATCGGGCTGAACGGCCCTATGTCTATCGGGACGCAGCGTAGCAATATCCTCCCGGCATCCGGCGGTCTTTCCCAAACCCTGCAACAGGGAGCAGGAACGATGAAACGGCAGGCCATCCTACCCAGCGGATCCTTCCGGGGCGCCACCCCCAGGCTGCCGTCGACCCCTGAGAAAATTCCCTTCCCCGTGAGTCCCATCATCCACTCCGCCCTGCGGGCCATCTACGCGGGAGGCCCCAAATCGCGGTGGCTGTCGGACGCCCACGGCCATCCGTATTACCCCTACGAGACAAGGGCGGGGAACATCGTCTTCTTCTACGAGCCCCCGCCGGACTACTCCCCGCGCTTCCACCCGACCATCGCCCTGTACTACACGCCCCGCCTCGATTTCATCTACTCGGGCCGGCTGAGGGACACCGTCCGCAGCCTGTCCGTGGAGTCCGCGGACGTCCTGATGATCCTGATGTCCGCCATCGCCCGCCTGGACAACCCCCGGACGGGGATCGCCCACATCACGCCCGAGGAGATCGCGGCCATGAGGAACATCCGCCTCCGCCGCGGCAGGGCGAGGAACCTGATCGAGGACCTGAAGGCGGAAGTCTTCCGTCTTGCAGACCTGAGGGTGTTCATGACCTGGAAGGACTACCGGACCGGCGGCACGGTCGCCTTCGGCGGGGAGAGGCCGGACCGCCTGCTGGACCTCCTGGACGTGGAATACCGCCGCCGGGATCGCGGCGGAACCGTGTTCCGGTATCGTTGCGGCCAGGCCCTGTCCCATTTCCTGGACGTGGAGGGGCTGTTCTGGATCGGCTACTACGGCAGGGCCCTTCTCCATCTGAACCCGTACCAGGAGGCGTTCACCAAGAAACTGGGCACCTACTGGACGCTCATCGGAACGGTCGCCGGGAAAAAGGGAGAGCTGCCCCGGGCGACCCCGCGGAGCATCCTCGACTTCTGCGGAGAAAGCGTGAACCGACGCAATCCGGGCCACATGGTGGACGCCTTCTTCAAGGCCCATGAGAGGCTCATGGAGATCGGCATCATCGAGAGCGACGACCTGCGGGAACCCGTCAGCCGGACGAAGGGTTACATGGCACAGTGGCTCGAGACGCCCGTCACGGTGAAGCTCTCGGAGAAGCTCTGGAAACCGGCCCGGAGGATCCCCGCGAAGCGACAGGCCCGCCTCCCCGCACCGGGTACAAAGCGGCGGCCTTCCCGGACGGCGGGCATCCCCGGTGAGACGGACCAGCTGGCCGCACGGCCTCAACTGGTGAAGGAGTTGCGGGCCCGGTTCCACCTCCGCCAGGCGGACCTGGCGAAGAAGCTCGGAGTCACGCGCCAGACCCTCTCGCGCTATGAACGGGGCCTCTCCCGGATCCCGGAGCCGCACTCGGAAACGATCATCACCGTATTGCGGCGGATCGCGTCCCGCCACGAGGAACGCTGAGAGACAACCCCGACCCATCCCCCACGAAAGCGGCACCCATCTCCGAGGAATGCGCCTGCGGCCAATGGTCCGGCGCCCCTGCCCATCGGCTCTGACGACGGTTTAACACGGCCTAAATACAATAAGCGGAACATGCGCCGGACCAGCAGTCCGGTATCATGCACCGGCATCGCAAATCCACCGACAGGAGAACCAGTCATGGACGGGATGAAGCGAATCCAGGACCTGCAGACCCGGATGGCCGACCGGAACCTCGCCGCGGTCCTTATCGGCTATTCCAGGAACATCCTCTACTACACGGGTACGGCCCAGCCTTCGTGGCTGGTCGTCCTGCCCGGAGACTGCACGCTGTACGTCCGGAGCGGACTGGACTTCGCCAGGAACGACGTCTTCATCCCGCAGGAAAAGCTCCGGGAGGAGCGACGCCTGGAACGGATCGGCGAGGCCCTTTCCGCCCGGATGCGAGGGGGCGACCGGCGTCTCGGCGTGGAGATGGACATCCTGACGGCGGAACAGTTTCGTCAGGTCGGGAAATGCTTCCCCGGCTTCGAATTCGTCGATGTCTCTTCCGTCTCGCTGGACCAGAGGAAGAAGAAAGAGCCGGCCGAGATCGAGAAGATCCGGAAGGCCTGCGGGGCCATCCATGCGGGCCACGAGGCGGTGCTGGCCGCCCTGAGGGAGGGAATCACGGAGCTGGAGCTGGCTGCGGCAGTCGAGAACGCCCACCGCCTGGCGGGCCACGAGGGAATCTTCTTCATCCGCCAGCCCGACTTCTTCATGAGCCGGGGCCCCATCAGCTCCGGTCCCAACCTCTTGAAGATCAGCGGTGTCGTCTACACCATCACGGGGGTGGGCCTGAGCCCGTCCGTACCGGCGGGCCCCTCGAGGAGGAAGATCGGGACCGGCGACATCGTGATCGTGGACATCCCCACACTGGTGGACGGCTACCACGCCGACCAGACGCGCACCTACTGCCTGGGGAAGGCCGGGAAGGAGATTCTCTCCCTCTACGACGACCTGCGCTCCATCGCCGACCACCTGATCGCCGCCATCCGCCCGGGGATCCCCTGCACGGAGGTCTATCGGATGGCCGTCGAAAAGGCCGGCGAGCTGGGGCGCCGGGAGACGTTCCAGCATTTCGGGGGCGGCAAGATCTCCCGGATCATCGGGCACGGCATCGGCATCGAGCTGAACGAGCCCCCCATCCTGTCCGGGTACGACTCCTCCCCCCTCGAGGAGGGCCAGGTCGTCGCCCTGGACCTGCACATGCTCGACGAGGGGCTGGGTGTCGTCAAGCTGGAGGACATGATCCACATCCGGGCGGAAGGGAACGAGATCCTGACCCCGACGCCGCGGATTCTCTTCGAGGTTTAGAGTACCTGCCGGAGGCATCTTGCTTCCGGCAAACCAGGGAAAGGAGGTTAGAGCATGCAGTTTCTGGAGGTGAGCAGGGAACACGGCATTGCGACGGTCATGCTGAGCCGCGGGAAAGTGAACGCACTGAACGAGCCCTTTATCGACGAGCTGACGGCCTGCTTCCGGGATCTGGCCGTGGATCCCGCCGTCCGGGCCGTCATCCTGACGGGGAAGGGAAAGTTCTTCACCTACGGGTTCGACATCCCGGAGTTCCTGGAATACGGTCGGGAGGATTTCCTCCGCTACCTCACGAAATTCACCCGCTTCTACGGCGACCTGTTCCTGGTTCCCAAGCCCGTCGTGGCGGCCCTCAACGGACACACGATGGCGGGGGGCTGCATGATCGCCATCGCCTGCGACTACCGGGTCATGGTCACGGGCAAGGCGAGGATCTCCCTCAACGAGATCAACTTCGGCTCGTCGCTGTTTGCGGGGAGCGTGGAGATCCTGAAGATGTGGCTGGGGCAGAAGAACGCGGAGACCTTCGTCTACTCCGGCGCCCTCTACTCGGCCGAGGAGGCCCTCGGGCTCGGCCTCGTCCACGAGGCAGTTGCGGAAGAGGACGTGGCACCGCGGGCGATGAAGATGGCCGAAGAGCTGGCCACCAGGGACGCCCCCGCGTTCGGCAGCATCAAGAAGCTCCTCCGGGGACCCCTGGCGGAGCGGATCCGGCAGCGGGAGCGGGCCTCCCTCCTGGAGTTCGTCGACATCTGGTACTCGGACGCGACGTGGCGAAAGCTCCAGGAGAAGCAGATCCGCTCGTAAGGCAACGGGGAAAACAGGTCAGATTTATTTTCTATGTTGAACTGCAAAAAAAAATCTGACCTGTTTTCCCGGGAATGTCAGGCGAGGAATTGGCCCGACCGGATGACCTCCGGATCCTCCTCTTCGAGGATGCGGACGACGCCCGCGTTCATGCGGGCCTTCATGACCCCGTAAATGCCGCGCCGCTTGTTGAGGCCCCTGGCGAAGCTCAGGGCCTCCGCGTCCAGCGACTCTACCGGACAGGCCTTGCGGACGATCCGGTGCGTCTCGCACTCCTCGGCGGTCAGCCTCACGCCCGTGTAGAACATGTCGTTCAGGACGGTCATGGGGATGGCCTTCTTCAGGATCGCGATGAATCCGGGCCAGAAGGGAACGCCGATATCCACCTCGGGCAGGCAGAAAAAGCCCCGCCCCGTGCGCATGAACCGGAAATCGAAGCAGCAAGAGAGGACCGCCCCTCCGGCAAAGGCATGGCCGTTCAGGACCGCCACGGTCGGCATCGGGTACAGGAGCAGGCGCTTGAAGAAGGTGTCCAGGGAATGGAAGTACCGGTAGACGGTCTCCATCTCGTCCCGGCCGATCATGTCCGTGACCCAAGCGACGTCGATCCCGTTGGAGAATATTTTGTCATGGGCGGAGCGGAGGACGAGCGCGTTCGCCTCCGTCTTCTCTTCGATCTCGTCCAGGACCGTCATGAAGCCCTCGACGAAAGGCAGGTTGATGCGGTTCTCCCCGTCGTTCATGGTGAGGACGGCAACCGTCCCGTCCAGCGTGTACTCAAATCCGGCCATTCCGAATCCTCCCCGTCATTCGCAGGGGGACCGCCCTCCCGGACGATCCCCCCGCAGAGATGATCATAACAATCACAGACCCGGGACCCCGCCGCGCAGGCGGGCCCACATCCCGCTACAGCGCCGCCTCCTCGACCTGGACGGCGGTCAGGTCCTCCATCTTGATGATCCGGGCCCGGCCGAAGACCTGGGGCAGGAAGTTCCGGCAGTAATACTGCACCGCCGCCACCTTGCCGCGGTAAAAATCGGCGTCCGCTCCCGCATCCCCGCCCTCCAGCCTGGTCTGGGCGATCATGCCCTGTTCCAGAAGCAGGTGGGCGACGGCCACCTCGGACATGCAGTCGAGAAACCGCGTCGAGGTGAGCGGGATCAGGTCGAGCTTCCCTTCCCCGAAGTACCGGCCGTAGTCCATCACCAGCCCGACCACCGCCTCCAGGGCCTCTTTCAGGATCTCCAGCTCCTTGCCGAAGGTCCGGTCTTTCTCGTGGTCCTTGATGAAGGCCGAGACGTCCTCGGCCCAGGCCTGGAAGACGGCGCCTCCGCCCATGTTCAGCTTCCGCCCCACCAGGTCGGCGGACTGGATGAAGTTCGTGCCGTCCCAGATGGAGAGGATCTTGCAATCCCGGGTGTACTGCTCGATGGGGTACTCCTTGGTGAATCCGTACCCCCCGAGGGCCTGGATGCCGTCCCGGCCCATCTCGAAGATCCGGTCCGAGCAGTAGGCCTTCACCAGCGGCGTAAACAGCTCCAGGCGGCCCTTCGCCTTCCGCCGCCTGTCCGGATCGGGGCAGTTCCTCGACAGGTCCTCCATGAGGTAGGTCTTGTAGACGAGCGCACGCATCCCCTCCGTCAGGGATTTCAGGTTCAAAAGCATCCGGCGGATGTCCGCGTGCTCCACGATCCGGATCCGCTCGCCGCCCATGGCGAACCGCGTCCCCTGGACGCGCTCCTTCGCGTATTCCAGGACGTTCGCGTAGATGTTCGCGCCGAAGGCCACCGCCTCCAGCCCCACGGCCATCCGGGCCACGTTGACCATCTGGAACATGTAGGCCAGCCCCTTGCCGGCCTCCCCGATCAGGTGCCCCCGGCACTGCCCGTTTTCCCCGAAATTCAGGACGCAGGTGGCCGAGCCGTTGAGGCCCATCTTGTGCTCGATGCCGATGCAGGCCACGTCGTTCGGTTTGCCCAGCGTTCCGTCCTCATTCACCCAGATCTTGGGCACGGCGAAGAGGGATACGCCCTTCGCCCCCGCCGGCGCGCCTTCGATCCGGGCGATGACCAGGTGGACGATGTTCTCGGTCAGGTCGTGCTCGCCGGAGGTGATGAAGATCTTCGTCCCCTGGATTTTGTAGTATTTCCCGTCGGGTGACGCCTTCGCGGCGACCATATGGGCGTCGGAGCCCACCGCCGGCTCCGTCAGGCACATGCTGCCGCCCCAGGTGCCGTCGTACATCTTCGCGCAGAAGAGGTCCTTCTGCTCCGGGGAGCCGAAGCTCTCGATCATGGACCCGTTGCCCGGTCCCAGCCCCGCGAAGCAGCCGAAGGAGAAATTGGCGCTGATGAAAAACTCCATCGCCGCCTCGGCCACGATCAGGGGCAGTCCCTGGCCCCCGAAGTCCGTCTTCATCGCCAGGGCGAACCAGGAGCCCTCCCGGAAAACCTTCCAGGCGTGCTTGAACGATTCCGGCACCAGGACCCGGCCCTGGTCGAACCGGCACCCCTGCCGGTCGCCGTCCTGGAACGACGGCGCCACGTCATTGGCCGCGATCTTCTGGGCCTGGTCGAGGATCATGTCGAAATCTTCCATGGTGAATCCCCGATACGGCTCCAGCTCCAGGAGCTGATCGATGCCCAGGTGTTCCTTCAGGACGAACTTCACGTCCCTGTCATCCCGCTTGTAAAAATTCTGTCCCATGCAATCCTCCGCTACAATCGACACCGTTCATGAATGAAGCGTCGCCCGTCGTAACTCGACGCAGACGGCGCCGCATGATTTTCACAAGAGACTTCCGGAGCGCGGCAGCGATGCGCTTACTTGTCCTCCAGGCTCATTTTGATGTGCGACCGGATCTTCCTCTGGAAGAGCCTCCTCAACAGGTAACCGCGCGTGTACTCCGCCGCCTTCGACAGCTCGATGGAGATCTCCATGTTCTCCTTCAGGCTCCGGTCCCGGACGATCTTCTCCCGGATCGCGAATTCCTGATCGATCATCCGGTCTCCGATGTTCAGGTATTCAACAAAGTCGTCCCAGCAGTTCTCGAACTGCAGGATTCTCTTCAGGACGTCCTTTCCCCACAGGACGTCTTCATGGTTGTAGAGCTCCCGGCCCTCGTCATGGACGTAGGGCATGATGAGCCCCATTGTTTCCGCCGTCTCCAGCTCCTGTGCCGTCAGCCCCGTCTGTGACAGGAATTCCGTCCGGTTCATGAGCCGGCTGTCGACGGCGTTCCCGGGAGGATTGAAGATCACGTCCTCCACGGATTCGGCCTCCTGCAGGCTCAGGCCGCTGTCCATCCTTCTTAAGATGTTCTTGATGATCGCCAGGGGAAAGTGCCTGTTTTCCTGCAGGTAAAGGATGGTCTGGAGCGTCTGGACACAGCTCTCGTCGTAGTGGGAAAGCAGCTTGCCGACCTTCTCGGGAACGGGCAGCAGGCCGTTGGCGACATAATAGCGGATGGTGGATATGGGCACGCCCGTCATCTTGGACAGCTCTCCGATTCTCAATCCCATATCATTTTCTCCTTCCCGGAATGAATCCCGTGCCGCTGCATAGCCGACTTCCCGTTCCCGAATCAAGGATTCCCGGCATCGCCGGGAGGAGGCCGGCTCCCTATTTCGCCTTCCGGGCCGCCAGCTCCTCGTCCCTGAGCACCCGGCGCAGGATCTTGCCCACGGCCGTCTGCGGCAGGGCCTGCCGGAACTCGACGTATTTCGGAACCTTGTATGCAGCGAGCTTCGCCTTGCAGAAATCGGTGATCTCCTTCTCCGTGGCCGTCTCGCCCTGCTTCAGGACCACGAAGGCCTTCACCGTCTCTCCGCGGTACGTGTCCGGGATCCCGACGACGCACGCGGCCTGCACCTTGGGGTGCTGGTAGAGGACCTCGTCCACCTCCCGCGGATAAATATTGTACCCGCCGGCGATGATGACGTCCTTCTTCCGGTCGACGATGAACAGGTACCCCTCTTCATCCAGGTAGCCGATATCGCCCGTGGAGAGCCACCCGTCCCGGATGACCTCGGCCGTCGCCTCGGGATTGTTGTAGTACTCCTTTGTGACCTGGGGTCCCTTGAGCAGGATCTCCCCGGCCTCGCCGAGCTTCTGGTCTTTCGTTCCCGTTTCGACGTCGACGATGCGGCAGTCCACCTCCGGCAGCGGGATTCCCACGCTCCCGAGCTTGGTCTTCCCCCGCCAGGGGTTGAACGTGGCCAGGGCCGACGTCTCGGAGAGCCCGTACAACTCAACGATCGAGGAGCCGGTGAGGGCCTCCCACTGGTGGATCGTCTCCAGGGCGACCGGCGCGGCCCCGGAGAAGCAGCCCTTGATGAAGTCCATCTTCATGGACGTGAATTTCGGGTGGTTCAGGAGCCCCACGAACATCGTCGGGACACCGCCGAACAGGGTGGGCTTGAAGCGCAGCGTCAGCTCGCAGATCGTGTCCGGCGTGGGCCGGGGAACGAGGATGTTGGTCCACCCCCTCATGATGGCGTTGTTCATCATGTCGGTATAACCGGCCACGTGGAAGAAGGGCAGGACGGCCAGCAGCCGCTCCTTCCCGTCTTCCGTATCGAACAGCCAGGCCCGGAACTGCTGGGCGGCGACGCTGGAGTTGGCATGGCTGATGACGACGGCCTTGGAGACGCCCGTCGTTCCGCCCGTGAAGATGAAGGCCGCCGGATCGTCGAAATCGACTTTCGTGTCCGGGGGCAACGAAACGGGACCGGCCAGGAGGGCGCTGAACTCATAGACGCCGCTCTCCGGAGGAATATCGAAATGCAGGGCGGCAACCTCCTTGACCAGGGGATCGTCGGCGGCGTCGGCCGGCAGGTAGTCCCGGGCATGGCAGACCACCACCTTTTCAATCTTTGTGGTGCCCTTGAGGGACAGCACCGTCGGCACGAACAGGTCCATCGCAACGGCTACGCGCGCCTCGGAGCTGTTCAGGTTGTGCTCCAGTTCCGCGGGCGTGTAGAGGGGGTTGTTCATCACCGCCACGGCCCCCAGGCGAAACAGGGCATAGGTGGCGATGACCATCTGTGGAATGTTGGGCAGGATCAGGGCAACCTTGTCGTTCTTCTTCACGCCCAGGCCGTGCAGGGCGGCGGCGAACCGGTCGACGCTCTCGTCCAGCTCCCGGTAGGTGATCTCTTTTCCCATCAGAATGAGTGCGACATGGTCCGGAAAACGCGACGCCGTCCTTTTCAGAACGGCGCCCATGGTTATTCTCTCAATGTTCAACGTCGGTGAAACGCCCGCCACGTATGCCTTGTGCCAGATTCTGTCTTCCATGCTTTTTCCTTTCTCTCCCAACGGATCGCTTTCGCGGGCTAAGATGAATGAAAAAGTCCTTTTCCCTGTCGGTCGTTACCCGGCGTTCTGCGAGGTCATCTCCACCATGCACATCGCCTGGTTCCGGTCTTCCAGCATGATTGCGTCCTCAAGGCTGAGCCCGCCGGTGTTCCGGTTCAGGGCCTCCTTGGTCAGTCTCAGCCCGATCGGCGATTTCCCCGCCATGGTCTGCGCCATCTTCATGGCCTCCTCCAGCAGGCGGTCCTTCCCGACGATGGCCTGGACAAATCCGATGCGATAGGCCTCGTCGGCGCCGAACTTGTCACCCGTCATCAGGTATCGCGCCGCATTCCCGGCCCCCACGATGCGTGGGAACAGCCAGGAAGACCCCATGTCCGCCCCGCCGGTACCGATGTTGATGTAGGCGGCGATGAATTTCGCCTCCGGGGCGGCAATCCGGACGTCGCAGGCCGCCGCGATGGACAGCCCCGCCCCCGCCGCCCCACCGTTGACGGCGGCGATGATCGGCTGGGGACAGCGCCTCATGAAAAGGATGAAATCGGAAAAAAGTTTCTGAAACTCGTAGACGGCCTTGGGTTTGAAGCCGCCGGGGGGAATGAAATTCATAAGATCATTCATGTCCATGCCGGCATTGAACGCCTTTCCGGCCCCGGTCAGGACGATCACCCGGGTGTCATGGTCGCGGAACCGCTCCTGGAAGAAATCCCGGAACTCGCTGATCATGACGTAGTTCATGGCATTCATGGCCTCGGGACGGTTGAAGGTCAGGACCCCGACGGGCCCCTCCCTTACGAACTGCATCGTCTCATAACTCATCATCGACCTCCTCATACAAGTTCATGCAAGGGTGCATGTATCTTTCTTTCTCCTTTTCCTGTCCATGGGACGTCAGGACAACTGGACCGCGAAGCGGTCGCGCACGGCACCGGCCTCCCGGACCGTCCGCTCCATCAGGGCGGAGACCGTCGGGATGTCGTGCATCAGGCCGGTTACCTGTCCGACCGGGAGAATGCCCTTCACCATGTCGCCGTTCTCCGTGGCCAGCCGGAACGCCTTGCCGGCGTTCGCGAAGTAGGCCAGTTGCCGGGCGTTCTTCCATCCTGACAGGAGGACGCCGATGAAGAGCTTGAAGAAGGGCAGGTGGAGCATCGTGGCGATCTCGCGGGCGTTGAAGAAGGCGGCCGGCAGGTCCAGTCCGCGCCGGATCGCCTTGTGCGCCGTCTCCGTCTCCATGACCCGGCAGAAGAGGCCGTCGATGCGTTTGGAGTAGAGCGTGTCGGAGACGCCCTTTTCGAGGGACAGCTTCTTGAAATTCTCGTGGAGCGGGCTTTCCTTCGTCGTCATGAAGCGCGTCCCCATGGCGATGCCGTCCGCCCCCAGGGCCAGCGCGGCGGCGAGGCCCTTGCCGTCGGCGAATCCGCCCGCGGCGATGATGGGGATCTTGATCTTCTCAGCCAGGCTGGGGATGAGAATCATGGACGCGACGGCCTCTCCGTGGGCCGCGGCCTCGTAGCCCGTGGCGATCACGGCGTCGACCCCGTATTCCTCGGCGCGCCTGGCGTGCTGCTCCTTGACGACGGTGGCGATCACCTTGCCGCCGTATTTGTGCGCCTCCCGGACCAGCCAGTCCCCCTTGCCCAGGGCGAAATTGATGACCGGGACCTTCTCCTCCAGGAGCACCTTGGCCGTCTCCATCGCCCCGGGAAACATCAGGGACGTGTTGGCCCCGAAGGGCTTGTCCGTCAGCTTCCGGATCTCCCGGATCGACTGCCTCGTCTGCTCCTTGTCCAGGGGACCCGTCGCCAGGATGCCCAGCCCTCCGGCGTTCGAAACCGCCGCCACCATCTTGGGCACGCTGATCCAGCTCATTCCGGACAGGACGATCGGATACTGGATGCCAAACAACTCCGTGATGCGTGTTTTCATGTCTATTCTCCGGTAATCATGAATTTATTTCGCAAAATGAGAGGCTGTTCCATAACGGCTACTATAAACTATTACTTTACACTTCCAGAACAAACAGGACTTGTCAAGGGAAAAGACCGGGGAGCGGATGGGGGACATGAGGCAAGAACGCAAAACGGGGACGGATTCCAGTCCGCCCCCGTTTTCGCGAGCATGGAACAAACAAGATGTGTCTTCCAGGATGACGGCTACAGAAGAATGCGCTGGTCGCTGTAGTCCTTGGCGCCGACGGTCTTCACGATGCCGGCGCCCAGCCATTCCCGGACCTCCAGGGCATGGAAGCAGTTGACGATGTTGTAGAGCGTGGGCAGTTCCTCCCACGTCGCCTCGTGGAATTTCACCGAGCCGCTTCCCACCCACCGTTCGGTCACGGTCTTGTTGGGATCCGCATGCGGCGTGAGCGTCGCGTAGGCGGCGTCGGCGGTTCCCCAGTCGCCCGTCCGGGGCATGTACTTGAAGTGCAGGACCCCCTCGGACGCCGGATCGACCAGTTTGGCGGCCTCCTCCGGCGAGGGCACCCTCAGGTCGGAGGCGCGCAGGTCCATGAACTTGAAGCCCAGCCAGGATGCGGTGCAGTGGGTCGTGCCCGCCAGAACGGCCGGCTCCGGAAGCTCGCAGTAAATCTTCGAATATCCCAGCTCCTCGCGGCCCGTGATGATCGGGTCGCAGAGGTTCTCCCAGAGGACCGTCAGGAAATCCCCCTCGACGACGTCCCGCTTCCCCTTGAACACGGCGGGAAAGGAAAGCCCCATGTGGTTGTATCCGCGCCCCGCCAGCCAGGGTATTTCCTTGAGGCAGGTAAAGCGCACGGAAACGACCGGCTCCGCCCGGAGCGAGAAGCCCTCGGGAAGGAGCGCCTCCAGCTGCGCGGGATCGGTCCGGAAAGAGACCGTGATGACGGTAGCCTTGGGGGCGTCCTTGCTGAAGAGTGTATGATTCGATCCCCGCTGCCGGGGACCCAGGCTGGGACCGAAAACGACGGGCATGCGGTAGAATTTCCCCGGCTGCATCCTGAACGGCATTGCGATTCCTCCTTGAAGGGCATTCAAACGGAATGTTCCACGGGCGGCAGCATAGGCCCGGCGTCCTGCTGCGTCAATGGGAATAGCACCTCAAATCATTCATCCATGGCCATCCCCGCACAACGGCTCAATCAGCAGCGTCCCCTAATATCGTTTGCATATTCCTCGCGATAAGCTAATATGCCGACCTTGGAAATCAGGAATACAACTGCTCAGACCGCCTGTTCAACATTCTTGCTGCGCCGGGAGAGAAGATGAGCCGAGAAAGCCAGTTGTCGCTGTTTCCTGTAACCAGCCCACAAGAAAACAGCCTTCCGTCACCCCTCCTGTTCACGGAAACAATCCCCGGGAAAAAGAGGCCGGATTCAGGACCGTATCTGAAAACCCATCGCGCCCTCGCTGACAGGTCGAGCGAGGGGATCCTGATCCTGCAGGACGGAATCTTCACCTTCGTGAACCGCCGGGTGTCCGATCACCTGGGAGTGCCGATCGAGGGGCTGGAAGGACCCCCCTTCTTCGACCATGTCTGGCACGAGGACCGGGACAGGGTTTTGGCCTATTATCAAAAGCGCGTCAAAGGAGAGAATGTCCCGGACAGCTACGAGTTCCGAGTCGTCAATCGGGACGGGGGATTGACCTGGGTTCGCCTGTCCGCGGTTGGTATCCCCTGGAACGGCCGCCCGGCAATCCTGTACCTGCTGACGGACATCACCAAGCGAAAAGACGCGGAAGAAGAGTTGCGGCTCAGCGAGATCAAGTTCCGCGCCCTCGCGGAAAGCACCTCCGCCCTCATCTTCCTGATCCAAGACACGAAAATCCAGTACGTCAACCCAGCCTTCGAGGCGGTCACCGGATACTCCATGGAAGACGTCGCCGGCATGAATTTCTGGGACATCGTCCACCCGGATCACCGGGAGATGGTGAAAGCCAGGGGACTCAAGCGCCTGGAGGGGGAGGAGCAGCCGCCGCGCTATGAAATCAGGATCGTCGCCAAGGACGGCACGGAGAAGTGGCTGGACCTCTCCTCGACGGTGAGTAGGATTCACAACAAGAATACAACCGTCGCCTCCGCCTTCGACATCACCGAGCGGAAGCGTGCCGAGCAGTCGCTCCGGGAGTCCCGGCAGCAGTTGATGGACATCATCAACTTTTTCCCCGACGCGACGGTCGTCGTCGACCGGGAGGAAAAGATCATCGCCTGGAACCGGGCCGCGGAGCTTCTGACCGGAGTGAAAAAAGAAGACATGCTCGGCAAGGGGAACCGGGAGTACTCCATCCCCTTCTACGGCGACCGGAGGCCCGCCTTGATCGACCTGGCCCTTCACCCGGACCCGGCGGCGGAAGCGAGATTTACGTCCATCCGGAGAACCGGGGACATCATCTTCGGAGAGGCGTACACCCCGAACATCCCTCCCGGAGACGTCCACATGTCCGCCAAGGCCTCGGTGCTCCGGGACTCCCGGGGGGAGATCGTCGCCGCCATCGAATGCCTCCGCAACAACACGGAGCGCCGGCAAATGGAAGAGCGCCTGGCCCGGGCCGAGAAGATGGAGGCCCTGGGCACGCTGGCGGGCGGCGTGGCCCATGACCTGAACAATGTCCTGGGCGTGCTGGTGGGCTACTCGGAGCTGCTGGCGGAGAAGCTCCCCGAGGGTACTTCCACCCGGAAGTACGCCGAGAACATCCTCACCTCCAGCATCAAGGGGGCAGCCATCATCCAGGATCTCCTGACACTGGCCCGGCGGGGCGTACCCATCTCGGAGGTGATCGGCCTGAACCGGGTCGTTACGGACTACCTGCAGGCCCCGGAATTCGAGAAGCTGCTGTCGTTCCACCGGGGGGTGGTCGTCCGGCCCGAGCTGGCTGAAGACCTGCTCAACATCAAGGGATCGCCGATCCACCTGTCCAAGACGGTCATGAACCTGGTGTCAAACGCCGCCGAGGCGATCTCCGGCCAGGGAGTCGTTACGGTCCGGACGGAGAACCGCCACCTGGACCGGCCGCTCAGCGGATACGACGACATGCAGCCGGGGGACTACGTCGTCCTGACGGTCTCCGACACGGGGAACGGCATCCCCGCCAGGGACATCGACAAGATCTTCGAGCCCTTCTACTCCAAGAAGGTCATGGGGAGAAGCGGAACGGGCCTGGGGCTGGCCATCGTCTGGGGTACCGTCAAGGACCACGGCGGATACATCGACGTGAAGAGCGGCGAGGGGACGGGAACGACTTTCGCCCTCTATTTCCCGGTCACCCGGGAAGAGCCCGCGCGGGTGGAAGGCGCCCGGCCTGCGGAATCCCTGGCGGGCCGGGGGGAAACCGTCCTGGTGGTGGACGACGTTCGGGAGCAGCGGGAGCTGGCGATCAGCATGCTGACCCGGCTGGGGTACCGGGCCGAGGCGGTCGCCAGCGGGGAAGAGGCGGTGGATCACGTCAACCGGAAGACGGCGGACCTGGTTGTCCTGGACATGATCATGGATCCGGGGATCGACGGCCTGGAGACCTACCGGAGGATCCGGAAGATCAATCCCCGCCAGAGGGCCATCATCGTCAGCGGCTTCTCGCAGACGGAGCGGGTCCGGGAGGCCCAGGAACTCGGCGCCGGGACCTTCGTCCGGAAACCCTATGTCCTGGAGAAGATCGGCCTCGCCGTGCGAAGGGAGCTGGACCGGGCTATGGAATGACCCGGACCGGCCTTACGATTACGACTCAAAAGTGAAAATACGTCGGCTCCTCGTGGCAGTCGAACGTATTGAGCACCTTTCTCGCTTTTTCCCTGATGGGCACTACAGCCGTCGGCTTCGCCGCCGAAACGGGAGCCGGGGTCTCCCGGTCCGCTTTCGCATAGCCCGCCATGCCGAAATTCATCGTGTCCGCAACAGCCGCCTGTTCGATCATCCTGAAACCTCCTTCCAGTCCCTAGACACCTTCTTCCCCACAACCATATCTTCCGCTGTCCGCTTAAAAAAGGCGGAGCTGGCCGCTGTCTTTTGCCGCCGCGGACTCAACCCTCGTTGCATATTCACGGATTTCCGCGAACTCCTCCGGCTGATAGAGAAGCCTCCGGTCCCGAAAGCGGTGTCCCGAGGGAATCTTCCCTTCCTGCCGCCAGCGCCAGAAGGTCTGCCGCGATATCTGCAGCTCCCGGACAATATCCGCGGCCGTGAAATACACTGTGTCGTTCAAAACAATCTGGTTCATAAAACGTATCGCGATGCATCATGACGTTACAGTGCGTAACACCATAGCACGGCAAGTCACTTTGTCAAGAAAAAGCTTTGTGGATATCGTCTGTTATCGATGGATGGACCAGGGCGGCAACCGCCGGGGGTTTAGCTTTTTTCACCATGCGATGGGACCCGGACAGAAAAAGGGGGTTGACCGATCCACGGCCAATCCCCTTTTGCATGCGGCAACGTTGCGGAAGAATCCCTCCCCCCATCGCCCGGCCCTAAGATCCCTTCAACCCGTCCAGCACCTTCAGGATGGCGCTGTTCTCCGGGATGTCCGACATGCTCGTGCCATACTGGACGAAGGCCAGGGAACCCTTCCGGTCGACCACGAAGAGGGCCGGCATGAGTCCGAACTTCAGCAGCTTCCACTCCTGGCCGTAGCGATCGGAGAGGGTCCCCTCCGGATCGGGAACTCCGATCATGGGGAGGGCCTCTTCCTTCCACCGGGCCGCGACTTTTTCCGTGGAATGGGGCGCCACGACGACAATCGTGGCGTTCCTGGACGTGAACTCCCCGAAATCCTGTTTCATCTGGACCAGATGTTTCCGGGTGTAGGGTCAACTGAACCCGCGCAGGAATACAAGCACCACAGGACCCTGCTGCCTCAGCTCCGACAGGATCACCTTGCGGCCGTCCTGGGAGACCGCTTCGAAATCGGGCGCCGCCGCGCCGACGGCCAGGACCACGGCCGCGACAATCGACGCCAGGATGACAGACCGAATCATGGGACACCTCCTTTGGCAATCCGGGGCCCGCCATCCCTCACGGCCCCCCGCGGGGGACGGGCAGTTTCTCAGGGAGCAGGACCGCCGAGCGTCGACGCGTCCGCCCCTTGCCCAAACCCTGTACCATATCCGGAGGTGCTTTTCTTCTACACAGATCGCCGGGACACGGCCTTCTACCGATACTGCTGCGGCTCGAACCTGATGCCCCGTTTCTTGGTGGTATCGCCGGCTTTACCGATCTCCTCCACTTCATGATCGGAAACTTTGCTGCAGCAGTATAATTGAACGAACAACAATGCAGACCCAACGGGAAGAGCAAAAGCCGTGATCAGCAGATTCTGAAAACTGTCGAGCTTGACCCAGAAGAAGGTAATGGAAAGAATCAAGACCAGGCCCGGCAAGGCCCAGGCAAAAAGTTTATACGTGAGACTGTTCCCGTAGATGCGCCGGAAGGCAAAGGCAACGGCGACAATCCCGTAGATGTGCCTGAGGGCGAAAGCAACGGCTACAACTCCAACAAAGATAAAGAATGCGGCACCCATGGTTCCTGTAAATACGTTCATGTTTCCCCTCCTGGATATCCATCACTCAACGAATGACCCGTTCCGGACCCGCGATTATTCTATTCCCTTCTGCACAGGGCAAACCGCGACCGTGCTTTTCTTATAAAAAACGACAAAGACAAAGAACGTTCAGCACTCCTTTTGTCAAAAAGCATGCCAGCAGAAGCGACCAGGAGGTTGTGCTTGCCATCTCTTTGATATTGCAGCATTTATGGAAATCATATCCAGAAGAGAAAACCGGAGAGGCCCTCCGTGACGATCGGTGCCGTCCCAAGATTCAATCCGTTTTTTGTCAAAGGATTGACGTATCCGACAAAATAAAAACGCATCCTGTTACGGAAAACCCTATATGCAATTGCAGAAAGTGTATTTCCTATCACGTATTTCCTATCACCTTGACACACAAAACCCCGTCTCCTATACTCGCGTTCCGCGAAGAGGACGAACATGCCTATGTTCGCTACATTCGTTTAAGGGAGGTTCCATGATGAAAAAAGCAATCGAGGAGAAAGCAGAAGGCACAGGATTGAGCAGGCGTTCCATTCTGAAGGGTGCGGTGACCCTGGGCGCAGTGACCATGGGAGGAACCCTGGCCCTGAACATGGCCGTTCCGGGAACGGCGGAAGCCATGGTGAAGAAACTGCCGCAGAAATGGGACGAGACCTGGGATGTCGTGGTGATCGGATCCGGGTTTGCCGGATTTGCCGCGGCGGCGGTTGCGGCCGGCGGCGGGGCAAAAACCGTCATCCTGGAAAAGATGCCCGTCGTCGGCGGAAACTCTGTTATTAACGGCGGGGGCTATGCCGCCTGGGATGAAAAACTGCATCTCCGCCAGAAGAAGAACCTCGGAGAAGACAGCGTCAAGCAGCACGTCGCCGACACCCTGAAAGGCGGCGATTATTTCAATATGCCGGATCTCGTCAAGGTATTGGCCAAGGATTCTCCGGACGCCCTGAACTGGATGATCGATGAAGGCGGCGCCAAACTCAGCGACGTCCTGGTCATCGGAGGCGGACACACGGCCTACCGCGCACATTTCTCGGCCAACAATTCCGGCAAGGACTACGTGGACGCCCTCAAAAAGATCGCCGACAAGAACGGGGCCAAGATGGCGTTGAACTCCAAGGTCACCTGGATCTGGCGCAAGGACGCCGATCCGAAGAGCCCGGTCCTCGGCGTCGAGATCTCCAGGCGCGGCAAGGTCTTGAACATCAGGGCAAAAAAGGCGTTGATCCTTGCTTCGGGAGGATTCAGCCAGGACCTGGAAATGCGGCTCGCCGAATGGCCCAAGCTGGTCAAGGAGTTCAACTGCACCAACCATAAGGGAGCGACCGGCGAAGTGATCCGCTATGCCAAGGCCGTCGGGGCGGACACGCTCCACATGAATTTCATCCAGCTCTTTCCCTTCGCGGAACCGGATACCGGTCTTCTGGACCGGCCCGCCGTATACGGGTTCAGCGGCCCGGGGGTGGGCATGATCTACGTGAGCAAGGCCGGGAAGCGCTTCGTCAACGAACTGGATCGCAGGGACGTATGCGCCTTCGCCCAGATCGGCCTCGGGGCCAACATGAAACCCGCCTACACCATCTTCACCGATGCCCAGTATCCCAAGTTCGGCGGCAAGCCCTCCGAGGTGGAGGCCGGCATGAAGAGAGGACGGTTCATCAAGGGAGACACCCTCGCCGAGCTCGCCAAAAAGATCGGGGCTCCCGCCGATGTCCTGGAGAAGACTGTCAAAGATCACAACCGTTATATCGCGGAAGGGAAAGACGCCGAGTTCAACAAACCCATGAAAAAGACCATGATCGCCATGGACAAGGGACCCTACTACGCCCTGCCGATGTGGCCGGCGGTCCATCACACCATGGGCGGCCTGCGGATCAACGCGAAGGCCCAGGTCCTGGACGGGTTCGGGGCGGTCATTCCCAACCTGTACGCGGCCGGGGAAGTGGCCGGCGGCGTGCACGGATCGAACCGGCTGGGATGCAACGCCACAGCGGATTGCGTCGTCTTCGGACGGATTGCCGGCAGCAACGCCATCAAGGGGTAACCGTCAAAGCCAGGAAGACCCTCTTTTCGCCCGAGGGCTGGAGAGAGGAATTATATTGAAAGGGCCGGCCGCAAGGCCGGCCTTTTTTTATCGAAGAGGGGAGACCGGCGGGGATGTCCCGTGTTTCTTCTGGAAATGAGGGAAACGATGTGGCACCGTTTCTGCATCGGAACCGGAAACGGCTAGGCCTCACGGGCCTCACGGGGGCCGTTCGCGAAGCAGATCAACCGCCGTTGAGCAAGGAGTTCGCCATGCCACAGAAAAAGCAGGCTCCCAAGCCAGCCCGGCAGACAGACCGCAACTACCGGGATTTCTTCCGGAACGCCCCCATCGGAATCTTCACCACCACGCCGGGCGGCCGGTTTCTCGGCGCGAATCCGGCCCTGGCCCGGATGCTTGGCTACAAGACCCCGGAGGAGCTGATGGATTCCGTGGCGGACATCGGGACCCAGGTCTATGCCGACCCGGAAGCCAGGAACAGGGCGACACACCTCCTTGCGGAGCACGGAGAGCTCCTGAATTTCGAGTGTCGCATCGCCCGCAGGGACGGGACGGTCTTCTGGGCATCCCACTGCACCCGGGCCGTGCAGGACGGCAAAGGGCGGATTCTGCATTTCCAGGGATTCCTCGTCGACATCACGGAACGCAAGCGGATGGAGGATGCGCTGCGCGAGAGCGAAAACCGATACAGACACATCACGGAAAACATGACGGACATCGTGACCGAGACGGACGCCGCAGGGAAGATTATATACACCAGCCCTTCCCACCGGACCCTGCTGGGAGACGGTCCGGAGCAAGTCATCGGCAGGTCCTCTTTTGATCGCATCCATCCCGAAGATCGCGAACGGATTGCAAGCAAATACCTGGAAGGCATTCGCACCAAGACAGACCACGAGATGGAGTATCGTTACCGGCACGCAGACGGACACTACATATGGCTCCGCTCGTCGGGCCACTCCTTTTACGATGCCTCGGGAAACCTGACGGGCATCATCATCAATTCGAACGACATCACGGAACGCAAGCGGGCGGAGGAGGAGCTCAAGGAGAGCGAGGAGCGCTATCGAAGCATATTCGAGAACGCCGTCGAGGGCATCTACCAGAGCACGCCCGAAGGCCGCTACATCAGCGTCAACCCGGCCATGGCGCGCCTTTGCGGATACGCCTCGCCGGAGGAGATGGTCGCGACCGTGACGGACATAGAAACGCAGTATTACGTCGATCCCGAAGATCGCCGCCGGTTCATAAGCCTTCTCCAGGAACAGGGGAAAATCGACCATTTCGAATACCGGGTACGCCGCAAGGACGGGAGCACGATCTGGATCTCCGCCAACGCCCGGGTCGTGCGCGACGCAAAGGGCAACACCGTCCATTACGAGGGAAGAGTCCAGGACATCACCGAGCGCAGGCAGATGGAGACGGAGAGCGCCTTCCGGAACGCCCTGCTGTCGGCCCAGCAGGAAGCGTCCATCGACGGCATTCTGGCCGTGGACAGCGAGGGAAAGATCATCCTGCACAACAAGCGCTTTACGGAAATATGGAAGGTTCCCCCCGCCATCGTTGCCACGCAATCCGATGAATTGCTGCTGAAATCGGTCCGGCGGTGGCTTGTCGATCCGGAGACCTTCCTGGAAAAAGTCAATTACCTCTACGACCACCCGCATGAAACCTGCCAGGATGAAATCCTGCTGAGCGACGGGAGGGTCCTCGAACGCTACTCCTCTCCCCTGACGGGGGCCGACAACCAGTACTTCGGCCGGGTCTGGTTTTTCCGCGACATCACCGAGCGCAAGCGGGTGGAGGAGGAGCTCAAGGAGAGCGAAACGCGCTACAGCACCTTCATCAACAGCACGTCGGACTTTGTATTCCTGAAAGACAACCATTTCCAGCACATCGTGGCGAACAAGGCGCTGGCCGACTTTTACGGACGGACGTCCGAGGAAATCATCGGCCTGTCCGATTTCGACCTGATGCCCGAAGAGGCGGCGCAGAACTGCCGCGCCTCCGACCGGGAGGCCGTCACGATGGGCTCCGTCGTCAGCACGGAGGAGGCTGTCGGGGACCGCGTCTTCGAGACAACCAAGTTTCCCGTACCGCTGCAGAGCGGCAAAACCGGGGTCGGCGGCTTCATCCGCGACATCACCGAGCGCAAGCGGGCCGTGGAGGAGCGCCGCGAGCTGGAGGAGCAGCTCCAGAGAGCGGAGAAGATGGAGGCGCTGGGGCTCCTGGCGGGCGGCGTCGCCCACGACCTCAACAACATCCTCGGCGTCATGGTGGGTTATTCGGAGCTGCTGGCGGAAAAACTGCCCGAAGGCAGCTCCACAAAGCGGCATGCGGACAACATCCTTCAGGCCAGCATCCGGGGAGCGGCGATCATCCAGGACCTCCTGACCCTGGCCCGGCGGGGCGTCAACGTTTCGGACGTGGTCGACCTGGGCGGGATCATCTCCGATTACCTCGGAACGCTGGAATTCAGGGAGCTGAGAGACCGCCACCCGCAGGTCGCCTTCGCGGCGGAGCTCGAGAGCTGCCTTCTGAACATCAAGGGATCGCCCGTTCACCTGGGTAAGACCGTCATGAACCTCGTGTCCAACGCCTTCGAGTCCATCGCCGGCAGGGGAGAGGTCACGATCCGGACGAAGAACCGCTACCTGGACCAGCCCATCCGGGGATACGACGACGTCCAGGAAGGGGACTATGTCGTCCTGACGGTCTCCGACACGGGCGGCGGAATCTCCGAGGAGGACCTGGGCAAGATCTTCGAGCCCTTCTACACGAAGAAAGTGATGGGACGAAGCGGAACCGGCCTGGGACTGGCCGTCGTCTGGGGAACCGTCAAGGACCACAGCGGCTACATCGATGTGCAGAGCGCCGAGGGCGAGGGAAGCACCTTCACGCTTTTTTTCCCCGTCACGAGAGAAAAGAGCGCCCGGGACGACATGGACGCCTCCCCCTCATCCTGCCAGGGCAGGGGGGAGTCCATCCTGGTGGTGGACGACGTGAAGGAGCAGCGCGAGTTGGCCATCAGCATGCTGGAAAGGCTCGGGTACCGGGTCGAGGCCGTCGCCGGCGGGGAGGAGGCGGTTGCCCTCCTTCGAGGCCGGAAGGTGGACCTGGTGGTCCTGGACATGATCATGGATCCGGGGATCGACGGCATGGAGACGTACCGCAGAATCCTTGAGATTCATCCCCGGCAGAAGGCGATCCTCGCCAGCGGCTTCTCGGAAACGGACCGGGTCCGGAAAACCCTGGAAATGGGCGCCGGGGCATTCGTCCAGAAGCCCTACATCCTCGAAAAGATCGGCCTGGCGGTCCGGACGGAGCTGGACCGGAAGATCGGGGATACGGCATGACGGCGATGAAAGACCCGAAAGGAAGGCGGCCCATCAGCGAATCACTTCAGGCAAGCATCTTTCACGCGATCCCGATCGGCGTCTTCTTTGCGATCAACCGGGTGCTGGTCCACGTCAATCAAGCGCTGTGTGAGCTTCTCGGATACGCGGAACCGGAGATCCTCGAGCACGGCACGCGGATGTTCTACGATTCCGACGAAGAGTATGAGCGGGTCGGCCGCGAGCTCTATTCACGGCTTGCGGGCAGCGAACGGACGAGTGTCGAGTCGCATCTCGTGAGGAAAGACGGCACCATCCTTTTTGCCATTCTGACCGCTGCGTATCTGAAGGCGGATGATCCCGCAGCCGGGCACATCGTTACCATCCAGGACATCACAAAGCGAAGGCTCGCCGAAGAGGCCCTGCACGAGAGCGAAAACCGAGTCCGCGGCATTCTTGAACAGGCCCCATTTTCCATCCAGGTATTTTCACCCGAAGGCGACATTATCTTCACCAACACGGCCTTTGAAAAGCTATGGGCGGTCACGCAGGAAGACCTGAAGGGCTACAATATCCTTCGTGACCGGCAGATCGAGGCGCTTGGTATCATGCCGGCCGTGCACAGGGCGTTCGACGGAATGCCGTCAACCACCCCGACAATTGAGTATAATGCGGAATCCACGGTCGGCAAAGGCAACCTGCTCGTCGTACAGGGAATCCTCTATCCCGTCCTCGATGTCAACGATGCCATCCTGTATGTCATCATGATTCACCTCGACTTTACCAAGCAGGCCCGGATCGAGAAGGAAAGGAAGAAGCTGGAGGAAAGGCTTCAGCAGGCACAGAAGATGGAAGCGATCGGAACGCTTGCCGGCGGCATTGCCCATGACTTCAACAATATCCTCAGCAGCATCATGGGATATTCTGAATTGTGCCTGCACGAAGTGCGCAGCAATCCGAAGGCATCCAGGCACGCGGAGCAGATTCTCAAGGCCGCGGATCGAGCCAGGGACCTGGTGCAGCAGATCCTGACCTTCAGCCGCAAGGCCGAACCGGAAAAAAACCCTCTTTCGCTTGCCCCGATTATCAAAGAGGTCGTGAAATTCATGCGGGCGTCCCTGCCGACAACCATCGAGATCCGGCAGAAGACGCCAGAAACCCCGCACGTGATCATGGCGGATCCCTCCCAGATGTACCAGGTGCTCATGAACCTGTGTACGAATGCCAGCCATGCCATGAAGGAAAGCGGGGGGATCCTGGAGATCGGATTGAGGCAGGTCGAAATCGAGGCGGGCGCCGCCCTGTTTCGCATCCCGCTGCCTGACGGCCGCTACGTGGAGCTGTCCGTCCGGGATACCGGACAGGGGATCCCCCAACAGAACCTGGGAAAGATCTTCGATCCGTATTTCACCACCAAACAGCAGGGGGAAGGAACGGGGCTGGGCCTTTCGGTTGTCCTCGGGATCGTCAAGGATCACCATGGAGAGATCAGGGTATACAGTGAAGAGGGCAAGGGGTCGCACTTCATGATCTATCTCCCGCTGGTCGACAGGGAGATCGAAGTCGGAGAACACGGGAAAAACACAATCATTCCCCCGGGAAAAGGCGAAACGGTCCTGTTCATCGATGACGAGCAGATGATTGTCGACATGAGCAGTGAAATACTCGAGGATCTGGGTTACCGGGTCCTGACGGAAACCGACCCGGTGAAAGCGATCGACCTGCTCAAGAGCGACATCCGGGGAATTGACATCGTCATCACGGACAAGACGATGCCGCACATGACGGGATTCGAAGTGGTCAAGGCGATCAAGACGATGAGCAGGGAGATTCCCGTCATTCTCTGTTCGGGATTCCTGGAAAAGAGCGACCTGGAAAAAATCACCGAGCTCAACGTCGACAGGGTGATCGTCAAGCCGATCCAGATGAGCGCCCTGGCCAATGCGGTTCGTGAACTGCTCGACGGGACCAAGATGTGAATCGAGGCTCCCCGGACCATCGGCATCTCGAGCACAATGCTTTGCAACGTGACCTGCCTCACAAAGCGGGGGCTTTTTCTGTGTTATAAAAAAGCCGTCCCTGAAATGGTGCACAAGGTTGTAACAACTGCTTTGTTAATGGATTTGTTTTTGCTATAAAGGCCAGGAACCAAAGCAACATCCGCAAAAACCGTATCCCGGCGATCCATACCCTTCACGGCAATCCTTTTTGTCGTCCAAACCCTGAAACCATCGCCCGACCAGGCCAGACAGCACCGGCTGACGGCTGCTGCATGCCTGTTGCGATCGATGGATGATTCCTGACGAAGGCGATGACGATTCGTCGGCATTACAAGTCGGAGGCACCCCTATGATCATGCAGAGAATCACGATATCCGGCCGATGCGAAATACCGTTCCTGCGAGGCGGGAGGATCGAGACGGCGTTTTCTCCGCGAGGGAACAAACCGCTCCTTGTCGTCCTGATCGTCTTTCTTTTGATGACGAGCGGCGTACTGGTTCACGATGCCGCGGGAGACCAGACGCCGCAGGCGACCGGCAGGACAGCGGACCGGGGCGCTCCCGGCGGCGTTGAAATCCATGCCGCCAAGGGCGGCTTTGAAGATTATGCCTCTTATCTATACCGGTGTGCGGCCCGGGACTATGAGAAGTGGCGTCAATCCGGGCTTCCCGTCTATTTCCACAATGCCCTCTTTCATGTCGACTCGGCCATCGCCATCCACGCCGAACGGAGCGAGTACTGGTTCCTCCGGGGGATTCTCTATGCCGCCCTCCATTCCGACGCCCTGTCCATGGCAAAGGCAACGGAGAGCCTGATCCGGACCCTGGAGCTGAACCCCGATCATGGGAGGGCCCGGTTGTTGCTGGCCCGGGTCCTTCAGGAGCAGGGGAAATTCCTGCTCGCCGCGGAGCAGTACCGCCTCTTGATCGAAAAGGAACCTCAGAAGGCGACCGGCCTGGTGGCGGGACCCCTGGCGCTCTGCTACGTGGCGGACGACCGGACAAAGGAAGGGATCAAGGTTTTCAAGAGCCTGTCCCTGCAACACCCCCGTTCCGCGGCAGTCGCCACCTCCCTGGCCGTGCTCTTGAAAAGCGACAACCAGACAGCCCTCGCCAAAAAGGAGCTGCAGCGGGTCATCTCCGGCAAAACAGGCCCGGACGCCGAACGGATCTACGCACGGGATCTGCTGAACGAATGGGATCAGGGAGGAAGACAGTGAAACGGATCGACGGTCTGCTGAAACGGTTTATCCTGGTCGCTCTTTTCCTTGCCGCCGCATCCTCCCCCGCGTTCTGCTGGACCCTGGAACTGATGAAGGCGGCGGAGGCCGTGAGCGCGGGAACCGCGTCGAAGAAGCAGGAGGCGCTGGTCTTCAAGCACAACGCCGAGATCAACCGGATGCGGATCAAGGATTTTTCCATCGTGGAACTGGTCGATGGCCGGAAGGTGCGCCACTCGATGACCGATGAAGTCTATCAGAGATGCCAGAATTTCTACTCCGAAAAGAACCTGGAGATCGCCAGGCAGGCGGCTGCCGAGCAGGGAGCCAGGATGAATCCCCAGCGGCGGGAAAGGAACAGGCCCTTCGATGCCGGCACGGATTCCGACTACATCGTGCAGGCCGGCTCTCCGGAACAGGTCAAAACCATCCAGGATTCCTACAACCGGAGAGTGAACGGATTTCTCGAAGAGAACGGGGTCGACCCGGAAAAGATCGATTACGCCCGAAAGAACGACGTGGATTTCATGGCCGATCCCAGGGGGGTAAACGCGGCGGATTTCGAGAGAATCGCCGGGCTCAACAACGATGCCTACAAGCGTCGGGAGGCGGCGATGTATGAGGCCAGATCCCGCTCCGGAGAAACGCCGGACTTTGACGAGATTGTGGCGTACAAGGACGAGATGGATGATTTCGTTCAGAAAAAGACCCGCGAGATCGAGCCGGTTGCCCGGGAGCTCCAGGCCCACAAAAAGCGGTACCCGGATGAGAGAAAAGAGCCGCTGGATGCCTCGCAGAAACGCCTCGATCTGGAGGCCCGGCTCCAGCAGAAGCAGGCCCAGAAAAGCAAGTACCACGACCGGGCCCAGAGCGCCACCCTGGAGCTGGCCAGGCAGGCCGGCCTGGAGGATGTCATCCGGCCGCAGCAATCCAGCCTTCCGGCGGAGGGCAAGACAAGGGCACCCTCCGAATCCATGTCCCAGAAGCAGCAGCAGATCAAATCGGCCACGGCAGAGGCCGCGTCTTCGCACCTCGTCTATCTCGACACCCTCAACGAAGTGCGCGTCCTGGGGGAGATGGCCGGCAGGCACCCGGAACATGCCGGGGCGTACCGGGACCGGATCCTGAAAAAGACCGAAGGGATGACCCCGAGCCAGAAGGGAGAGATCCTTGCCCGGATGCGGGAGACCGGGGCACCCGACAGGCTGGTGCGGGAAATCACCGCGGAGATGAAGAGATCATCCGATGCCGGCGGCAGGCAGAAACCGGCGGCGGTCGCACCCCCTGCCAGGCTCCAAAAGGTGGGAAGCATGGCGGCCTTCTCGGGAGACCTGCTGAGCATCGCCGATCAACTGAAGAAGGCCGAGCAGGGTCAGCACCTGTTCTTCAATCTTTCGGAGCGGGACAGTGAAGCGGTCAAGAATACCAAGAGGGCGCTGGTGGCCGCCATCGAGCTGGCCCCCATTCCCGTCATCGACGCCCTGGAGCAGGGATGGGCCGTTGATGAGGAGGAAAAGCGATATATCCTGGAGCAGGTACGCAAAGGCAAGACCGTCAATCCCGTGGCGAGTTTCCTGCGGGTGACCGGCAAGGTGACCTGGCGAACCGTTGCCTCCATGACGATCGACCCCCTGGTCCTGGGCAAGGATGCCGCGGTCGAGGGGGCGAAGGCAGGGGGAGCCGTCTGGAAAAACTGGCGGGAGGATGCGACCCGCGAGGCTTCGGGACACCTGCAGAGGCTGAAATTCGAGGAGATCACCGCCCGTGCCGGGGACATCGATCTCGACATCATCTTCGCCCGGCGCGACACCTTCACGGGCAGGCTTCTCTACGGGGAAACGGCCAAAGAAGGCGATCTGCTGACGTTCCAGATTGCCAGAGATGAAAAATGGACCGATCGTTACGAGGCCAAATGGGAAATCTCGGGGCCGAAGAAACGGAAGCTGGCCGAGACCTCGCCCGTGCCGACAAGCTCAGACCGGGCGAACCGCCTCACATACAGATGCGAGCATGTCACACCCGGGGATTACACGGTCACCTTCCGGATGCTCGATGCCAAATCGAAGCTGCAGATGGATTTCCGGACCTATGTCTTCCAGGTGGCCGAATCCGGCCAGGTTGCCCTCGGGCCGATCCGGGCCACCCTGAACGCTTTTGAAGGCCCGGCACTGAAAGAGGCCGCCAAGGTCGGCGATATTCTGGCCTTTCAATCTCAAAAGTCGGGCCAGTGGGACAGGACTCACGAGGTGCAGTGGCTCGTAAACGGGGAGAGCTACAAAACCGCAACGGGCGACGATCCCAAAGCGAACCTGCTGCGCTTCGATACCACCGGCATGGCGCCGGCCGCCTACACCGTTGCCGTGCGCCTCGTGGACACAGCGGGGAAGACCCGGAAGATCATCGCCCACCGGAGCGCCTCTTTTCGCCTGGTCACAAGCGTCCCCGCCATGGCCCCCTTTCAGATCCGCGCCTCTCTCAACGACTACGACGGGCCGCCGCTTCCCGCCTCGGTCCAGAACGGCGACGTCCTCGCCTTCCAGGCCGATTTGAAGCACCCTGCGGGAAAACCGGAACCGGCACAGCTTTTCTGGCAGGTATACGACGGAGCGGGGAAGCCGGTGCCGGGCCTCGGAAAGCAGGAGCAGGTGTATGAATCGGGGGGGATCAGAAACCACCGCTTCAAGATCCGGCTGGATGACCTGGCGGACGGCGAATACTCGGTCGGACTGACCCATGTGTTCAACGCCGCGCCCGGCGTGAAGGTGAACGCCGTCTCCCGATTCAGAATCGCCCAGGCCGTGAGGATCGACAGGGTCCTGGCAACGGACAGCCCTGACGATCAAAAACACAAGGCGCTGTTCCCGCCCGATCGGGAGCCTCTGCTCTATGCCCACTACACGATCGGACAGGGCGTCCACAAGGCAACCCTGACCCTGACGGCAAAAGATGCAAAGGGTCAAACGATTGAATCCGTTTCCCTGGAACGGCCCCGTCCCGGCGAGACACCGCCTTACCGGGCGGGTCTGGCCGTTCCGGCCGGAAAGATACCCGCCGGTGAAGAAATCATCTTCGAGGCATCGATTGTCGCCGAAAACGGCCGGCGGCATTCGGCCCGCACCACCTTCACAAAGGAAGCCTACCGCCTGGCCCTGAATGCCCCGAAAGCCCTGAAGAGCGGTGAAAACAGGCCTTTTTTCATTACCGTGCCCAAGAGCTTCAAGGAGCCGTTCGTTGTGGATGTGCGCGCCTCCGGAAAAGGCCTCAGCGCAGGCCACACACCCGGATCGCTGCATGGAACCGTGGGCGGCATCGCCGCGGAATACGCGGAGACGGGAAACCTGGTCGTGAAAGTCACCGATGCCGGCGGCAACAGCGCGTCGGCGCAGGCCAGAATCCTCATCGAGCCGTCGGGAAAACAGCATGCCGATGCGCAACCTCCGGCGCCGAAACCCACGGTACCCGCTTCTCCGTCCCCGGTGCGCACCCCGTCCCCGATGCATGCCTCTCCTTCGCACTCAGGGATCGAGAGCAGCCCTTCTCCCCAACCGAGGCGGCCGGCACCGGCACCCGGAATCGACTATGCCGCCGTGGGCAGACAGCACTGGGAGTGGGTCGTCAACAACATCATGAACAGGACTATCCATTCCTGTCTCCGAAGCAGCGAGCCCCGGCTCTACGACCAGTTCCGGCGACAGCTCCTCGGCATGAAATCGGTGGATTACGCCGCCCTCGGCAGAATGACCCCCCAGCGTCTTGCCGGCTATTCTTCCGAACAGGAACGGCTGTTCGCACAGAGGGCCCTGTATGACGCCATCATGAGCCACGGCTTGAAAGGGGACTGCCCGACCAGGATGATCGATCACCTGGCCCGCCAGGGGCTGATTTCCCATGCCCAGGCGACGGCGTATCGGGACAGGCAGAAAAAGAACAATGCCTCCCGGTCTTCCGCCGCTCGGGACAGAGGCCGGACCGGGACGGTTTACTGGGTCGTTTTGACGTCCGTGTTCGACAGGCAGACCAGGAAAACAAGGGCCAGCGCCCGGATTGTCACCGGGAACCGGCCGCCGTCCACCGGTTTTTCGGCTCCGAATGCCGCCGCGCCGGGCCACTATTTTTCTGTGACGAAGGCTTACGGGACCCTGGATCAGCGGAAAGCGCAGGAGATAGCGGGCGAGATAAACCGGGGGGGGTACCGCGATGTTTTCCCCAGAACCAGATATAGTGCGTCCGGCCATATCGGGAAAGGGTTGGAGGGCAGGACGCTCGTAAACCGCGACAGCGGTGTCCCTCGCTGAAGACGGGCCATCGAGGTCCACAAGGAGGTATCATGACGTTTTTTTCGAAGTCCCATGGATGTTTCCGGGCAATGGTCTCGGGATTACGGAAGACCGCATTCGTGAGTCCGGGGCGCCCCCGGCGCCTGCCCATCGCGGCCGTGCTGGCGGTTGCCTGTCTCCTGTCGCCCTTCCCTTTCGGGGGAGGAAAGGCCGTCTACGGGGAGACTTCTTTCCTGGACCGGGTTTTCGGGGGGACGGACAAAACAGAGAAGGCCGCCGCTCCCGTGAAATATGAAGATTTCATGTCCGCCCCGGGCATGAAGAAATATACGAGGATCCAACACACCTTCAGCAGGGACGGCCATTGGATGGTGACGAAAATGGCGCGATCCGTCAAACCCGGAACAACCGTTGATGACTTCGAGCTCTGGAGGTTCGACGGAAAAGAGAACGGTTTTGTCAGGCATCCCCTGGACCGCGAGATTCGCGAATCGATGCGGGAGATGACCGTCTCCCCGGACGGCAATTCCATCGCCGTCTGCAACTGCCCATGGGACGGGAAAGGGTTGATAGACACGTCAAAAGCGCGCGTATCCATCGTGCGGACGAGGGATGGAAAAATCATCCGGACGTTTCCCGTCTACATGTCCAGCACGGCCATGCAGATCATGCCGGACAACAAGACGCTGGTGGGGACGACCTATCGCCGCCGGGTCGAGGGAGGCAGGCAGGTCATGGATACGGTAACGGAAGCATACTCCATCACGACGGGGAAAAAGATCCCCCTGCCGGCCATGCATGACAGCTGCCACCGGAAAAAGAGCACCCTGCAGCAGTTGAAACTGTCCGATCGCTATCTGGGGGCGTGGTGCTCGAACGGAACGGCATGGCTCTTCGACGCGAAGAATTTTTCGCTGGTCCGCAACCTGGACAAGGCAGAAGGCCTCTATCTCAATCGCGACGGTTCGCTTGCGGCCGTATGGGGAGGGTTACGCGGACAATTCAAGATTCTCGATACGACCACCTGGAAGGAGATCGAAACACCTCCCGGATTCGCCACGGGGGGCCTAGCCATTGCCTTCGGCCCGGACAACAGCATCCTGAAAGCCTGGAGCAATTGCCTGGAAGAATACGTAATCCTCAAAGGGAAAAAGCTTGTTCACGTTCAGGAAAGACGGTTTGCCGACGAGAAAAAAGCACTCTCTGCGGTCTTCGTTCAACAGGCCGGCGCCTGGTACGCCCTGGTTGACAAAAAAGTGCACACCATGAAGGCGGCCACCCCGGAAATGATTCGGGCCGCTGCAGCATTGGACGAGGGAAGAGAGCTTCTCGCCGCCGGGTTCCATTCGGCGGCCGTCAGGAAAATCCGGGAAGCCATGAACATCTTTCCCCTGCAACAGGATCTGCAATACTCAAAGACCTACATCGATTATTGGAAGCGGGGCCTGCCCCTCAAGGACGTCGGCTCGTTGCTTCTCTTCCATAAAGACATCCTGCTGAAGGCGGAAAAAAGATCCTTGATCGGAACCGGCGTCGACAAAAGCGCGAGAGGAATCGTTGTAACGTCCGTTAATCCCGAAGGGCCGGCAGCAAAATCGGGGCTCCGGAAAGGCGACGTCATCAAGCTCTTCAACGGCAGACCCGCTGCTTCCGTGGAAGACGTCTCCACCCGCAACATCCCTATCGGCAGCGAGGTCACCTGTGTCGTCCAGTGTGAAGGCAGGCAGATCCCGCTTTCAATCCGCACGATCGCCGGATTTGCCGACAACACGAACCTTGCGATCGCCCTCCGGCGCCTGATGGAATACGGAATGCTGGCTGTCCATGCGGGGCATCCTCAACTGGCCATCGAGGCCGCGGACGAGGTCATGAAGCTGAAGCAACAGTACCCGATTTCAATGAAATGGAACATTGCCGACAAGATATCCCCGGCCCTGAAGGCGCTGGTCATGGCCGGCGCGGCGGCGGATGCAAAAACCTATGACTACCTCCTGGAGCAGGGGGGGCTGATGCCCGAGGGAAGCAATTTCGTTTCATTCTTCATCACGGATTACCCCGACCTCTGGGCACCCCTGTATGCGGACCGGAAGAAACTGGCCTACATCCTGAACCTGGATGAGGCCAAGCTTCCGAAATCGCCGAAGAAGAAGGGGGGTTCACCGCAGCCCTATCCCGATCCGGCAGGCAGGCTGTTGACCCCTGTCACCGCGCCGAAAAGGCTGGACACGGAAGCCCCGGCATCGCCCGCTCCGACGGTGAAGCAAGAGCAGGAGACGCCTGCGCCGCCGTCCAAACCCCGGGTCCTCGATTGAATCGGCGGACGAAGATCGGGGCCGAGGCATCCGGGCAAAGGTCAGGTTCTGGATTAGAAGCATCGGGGTTTACGACGGAAAGCAGTGTGATCCCTTCACGAGGGACGGGACCGTCCCATGGAGGCGCCTACAAAGTGAGAGCATTCGGATTGCCGTGGAAAGACCTTGCCCTTGCAGCATGGCTGCTGTTCCTTCTTCTCCCTGCCTGCGCGTGTTTGCCTGAACGCGATCAGCAGTTGATCACCGCAGCCAAAGAAGGCCGTGACCGGCAGGTCGCTGCTCTCCTTGAGCAGGGTGCCGATGCCGATGCCCGAGAAACGAACGGGCAATTGACGAGGATGCGCTATACCGCCCTGATGTGGGCGTCATACAAAGGGCACACGGAAGTGGTTCGCATCCTCATCGCCCGTGGCGCGGACGTGCAGGCCGGGGACAGTGAGAACCGCACCGCCCTGATGATGGCGGTGGCAAGAGGCCATCTCGAAATCGCCGAAATCCTGGTGGCCTCCGGTGCGGACATCCGGACCAAGTCCAGGCGGGCCGATACCCTTTTGATGGCGGCGGCCCGCGAAGGCCGTGAAGCCGCGGTCAAGTGGCTGCTGAAGAAGGGGGTGGCGGTCAATGCCGCCAATGATCTGGGCGAAACAGCCCTGATGGCGGCGGCCCTGCGAGGGCACACCCAAACGGTCAAGGCCCTGCTGGATGCCGGGGCCCTCACGGAAGCCAGGGACAAGGCGGGCAATACGGCCCTGATCCTGGCGAGCACGGGGACCCTCCATAAAGGCGGCGGATCGGTGGAAACGGTGAGGCTGCTGCTGGGTCATGGCGCCGATGTACATGCAAGCAATCATGGCGGCACCACCGCTTTGATCGCCGCGGCACGGCACGGCAACGCGGAGGTTGAGCGGGCGCTTCTTGCGGCAGGCGCAAAGCGGGACTGATCAACGGCCCGTGGTTTATCCCCTTGCGCGGAATTCAGAAATCATCGGCCGATTGCCGCGTTTTGTCCGTCCGGATGTAAAGATGGATTGTATTTCTTCGCGAAGGCAATCCGGGCCGACACCGCAGCGGGGCCAGGCTGAATACACGCCCGGAGGTCGCTCTGCATCGCCGGGAAAGCCCCCGGGCTCACGTGTGGGGCATGCCGCCGCGGAAGATGAAATAGACGGCCCCGACGAGGCAGAGCGCGGCCCACAGGTAGTCCCATTTCAGGGGCTGCTTCATGACAACGAAGGCAAACCCGGCAAAGACGATCATGGTGATGACTTCCTGGATCACCTTGAGCTGGGCGAGATTGTAGTGCTGGAAGCCGATCCGGTTGGCGGGCACCTGGAGCATGTATTCGAACAGGGCCACGCCCCAGCTCAGCAGGATCACCATCAACAGGGGCCAACCGTTCATGAACTTGAGATGACCGTACCAGGCAAACGTCATGAACAGGTTGGACAGAATCAGCAGCAGAACCGTTTCGAGCACCGCGGGAACCCGGTTAACAGCACTCTGCGCCCGCCTTGCTTATACCGGCGGTGTGGGCGTCAGCGTCCGTGAAGCATGCTTGCAACGGGCGGTGCGGAACCTAATCCAGACAACGACGGAATGCAAGGGGTCTTTTTGCGTCAAAACGGAAGCGGCGTTGGATCCTGTCGCCTCCGGGGCTGATTCACCCCGTCCGGCACGCCACAAAGAACTCATAGGCGTAGTAGTCCGAATGCCTCCGGTGCATTTCAGGCTCCTCTGCAAGCTGGTCCAGCACGGCAAGCGCCTCGTCGTCATTCCCGTATTTGCCGCGCAACTCCCCGATCCGAATCTCCATCGGGGTGTAGAAATCATCCCACCAGGCATTGTCCGGGAGGGTGAAGTGGCCGACGATCGAGAAGCCGCTTCTCTCGATTGCAGCCAGGACGTCCGGGACCCACCCCATCGTCGGGTAGTCGTTCTCGAAGCACACCTTGACCTCGGGGGGCGGGTTTTCCTTGCGCCAGACCACGTCGGTGAAGGCCAGGTAGCCGCCGGTGCGCAGCAGTCCGCGGCACACGCGCAGTGCGTTCTCGATGCCGATGTTGTAGAGCGCCCCCTCGGACCAGACGAGATCGAAGCTCGCCTGTGGCAGTGCGGGTTCGGCCATATCGCCGACCACGGGCCGGATCCGTTGGGCGAGGCCCCGCACGGCGACCGTCTCGCGCAGCCGCTCGATGCTCGGGGCATGGCTGTCCAGGGCCACGATGGACCCTGAGGTGAGATCGGCGAGATGGAGTGTCTGCCCGCCGGCGCCGCAGCCCAGGTCGAGGACCGCCGGCGCGGGCGGCAGATCGCGGCAGAGAGCAATGGCCCGTGCGGCGCAGTCGCGGTTGCCCGGCCCCTGCCGGGGGAGAGACTCGAACAGCTCGAAAAAGATCGGCCAGAAGCGCGGCGGGGGTTCGTTCATGTCATGCCCTTTCTTCGGTGACGGGCCGCAGCCCGAGGAACACTTTGCATCCGGTGTCGTTGTGCGAGCTGTGCTCGAAAGGGACCGCGAGAGACTCGAAGCCGGCGGTCGCGATCAACTCCAGCCACACGGTTCCCGGGAACAGGCCCATCCGGTGTCGTTCGTGGATCACCTCGACGGCTCCATTCGCGTCTCATAATCGGATACCAGTCCACAAGGTCGCGGTAGAGCCGCAATGCCTGACTGGAAGCTGTTTCGCGTTTCTGAACCATATGCACAAGCCCCTGATTCCTCAAACAATCAGCACACCGTCCTTTTCATGGCGATCACAGCAACGACGCCGATCCCGATCTTCAGCCACTTGGTCATGGATTTCCCTCCTGTGGTGTCTGGCTCTGTAACACAGACACACCCGAGAACCCATATCGCCTGGCAAGTTGAATGACAGGTTCCATCCAAACCTGGCCGTAGAGCTCTTTTCTGCTGAGCAGGGAAAAAGTATTGCTTGCATATTGTGACCGAACAGGTAAAAGAACTACCCATAGCGAAACCTATTGTCAACGGACAAATCCGCTGCATAGTTGACGTTTCGGTTTGATACGGGGAACATTGTTACCTATATGAGCACGGATCAAAAACGAAAGACCACTGATTTCTTTGCCACCCATCCGGTATTCTCCCTTGATGAGGCTGTCGCGGCCTTGATGCCGGAGGGGAAACGGTTGCGCGTCGTCGAACGGCTCAAGCACCACCTCCGGACCGGCCGCCTGAAGCGCGTCACCCGCGAGATATACGCCGTTGTTCCGCCGACCCTGTCTCCGAAAGATTTCCATCCCGATCCTTTTCTGGTGGCAAGCGCCATGTATCCGGATGCCGTCTTCTCTCACCACAGCGCCCTGGAGTTGCTCGGAGCCGCGCATTCGCTTTGGAATCAGTGCACCCTTTATGTCGCCAAGCGCCGTCGGCCGCTTGTACTGGAAGACGCAACTGTCCGCTTCCTGGATCTCCCCCTTTCGATGAAGGGCGACTCAGGCAAGCAGCTCGGCATTCGGCGGATCGCGCACCTGGGAAAACTGCTGGAAGTCACAGGCCCCGAGCGCACTTTGGTCGAGGGATTCAGCCGGCCGTCGCTGACCGGAGGGCTGGAGGAACTGGTCCATTCTGCCGCCGGGTTCACGACCCTCGATCTTGAACTCCTGGAAGAGGTCCTGCGCCGGTATGACATGGCAAAGCTCTGGGCGGCGACAGGGTGGTTCCTGGAGAAGTTTCAGAAGAGCTTCCATGTGCCTGATGCGCTTCTCGCCCGCATGGAGCAGCACCGCCCGCGTTCCCGGGCCTACGTCGAACGGGGGCAGCGGGGCGGTCTCCTTGTCCGGCGCTGGAACCTGATCCTTCCCAAGGTGCTGTTGTCGTCGGGGGAGCCTGATGAACGTTAGCCTGGAATACCTGAGACGCTGTGCCAGTGAGACCGGGTATCGGATTGAGGTGGATCTGAACTTCCTCTTCCGGATGCCGATCGCCGGGACCGAGGTGCGCGAGCTCTGGCAGCCCGGTGAATTGGACCGCCCTTCCATTCGGGTGGCCGGCCTGGGGGAGATCCTCATCGGCAAGCTTCTGGCCCTGCTCGATCGCGGCGCGGTGCGCGACGCCTGGGATGTGGCTTATCCGCCATCGACAACAAAGGTTGACTTTGCCTCCCCATTTCACTATATTCTCGCAAAATTGCCTCCCAAACAATTACGACACTTATCATGAAGGCACCCAAAACGAAGCTCGGCCCCCTGGAAATGCAGCTTCTCTCTTACGCCCAGATGCGCAGGAAGGATATCCTTGCGCTGGGCGAACTGACGCCGGTCCTGGGCATCACCTCCAAGCAGGAGCGGGAGCTCTTCAGCCGCTTGAGCCGGGCCGGCATGATCATCCGCCTGAACAAAGGCGTCTATCTGGTCCCACCCCACATGCCCGCCGGCGGCCGGTGGTCGGTGAGCGGTTATTACCTTTTGGCCAGACTGATGGAGGTTCTCAAGGGGCGATACCAAATCAGCGGTCCCAGCGCCTTTCAATTCCACGGCTTCGACGACCAGGTCCCAAACCGGATTTTCGTCTACAACGACCGCCTCTTCGGGGAAAGAGAGGTAGGCGGCACCCAATTCGTCTTTATCAAGACTGCGGCCAAGCGCCTGGGATCGACCAGGAACCTCAAGACACCCGAGGGTCCGGATGTGGTAATGGTCACCAAAAGCAGGGCCTTGGTCGATGCGGTTTATGATTGGCCCCGGTTCAACACCCTGCCCCGGGCCTACGGATGGATCAAGGCGGTGCTCAAAAGCGAGCCCGCACTCGCCGACAAGTTGATCGCGGATACCCTCCAATACGGCAACAAGGGCACCCTCAAGCGCATGGGCTACCTGATGGCCCAGTTGGGAGTCGCCGAGGATCAACTCAAGAAGATAAAACGCCGGCTCGGGCCAATCCGTTCATTCATCCCCTGGATACCCGGCCAAGCGGCCAAAGGCACCATCAACAGAGAGTGGGGACTGATCGTCAATGGCGGCATCCCGCAAAGATAGGATTGCGATCCATGAGGACCAGGCGCTCTTCCGGGAGGCGGTGCTGTTCACCGCCGGTCAGACGGGTTTAAATGCCAATCTCATTCAAAAGGACTACTATTGCTCGGTCGTCCTGCAATACATCTACGAGCAATCGGAATCCCCGCTGATCTTTCGGGGAGGTACCTGCATCGGCAAGGTTTATGCCGATTTCTATCGGCTCAGCGAAGATCTCGATTTTCTCATCTCGATACCCCCGGAAGCGGGCGTCACCCTGCGAAAGAAGGGAATGGCGCCGGTCAAGGAGTGGGTAAAGAAGGTTTCGGATGAAATCGGCATCCTGAATCTTCTCGCGGACTTCACCGGACACAACAGCTCCCGGCAGTACGTCGTCTATGTGACCTACCCCTCGATCTTCCTTCGGGAAGAGTCGGCCCGCATCAAGATCGAGGTGGGATTGCGCGAGACCTTCTTGACGCCGCCGGCGCGCCTGAAGGCCAGGACACTTCTCCTGAGCCCCTTCACGCGCAAGCCCCTGATCCCGGACATCGAGGTGATCACCCTCACCCTGCAGGAGGCCATTGCTGAAAAGCTGCGGGCGGCACTGACGCGTCTGGAGCCGGCCATCCGGGACTTCTTCGATATCGATTACCTGGCATCCCAACACAAGGTGGATCTCGAGGATCGTCAACTCTTCCAGCTTCTTGCCGAAAAATTGAAGGTCCCCGGAAATCCGCCCATCGACCTTTCCCCGGCCAGAAAAGAGAGGCTCAAAGCCCAGATCGATACGGAACTCAAACCGGTGCTGCGGCCTGTTGATTTTGAGAAGTTCGACCTCGAGCGGGTCTTTCGATTGGCTATAGAAATCAGGGATAATTTATCTTCGGGACATGAGCCATGAGCTCCGAGTGGCAATCGGCGCCGAAAATTGACCCACCATCGGCATCCAATTTTGACCCACCCCCGACATAGAAGTTTTCCGTTCCGAACCTTCCTGAACAATCGGATCAGGAGGTCCTGTGTTTCAATCTCCAAGAGTCGTTCCCGGTTTCCCGGAGGCAGGGAAGGTGCATCGCTGGGCCGGTTGTTCGGGCTGGGAAGGTCAGATCGTTTCCGGGAATTGTCCTCGACACCTGGAATCAATTCCGGCAATTTATATGACCGGATGGTTCACGAACCGGAAATATCTGTGGCCAGGTGTAACCCTATGATCGAGATGATCAAATCCATCCTCCTGGATTTCCAGGAAAACCGGCTCGATACCGGAGTGCCCCGGCGTTTGCGGATCGAGACGCTACACGGAAAGGCAGCCGTCTGCACCGGGGTATGGCGGAGCGGCAAGTCAACCTACCTGTTCCAGGTTATCCAGCGGCTGCTGGATGGCGGGGTCCCCCGGCAGAACATTCTGTATCTGAACTTTTTTGACGACCGCCTCCACAACCTGCGGCAGGACAACCTCGGCCTGATCGCCGAGGCCTATTACTCCATCTACCCGGAGAAGAAAAACACCGAGACGGTCTACTGCTTTTTCGACGAAATTCAGGCCGCCCCCGGCTGGGAGCCCTTCGTGGACCGTTTGATGCGCACGGAAAAATGCGAGGTGTATCTGACCGGCTCGTCGGCCAGGATGCTGTCGAAGGAGATCGCCACGCAGATGCGCGGGCGGGCCCTCTCGTGGGAGATGTTCCCGTTCTCGTTCCGGGAATTCCTGGACTACAAGGGAATCGAGGGAGAAGGCACTCTGTCGACGAAGAACCGGCTCCTCGTTCAGAAGGCCTTTGAGGAATATTGGGAGACCGGCGGCTTCCCCGAGGTCGCCGGTCTCGGCCGGAACCTGCGGATCAGGACCCACCAGGAATACTTTCACACGATCCTGTTTCGGGATCTGGTCGAGCGCCACGACGTTTCACACCCGAAGGCCGTAACCGACCTGGCCCACTGGCTGGTGGACAACACGGCTTCGCTGTACTCCGTCAACAATCTTACGGGCTATCTCAAGTCGCTGGGCCACAAGGCTCCGAAGTCCGCGGTATCGGATTACCTGGAGTGGTTCGAGGACGCCTATTTTCTGTTCACCGTGCGCATATTCGACCCGTCTCTCGCGCGCAGCAACACCAATCCGAAAAAGGTCTACTGCATCGATCATGCACTGGTCACTTCGGTATCGTCCGGAATTCTGGTCAACTCCGGCCATCTCCTTGAGAATCTCGTATTCACTGCGCTCCGGCGACTTCACCCGGAGATCTATTATTACAAGACCAAGACCGGCCGGGAGGTCGATTTCATTGTCCCGATGCGCGGCCGCCCGCAGATGCTCGTCCAGGTGTGCGAGTGTCTGGCGGTGCCGCAAACGCGGAAACGGGAAATGGCGGCCTTGAGTGAGGCGATGGCCGAACTGGGCTTGAAAGCCGGAACCATCGTGACCCGCAGCGAGGACGAGCGGATCGAGGCCGACGGCGGGACCATCGAAGTGGTCCCTGCATGGCGGTTCCTCCTCGAACTGCCGGAATCTTCGGAATAGCTGCATGAGATTCCTGCTGATCCGTGAAGGGGGCAGATACCTAATGGAGGGGTGTTCGCAAGGACGAAGCGGGTGTCTGGATGCAGCCGGGCTGTTAAACAAGGCGACTCGAAAAACGGAGAACGGGAGAATTCGGAAAGGACATTTTCGGAGAACGCGCGCACCCCCCAGGGTTGCTTGAAGAGTGCCTGGAAGGGCTGTCCAAAAGCATGGAAGCCGAAAATTTTCGAATTGCCTTGGAGTAAACATCTCATGGATACGAAGGATTATGTTCAACCGAATAATCTGTTCGCCCAAGATGCCCAAGGCGATCTGTTCCATTCCCGCTTGAACCAGATTCTCAGCAACGGGCACCCTCTCTTCCAGCTTGCCCGTCAGATCGACTGGTCGTTCTTTGACACCGAGTTCGGGGGGCAGGTCGCGGGTTCAGGCATGGTGGCACGTTCGTGTTGACGGCACCTGGAATTAGTTGTTGGGATGCTTACTTCTGCGGGATCACGGCAATGGCATCAATCTCCACAAGAAAATCAGGGTGTGCCAATGCGGGCACAAAGATAGCGCTAATGACGGGTGGATTCGGACGTTGGCCCCACACTTTTTGAAACGCCTCGAATCCCACGTTGGCCGATTGGCCATGCAGGATATAGACGTTCCACTTTACGATGTGTTGAAGTCCGGCCCCGCCTGCCGCCAGAGCTGTTTCCACATTCCGTAGCGTCTTTTCCGTTTGCGCTCCGAGATCCCCCTTGCCAACGATGTTGCCGGAAGCATCCACCGCATTCTGGCCACCGACATAGATTGTCGTTGCATTGCCGCTGACGACAACAGCCTGAGTATATGCGGGATTCTTGTGCAAACCCGCCGGATTGAGATGTTGCACATTTCCATGTGTCTGCATGTGTTCCTCCTTTGGTATGCAAAGGTTTTGACAACCCAGGATTAGTACTGCGGATACAATCACTGCCAATCGCTTCACTGTCATTTTTGCGGCCCTACCATGCAAATAACCAGTGCAAATGGAGCGCAGCGGAATTGACCAGGCTGATAGAGAAGAACTCCCCGGCTCACATTTCATATTCTTACCATCCTGCCCTGGCTCAACGATCAGATCACCATCCTTCAGGCCAAGGGCCTGCCGGGCTTTCGGGGAGCAACGGAAGGTCATGGCCTCTCGCTATTATATTGACAGCAAGAAGAGTGTCCGGTCGAATAGAGGGCTATTTCAGGATCCCCCTGCACCATCCATAAAAAGATGACTGGAGTATACCATCTCTGAGAATACGTGCCGGATATTTTTATGAATAAATACCAACCCGCAAAAACCGCCACTGTATGTCATAAAATATTTGAGGTAACTGTTTGTATTGCATTAGTAAATATTGTATTGGTTGACGCAGAAATGTAGCTGTCTATGGAGAACCTGAATGATCTTCACGGAAACCCTGCTACAATGAACGCCACAGACACCTTTCAGGTTCCACGTCCAGGAATGTTCACCGCTGTTCGCAACCGTCGGGGAATCGTCTCTGCCGTCGAGCCTTTCGACAGCCAAGAGGGACGACTCCACCTCGTCCATGTTGACTACAAGGATGACCAGCTTCCCGCTGTGGAGCGGCTCCTCTGGGAACTTGAGCCGCGGAAGGTGCTCCTCGAACCCACGGCGCTTCCGGATGCCCTCGCGACCGATCCCATGCCGGCGGAGGATTTCGATGCCCTCCTCCGCGCCGCTCGCTGGACAGCGGCCATGCCGTTCCTCGATCCGGACGGTGGTGGCCCCCTTGATCGTCTGCCCATCTCCAGCCCTTTTCACGGTGCCGTGCAGGTCGAGGACTTCCAACTCGTACCGCTCCTGAAGGCCCTTCAGATGCCCAGAGTCAATCTCCTGATCGCCGACGACGTTGGTCTCGGCAAGACCGTCGAGGCGGGTTTGATCCTGAGTGAGCTCCTCCTGCGCAGGCGCATCCAGCGGGTCCTGATCCTGACCCCAGCCTCGCTTCGACTCCAGTGGCGCGACGAAATGTGGGACAAGTTTTCCCTCCCCTTCGATCTCGTGGATCGCGCCGAGACCCATGCCCTGCACCGGCGCCTCGGCATGGACGCCAACCCCTGGCGCTCTTTCAGCCGAATCATCGCCTCCTACCACTATCTTCGGCAGGAGGATGTCCTCACCCAGTTCCTAGCCGCCTGCCGAACGCCGGAAGGCTCGCCGCACTTGCCATGGGATCTGCTCATTGTCGATGAATGCCACAACCTGATGCCCTCCCCCTTCGGGGACGACAGCGATCTGTGCCGCATGTTGCGCCTCTTGGCGCCCCAGTTCGAACACCGCCTGTTCCTAAGTGCCACACCTCACAACGGGCACACCCGGAGCTTCACGGGCCTCCTCGAAATCCTCGACCCGGTGCGATTCAGCCAGACGGATGCCCTCCGGCCTGCGGAACGGGAGCGCATCCAGCAGGTGGTCATGCGACGCCTGAAACGAGAGATCAACGCCCGGACGAATCCGCCCCGCTTTTGTCGCCGCAACCCACCTCAGGCATTGGTTCTCGAACTCTCTCAGGGAGAGATCGCTTTGAGCGCCGCTTTCGATGGGTTCCGCACCGCCATCCGCCAGCTTACGGCTAGTGGTGAGACACGTCGTCGCCGTGCCGGCAGCTTTGCCGTCGAGATCCTTGGCAAGCGTCTCCTGAGCTGTCCCACGGCCTTTGCCGAGTCATGGCGGCGCTGTCGGGAAGGGTTGACAGAAGGGACTATCGCCAATGAGGCCGACGTCATTGCAGCTAAACGGAATGTTGAGCGGGAGACCGGCGACGACCGCGAAACCCAATCCCGCGAGGCCACAGCCGCGGGCGTGGTCGGCGCCTGGCTCAAGGTCGTGGCTACCGATCTCCAAGACGAGATCACCACTATTGACGCCGCTATTTCGGGCATGGGATTCGATCTATCCCAAAACAACCTGGACATACAGAACCCTGCGGCCGATGCCCGCTTCGACGCCTTGGGCAACCTCATCGAAAAGCTCCTGCGATCGGAGAAAAACTGGCGCGATGACGAGCGCCTCGTCATCTTCACGGAATACAAGACCACCCTCGACTACCTCGCCCACCGCCTGCGAGAGCGCTACGAACCGGACCGGATCTTGACTCTTTTCGGCGGCATGGACGAACATGAGCGAGATCTGGTCAAGCAGACCTTCAACGACCCAAAGCACCAAGTTCGCATTCTTCTGGCCACCGACGCCGCTGCCGAGGGGCTGAACCTCCAGTGGACCGCCCGATATCTGCTCCACTTCGACTGCCCCTGGAACCCCTCCCGCCTCGAACAGCGCAACGGCCGGGTGGACCGCCATGGCCAGGCCCGCGACGTCACGATTCACCACTTTGCCACGGACCAGGACCAGGACCTCCGCTTCCTGGCGCACGTGATCCGCAAGGCCGACGAGATCCGTGAGGATTTGGGCTCTGCCAATGAACTCTTCGACGAGGCAGCCCATCGCCGACTGGTGCAGGGGGAAAGCGTGGCCGCCGTTCAGGCCGATTTGGATCAACGCATTGTCGCTGCCCGCGGCCGGGCCGCAGTCGATGCCGACGCCACGACGGAGACGGGTGCTGATGGACGGGCCGCCGATGATAGACTCCGCACCCTGGCCGCCGAGATCGATCACGATCCGGAGGCGCTCCGGGACACCCTCGAAGGGGCCATGGCCATCCGCGGCGGTCGCCCCCAGCTCGAACCCCGGCCAGATGAGGCCACCTTTCGTCTCCTCGACCCGGGGCTCCCTGGTTGGAGCGAGATCATTGACGAAACACTGAGGCGCAATACCGTGCGGGGCAGCCGCGGTCCCGTCAGCCGCCTCGCCTTCAGTCCTAACCCCTTCCTGACGCAGATCGGCGAGCGGCAGATCTTCTCCCCCCGTCCAGACGTTACTTTCCTGCACTTATCCCACCCGCTGCTGCAGCGAGCCATGACCGCCCTCACGCGCCGCCGCTTTCCAGGTGGCGGCGAAGAGGTCTCCCGCTGGACCGTGCGACAAGGTGAGGTACCGCCCGGTGTTGAGGCCCTTGTCCTCGTCAGCCTGGAAGAACTGGCCGTTAACGACCTGCGCGAGACCTTCCACCACTGGGTCCGGACGATTCTTTTCCCTGTCCGGAAAGGCGTCTTCGGCGAGCCTCTCGCCCATCAACCCGCTCAGGAACTGCGCCATGCCGCTGCCGTGAGCGATGAAAAGCTCCGCACCCGTGCCCGCGATATTCTCGACGAGGTCGGCCCGGAGATCAAGCGGTTCCTCGCCGACTACGCCGGAAAACTGACGACCACCCTCAAGGGGCAACTGGAGACCGCAGGCGTCCAGGCCCGGCGCCGGGAAGAGGAACGCTACCGCAGTCGCCAGGGCGAGGTTTCGTCCCTGATCGCCGAAAATACCCTGGGAAAGCTGGAACGGGAGATCGAGAAGCTCCAGGTGGAACGTCGTCAGGGGCTTCTGTTTGACGAAGAAGCCCGGCTCGACGCCATCGACCGCTCAATCGAGGAAAAGCAGTCGGAGATCGCCCGCCGCACCCGCCATTATGAAGAGGTGCGCATCCAACTCGAACGGGAGCGGGAACGGATCATAAGGTACCTGCTTCCCCGGCGTCATGCCATGCCCGCAGCGGCCCAAGTCTTCCCCGTGGCGATTGAAGTTCGCCTGCCCGGAGGTGTGTCATGAACGGCAGCGAACTCATCGGCTGGGATCGCCTGCGCCACGGCGGCCTTCTCCTCGACGCAACACGCCTCCGCCGGATCGCGGAGCACGAACCCGCGCCTCTATCGTCCTATCAGGAGCGGGAGCTGCGTCGTCAGGCAGGGGCACATCTCGACGGCGGCAAGAATACAACAGACTTCATCCGCTTTGTCCTTGAGGAGATCTGCGGCTTTACCGCCGCTGACGCCTCCTGGCAGCGAGGCACGCAGGTGGGCGCCGAATGGGGCCGCCGCGCCGTCACGGGCGAGACCATCAAGCCCCGCCATCTCTGGCACACAGCAGCCGGCGCGTGCCTCCCCGTCTTCATCGACGAAGAGACACGTCTCGGCATCGGTCGCGGCCGCCGCTCCATGAGTCAGATCGTCCAGTGGCTCCGCGGGGGAAATGAACGCCTCGCCGTCCTCACCAACGGCAGCCAGTGGCGTCTGATCTTTGCCGGTCTCGATTTCGACGCCTGGTGCGAATGGGATGTGGAACTCTGGTTCGAGGGAGGAGACCTCTCCGCCCAAGTCACCACCCTGCGGACACTCCTTTCCCCGGCCCTCTGGACGCCGAAGGACAAGGGCGCCCCGCCCCCGCTTCTGGAAGCGATCCTGGAGAGCCGCAAGGGGCAGGCGGACCTCTCGGCCGTTCTTGGCGAGCGGGTCCGCGAGGCCGTCGAAATTCTCGTCCAGGGCCACGGCGACAGCCTGAAGGAACAGTGCGCGAACTGTGATCCCGCCGAGATCTACCGAGCCGCCGTGCGCATGGTCATGCGGATGGTCGTTGTCCTCTTTGCCGAGTCCCGGGATCTCCTTCCCCGTGACAACGCTCTCTACCACAGTGCCTACGGCCTGACCGGCCTTCTCGAAGAGCTGGAAAAGATCGCCGCCCGCGGCGGCAACCGTTTGGCCCGTTCCTGGAGCGCCTGGCCGCGCCTGCTGGCCCTCTTCCGCCTCGTTCAACGCGGCTCCCATCATGAACAGCTTCCCGTACCTGCCTACGGGGGCGAGCTTTTCGCCCCTGGCGATGCCGCATCGCCGGACGGTCTTTTGCGAGCGCTTTTTGTCTTCGAGAACGCCTGCTTCGAACGGGAGCTTCTCCCCGATCGAGATGTCCACCGCATGCTGGAGCGCCTCACCCGCACCCGCGTGAAACTCCGGCAGGGAAGGGCCGGCATCTGGGTCTCCGCGCCGGTTGACTTCTCCGACCTCTCCAGCGAGTACATCGGCATCCTCTACGAAGGGCTCCTCGACTTCGAGTTGAAGACCGCCCCAGCCGGAGACCCCGTCATCTTCCTCGCCGTCGGAAACCAGCCGGCCCTCCCCCTCTCCCGCCTCGAAGCGATGGACGACCGGGCACTGGCCGACCTGCTGGAGAAGATGAAGGACACGGGCCGGAAAGACGATGAAGCGGAAGACGATGGAGAAGCCGCCGCTGCTGACGACAACGATAACACCGTCGAAGACGATGATGCTGCCGCTGCCGCCGGCGAAGAGGAAATCCCCGGAGGTCTCTTTGCGACGGCAGAGGAGGCCGCGACAGCGGAAACGATCGAGGAGCCCGGCGACGAACGTCATGCCACGCGGACCCGCGCCGAGACCTGGGCGCGCCGTGCCGTTGCCGTGGGAAACCTGGTCCGCCGCCCCCGGGGCGCCCTGACACCCGAACGGGCGCTCGTCCATGAAGCGGCCATCTCCCGGAAGGCCCGACAGCTCGTCGTGAAGGTCATCCTGCCGGGCGAGTGGTACGTGGTCCGCTGGGGTGGCACCCGCAAGGGATCAGGCACCTTCTACACCCGTCCCGGCCTGGCCGTTCCCACGGTTCATCGGACCCTACGGCCCCTGGCCTATGATCCGCCGCTGAGCGCCGATGGTCGGCCCGATCCCGACGCCCCGGCCGCTTCCTGGACGCCGAAGGCCCCCGAGGCGATCGTTGGCCTCAAGGTTTGCGACCCCGCCTGCGGCTCCGGCAGTTTCTCCGTGGCGGCCCTGCGCTTCCTCACCGATTCGCTCTATGCCTCGCTGGTCCATTATCACCGTTTGGACGGTGACACGGGTCGGTCCGTGGAGGCGATCCTGGGCATCGACGTTCATGAAAGCGATGAGAAGCTTTCCACCACCCGTCTCCCTTGCCGCCCGGAGGATGACACCTTCGAGCAAGACATGAAGGCGATCCTCAAGAGATTCATCGTAGAGCGCTGTATCTATGGCGTGGACTTCGATCCCCTGGCCGTCGAGCTTTGCCGCCTGGCCCTCTGGGTGGAGACGATGGACAAGACCCTGCCCTTCTCCTTCCTGGACCACAAGATCAAGTGCGGCAACAGCCTTGTCGGCGCCTGGCTCGACCAGTACCAGCACTACCCGGTCATGGCCTGGAAGAACCGCGAAGGAGGCGACAAGGGCCATGCCAACGGCGTCCATTTCGCTAAGGAAGCATGGACCAAGGCCCTCAAGACCTTCGTCAAGGAGCGACTCACCCCTGATTTGCGCAGCTTTTTGGCAGGACCCACCCTCTTTTCCCAAGATGTTCAGACGGAGGCTGAGACGGTCCATGCCGACACACTGGCCGTCCTGGCGCGCCTCCATGAACTCCCCGTCCACGAAAGCACCGAGCGCGCCCGGATCTATCGGGAAGAGGTTGTCGGCGCCCCGGCCTGGCAGGCCCTCAAGTCTGCTCTCGACATCTGGTGTGCCTGCTGGTTCTGGCCGGCCGACGCCCTGGATCAGGCGCCCCTTCCGACAACCTTCCATGCCCCGTTGCCGAAGACTCGGGCCATTGCCGAACGGATCGCCGCAACCAAGCGCTTCTTCCACTGGGAGATCGAGTTCCCCGACGTCTTCTGCACCGCGGGATCCGGCTTCGACGCCATCCTCGGGAATCCCCCCTGGGACATCGCCAAGCCCAACTCCAAGGAGTTCTTCTCCAATATCGACCCTCTGTACCGAGCCTACGGCAAGCAGGAGGCCCTCCGCCATCAGACCAATTATTTCGCCGACGCCGGTATCGAGCGGGCCTGGCTTGACTACAACGCCGACTTCCGCGCCCAATCGAACTTCATGGGTTATGCCGCGAGCCCCTTCGGCGACCCGGATGAAAACGAGGCGAGCGGGGACCGATTCGCCTTCGCCCGCGGCCGGGACAACCACCTCTACCATGCCCGCTGGCGGGATGCCCGCAGGAAGAGCCGGGGATTCGCCGACCCGGCCCACCCTTTCCGCCACCAGGGCTCGGCCGACATCAACCTCTACAAGGCTTTCCTGGAGCAGGCCCATGCCCTCCTGCGACCGGACGGCCGCCTCGGTTTCATCGTCCCCTCGGGCCTCTACTCCGACCATGGCACGGGGGGCCTGCGCCGCCTCTTCCTCGACCGCTGCCGCTGGGAGTGGCTCTTCGGATTCGAGAACCGGGACAAGGTCTTTGAGATCGACAGCCGCTTTAAGTTCAATCCTGTCATTATCCAGAAGGGCGGCGCCACCGAGGCGATCCAGACGGCCTTCATGCGCCGGAAGCTCGAAGACTGGGAGAATGCCGAGGCCCTGGCTACCCCTTACAGCCGCGCCCAGGTGACCCGCTTCAGCCCCCGGTCCCTGGCGATCCTCGAAATCCAGTCCCGGCGGGATCTGGAGATCCTGGAGAAGATCTACGCCAATTCCGTCCTGCTCGGCGACGACGGCCCAGACGGCTGGGGGATTCAGTACGCTAGAGAGTTCGATATGACCAACGACTCGCGCCTCTTCCCCCCGCGACCGCGCTGGGAGGCCGACGGCTACCGGCCCGACGAGTACAGCCGCTGGCTCAAGGGCAACTGGCGGCCCATCAGGGAACTCTGGGCCGAACTGAGCGTCGATCCGACGCGGCCAGTGTCGACGCCTATTCAATTGGAGGAGTGGCTTTACGACACCAACGCTGGCCCCGAGGAGCGCACTGCGCTTACCCGCTTCGTCCACGGCCATCTCCTCAAGCCCGGCGACGTCCAGCGCACTAAATGGAAGCTCCGCTGCGCCCAGCCGCCCTATGACACCCTTCCCATCCCCCGGGCCGATATCCCGGAGGGCGTCATCCTCTCCCGCGAGGCCGATGCCTGGATCCGGGAGGACCGGATCGAAAACACGGCCCTGCCGCTCTACGAGGGACGGATGATTGGCCAGTTTGACTTCAGCCAGAAGGGATGGATTAGCGGCAAGGGGAGGGGAGCTCAGTGGGCCGATATAGATTGGGCAAATAAGTGTCACCTCCCACAGTACCTCATGAGCACTGGGACTTTCCTTAATTCGTCTAATTACGCTCCCGCTCCGAAAGCATCACTTATTGCAATAGTATCGGCTACGAATACCAGAGGGTTCATCTGTGCACCTATTCCAAACCATCCTTGCTCCCACCCTGTGCCTGTCTTTCGAAGTGACTCTGGTATCCTTTCAGTTACTCTATCGCAATCAGCTGTTCTGAACTCATTGGTTTTTGACTGGTGTTTCAGGGCTCGCTTGGGAAGTGGAGTGATGTATGTTTCACCGTACCTACTGAACGAAAGTCCGATACCTTCAATAATTAAAAACCACGTAGTCAACATTTCTGCGATCTGTGCATCACTCGCACTCTGCAGTCAGGTGTTTTCCGTTGAATGGTTGTCACTTACATCTCCAAGGTTCCAAGTTGATTCTGCATGGCGGACCACATCCCAATGGGCAATGACTAATATGGAAAGATTACGGTTACGTTGTAAGCTGGATGCATTGATTGCAGCCCAATTTAATCTGAGGGCATCAGATTTCGAATGGGTCCTGCGGGAGTGCGACAAACAGAAGGAATCTATGCAAAGAGAATCAGCGGCAGGAGCTCTCTCTCCTAAAGGTTTCTGGCGAGTCGACAAGAACAAAGACCCTGAACTTCGACAGACGGTCCTAACCCTTGTTGCCTTCCACGATCTCGAAGAGAAGATCCATTCCCACGGCGGCGACAAGGAGAAGGGCATTGGAGCTTTCCTTAACCAGAACAATGGTGAGGGCTGGATGCTCCCCGAGACCCTGCGCTTGGCCGACTACGGCCTCGGTCACGACGAGCGGGCGAAACGCCCTCAGCCTGTGGTCTCCCGCCTCGGCCCCCGCTTCTTCGACTGGCAACTCACCCAGCCCCCCGAAGAATCCTGGCGCGAATGTCACCTCCACGCCCGTAACCTCCTAGGTGAAACAGGTTACAAACAGCTACTCGCCGACATCAAACGCCCAAAGGAAGAGCATCAGGCACCAAAGGTGTTAGAGTCTCCTGCATCTTACAACCAGAATAAAGGTGAACAAGGGGTACTTTTTTAAATAGCGCAATGCGTTAGATCAGGGAGAGTCGGACTTATGCCGTTCGAATTTCATTTGCCTTCATTGGAGGAAATGCGTGCTACACAAGACGGTCTTGAAATGCTCCGCATGATCGACGATGACGGTTTCCGAAGCGCCCTCGTCACCGGTTGCCCTGGTAGTGGTAAAACAACAGTCTCGATCTATCGCCTTGTTCGCATCAACAACCAGCAAACCAATGTTCATCTGGTAACTTTCCAGAATATGCTCGTGCAAGCTATTCGCAACCTTGCGAACATCCAAAGTGTCCCGCGGGAGCGTGTCAGTACATTTCATAAGTGGTATTGTCCGCTTACTAATTCCGGTTTCAATGTTGATGCGCCACCGACACCAGAGGCGATGGCAGAGCGCATCCGAAAATCGCCCCTAACGGGCCAGCAAATCGAAGAACTTCTCATCGACGAAGGTCAAGACCTGCCTCTTTGTGTCTATCAGGTGCTTCCACAGTATTTTGAACGCGTTTTCGTTGGCGCGGATAACGGCCAACAAGTCCATCCAAAGCACGGGGCGAAAATAGAAGAGATTGAAAGCATTCTGCGAACGGACTTCGGACCCTACAGACGCTTCCCATTGGGGAGAAATTTCAGAAACACATATGAGACATACCTCTTTGCCCGCCAATTTATCCCCAAAACAAACCAAGTCGCATGGGATGAGGCAATCCCTGAACGCCTTCTCCGCTCTAATCGTCGCGGACCGAAGCCAACAGTCATTTCATATCATGACGATGCTCATAGGAATCAGCATCTGAGGACAATCCTTCAGAATGCAGAGGGCAATGTGGCTATCCTGTGTCCACTTGCTCTATGGCGAAAGCGTTACGGCCATTCGGGTGAATCCGTCGATGATGTCCATGAAATGGTCACTAAGATGGGCATATCAGCTACAAAATATCACCACGAGGAGGAAATATCGGATGATCTGGAACGCTACGTTGTTACGACCTTTATATCGTCCAAAGGGCTAGAGTTCGATGTTGTCATCATTCCGCGTATCAATTTCTTTAAAGATATCCCGCAAGAATGGTATGTTGCCAGCACACGCGCAAAAAAGGAGCTTTTCGTTTTCAGGGATCTAAACGATCCACAAAAGGATCCTATATCTGGTTTCGATCCTGACACCTACAATGCCCTGGACGCAGAGACCCCGGTTCCAGAAGACGACGTACCATTCTAGAGAAAGGCAGGCATGATTTATGAAAAAAGGAGAAACGTTCAGCCAAAATGGCAAAACATATGAAGTGCTGCAAGATGGTCTGGATTACGTCCAAAACCAGAAGGCTTGCATTCGCCCTCAGGGAGAAAAAAGATGCATAACGATCGAGAAAGCTTTGAAGTCGAAGTTGCTCCGGGAAATAGGTAAATCTAAAGATTCAAGGAAAGAAGAGACAAGTCCTCAGCTTCCGCTTTATGAAAGCGGCGATAGCCATACAAAAAGAACGCTATACGAAGAACCCCTTGAACCCGTTAATGCAACTGATGGATCAATGAAGGTCAGCAATGGAGACAGGAGCCTTTTCTACATGCCAGTGGACCAACTGAGGACTCAGGTCTTCCTCGCCCATGGGCTCATCTATCCTGCAACATGGGACAAGGCAATTGGTTCCAGCGATTTCGACGATATCCAAAGACATTTCCCCACTGTACTTACCCTGTTTACCGCTCCTCAGCCTATCAATAAAAATCAACACCTCCTCGGTATCTTGCTTCTAGCAGAGGAGGTGAAAGCTTGCCGCGGAACATCCGCAGTCCTTCGATATCCGCTGCCCCTGCCGATCTCCAGGCTTGCCAGTATTGGTATATCGCCTGAGCAAGGAGATTTGAATCGCTATATCGCCGGTTGGATAAAACCGGATGTGCCGGTACCGAGGCATCTGTTCTCAATTGCTCCATCCATTGCCCAAGGGCTAGATGATGCTATTGAATGGATTACTCAAGAATACGACATCCAATCGAAAGAAGTTGAAAATTCAATCAGTAAGTTCGACCGTTATATGGGGCTAGTTGCATTTCTTCGCAACGCAGATCGATATTTTTCCGTTAAAACTGGTTGCTACGCAGACTACCCGGAAGAATATTTTTGTTTGTGTGCGGCAATCACCGGCGATGCCTCTTGTAATCCTCATAAGCATTGCCATGCAGATACCTTGCTTCTTTCGCTACTGGATCGGGAAGACCGGCTGTCGGAAGTGATAAAAGAAATTAGATCGCTCGTAATTGCTTACGACGCATTCATTGAAAAGGATCGGGCGCGGACACTGGCGATGGAGATTTACAAAACCACCGGGGAACAGGAAGAGGTGGGCCAAGCATTCAAGAGTCTGTTTTCCGGTGACTACCGATCTGCCATTCAAGTGCTGCGGCACGCCAAGTTTCCTTATGAAGCGAGAGTGCTGGCTGCACTATTCAAGTATTCCAGCCGCCAGTCCAACGATCATCGAAATGTCAAACAGAGGATCCATGAAGACTGGTTAAATTCAAGACAGATTGTTCCAATTCTGGGAACTCTCGGCGCTTACTATGGATATACCGCATTGGATGCCAAGGAGACGGGCCTCTATGCCGTGCACCCTTTGCTGAAACCGCTCGTAGAACAAAACCCCGAGATTAAATTCCACCTGCAAACATTGTTTGAGCTTCAGTTGATCGAATCACTATACCAATGGGCCTTCTATCAACGTGTGCCGGATAAATATATGCTGAGTCTTTATGACAAACTCCCGATTTCTGCTGTGCCAATTGCTTTAGGTACGCCAGGCAGACTCATCAATGATCATTCTTATCGTGCACATGATCTATTTGTGCGAAGATTTGAGATTTCGACAATCGGTAAAATCATCCATTACATTAAGCACATGAAAGCTGATGCTGTTGATGAGAGAAGCGAATTAGGGAGGTGCCTTCTAGCGCAGTGCTTTTTTCTTGCAGATGAGTTCGAGTTGAGCAGAAAAAGAGGGCAAGACATTCTCCATTTCCGAATATCCAAGGATCGCCTTGCAGATATTATCGAAAGCGGGCAGATCACTGTGAACACCCGTATTATTGATATCGCAATAGAAGAGGATTCAAAGAAATCTGGCATATGACCCTTCAGGACCTACAGCAGGAAATAAATCGATGGAATTCATTATCCGTTTGTGATGATTTCCTGAAAGCACATCTTCACGAAATCCGACCGCTATTTTATGGACTGACCGCTGCAGAATTACGATCAAGTCGCTTTGATTATGAAGAAACCCTGTTGATTTTCGTAAATTCCCGTGCAGGCCAAGCGATCCGTGATGGTGCTGAACCACCAGCCTCAGTAATTGCTCTTCTGATATTTTTCTTGTCCCTTTTCCAACGGGCAGAACTGTACGCGAAAATACGTACAGTAGCCGACTTCTTGCCCCCCGGTTCGCTTCGTACTCGTGCGGAAGCAATCTTCGAATACAAGAATATCACAGATTCGCGAAAAGACTATCTAGATCGCTTCGTGAGGATCGTTTCCTTGATTCATGATGCATGGGTAGATGGACCCGCGGTCCGGCAAAAACAATGCGAAGATTTGCTGATCGAATATGCCCTGGATGCTCTTATTAACCCGAAATCTGCGGGGATCGAATTGAGGACCAGCATAACAACTTGTTTTCACGATTCGACCGCGAAGCGCAGTTATCCGATACTAAGAAGTGGGGATCTCAGGAGGATCTTCGATCTTAATGATGAGGAGATTTTACGGGAGCATAATACTGTAAGATCTCGTATCGTCGAATCGCTCCACAGCGAGGCATGCGATCTCGTACCGGGTTTGTTTATATCCCCTATTGCTGAAGAATTACAAGGAAGAAAGACTGCTGTCTCCCATGAGCACAAACGCCTCCCATCATTCATAGACGATCAACTCGAACGAATGGGCGCTGTCTTTCAGAGGAAGAAACAAGGTGCTCGATTTAACTTTGAAGCTACTCACGAAGATAACCTGATTTATCTCGGGACCTACTTTCCCAGAACCGTTATAGAGACATGGAATATTTTATCGGAACTTCTTTCCATCCCAGCTATCGGTTCTGCCATGCGCCAGAAAGACACCATCCGAATACTCGATATAGGATCGGGAACAGGCGCCGCCGTTGCAGGGACGTTGCTGGCCCTTTCCAACTGGGGGAGATGCGAGGCACCGGTAGAGATCACAGCGATCGACATCAACGAAGATGCCCTTTGCAAGCAAGGAGATATTCTTGAATCGTTTAGAGATTTTATCAATCTTGATTACACATTAGATCCGCATTGTGTAAATCTTCCCTTCAACCTCGAAAGCTATGTTCCCGCATTATCCGCAATTGCGGAGAAGTTCGGCACTCGATATGACATCATCACTAGCTGGAAATGTCTCTGCGAATTTTACAACGTCAACTATGCGTCAGCACAAGGAATCATCAGGAACACCCTTCATATCGTCTCGCGCCTGCTGCTTCCATACGGTTTCTGTATCGTCGCTGATGTAACATCCAAAGACAATCCCTTTGAATATTTTGCCATGACTCTGAATCGTGAAGCAAATTTGCATGATCGCGACCCCCAAGCCGTCATGCGGACCATCATTCCCATTCCGTGTGCAAGAGATTCATCTACCTGTCATGATGGGAGCTGTTTTACGCAGAGAAGATTCGTGTTGAATCACAGATGCATTCAAAATAATGATGAAACGAAGATTGCTTATCGCGTCTTCGCACCACATTCCTTCGCAGAAACAATCACCGCAAACTTTACAGAACATCCGGCATATCGGGTTAATGCCGCACGCCCCAATGAATCATGTTTCGGCGGTCGTATAGGCGAAGGGAAGAGATCTGATCCCTGTGGCTTCACCGGTTTCTTTACAGAAAGGAAATAATCAGTGGTTTTCAGTGGATGGAAAACGGACATCATTAATCTTCCGGATAATAAATGCGAGAAGGCCATCTGCCCGGTCATTGTATCGGCCAGTCGTGCAACAGATATCCCCGCATTTTTCGCCAAGTGGTTCAGAAATCGTCTTGAAGCCGGATATCTGACATGGAAAAATCCTTTTAATACCAAACAGTTTCAGTACATTTCATTCAAGAAAACCCGAATCATTGTGTTCTGGAGTAAAAATCCAAAGCCACTGATTCAATATTTACCCGAAATAGAGGCCAAAGGAATTCACTATTATTTTCAGTTCACTCTCAATGACTATGAACAGGAGAAACTGGAGCCTAATGTCCCCCCTCTTGTACAGCGCATTGATACATTTAAAGCCCTATCTGATAGGCTTGGCAAGAAACGCGTTATCTGGCGATATGATCCTCTGATCCTTACCAATACCATTTCCATTGATGTCCTTGTGGATCGCATTGAATGCATTGCCCGACAGCTCCAAGGATACACTGAGAAGCTCGTTATAAGCTTTGCTGATATCGGCATATATAAAAAAGTACAAAACAATCTGACGAGAGAAGGTGTTTCTTTCAGAGAATTTACACCACCATTAATGATCGAACTTGCGGAACGAATTCAGCATAAAGCTCAAGGCTGGGGAATCAATATTACCACTTGTGCCGAAGGTGTATCGCTTGACCAATATGGTATTGGGCATAATAGATGTATCGATGACGATCTTATGATTGAACTTTTCAATGACGATTCAGCATTGATGAATTTTCTAGGCTATCAGCCTGATCTTTTTGCCGTCTATTCCCGGCCATATCTCAAGGACAAGGGGCAACGAAAGGAGTGTGGTTGCATAGTCAGTAAGGACATCGGCATGTATGATACCTGTCATCATCTCTGCAAGTATTGCTATGCAAATACATCACGGAAAGCTGTGGAGAATAATCTTCGCAAGCACGATCCTAATTCTGAATCCCTGATTGAGGCAGGTTACAGCCGTCTTCTGTCTGCCGATACAAACCGGTGAATAGCAGCAAAAGATTCGCTTGCATATTGTGACCGAACAGGTAAAAGAACTACCCATAGTGAAACACATTGCAAACGGACAAATCCGCTGCATAGTTGACGTTTTGGATTGATACGGGGAATTTTATTACCCATATGAGCACCGAACGAAAACTTAAGACTCCTGATTTCTTTGCCACCCATCCGGTGTTCTCCCTTGATGAGGCTGCCGCTGACTTGATGCCGGATGGAAAGCGGTTGCGCGTCGTCGAACGGCTCAAGCATCACCTCCGGACCGGCCGCCTGAAACGCGTCACCCGTGAGATATACGCCGTTGTGCCGCCGACCCTGTCCCCGAAAGATTTCCATCCCGATCCTTTTCTGGTGGCAAGTGCCATGTATCCTGATGCCGTCTTCTCTCATCACAGCGCCCTGGAGCTGCTCGGGGCCGCGCATTCGCTTTGGAATCAGTGCACCCTTTATGTTGCCAAGCGCCGTCGGCCGCTTGTACTGGAAAATGCGACTCTCCGCTTCCTGGATCTCCCCCTTTCGATGAAGGGCGACTCAGGCAAGCAGCTCGGCATTCGGCGGATCGCGCACCTGGGAAAACTGCTGGAAGTCACAGGCCCCGAGCGCACTTTGGTCGAGGGATTCAGCCGGCCGTCGCTGACCGGAGGGCTGGAGGAACTGGTCCATTCTGCCGCCGGGTTCACGACCCTCGATCTTGAACTCCTGGAAGAGGTCCTGCGCCGGTATGACATGGCAAAGCTCTGGGCGGCGACAGGGTGGTTCCTGGAGAAGTTTCAGAAGAGCTTCCATGTGCCTGATGATCTTCTCGCCCGCATGGTGCAGCACCGCCCGCGTTCCCGGGCCTACGTCGAACGGGGGCAGAGGGGCGGCCTCCTTGTCCGGCGCTGGAACCTGATCCTTCCCATGGTGCTATTATCGTCGGGGGAGCCTGATGAACGTTAGCCTGGAATACCTGAGGCGCTGTGCCAGTGAGACCGGGTATCGGATCGAACCGCTGGAAAAGGTGGTCCATCTCGGAGAGATGGCTGCGGATATCAGGCGGCACCCGCTTCTCGGGGCGGTGCTTGCCCTGAAAGGCGGCACGGCCGGTTAGGCCGGGAAAGAGCGACGGCTCCCCTAAGCCACACAAATCTTGAGGGCTGATCATGGCATTGAACCCCATTGTCTTCACTGAAAAGGTCGTCCGGAGTTTTCTTCGCTACCAGCTCACCGCCTACCCCTTTGCCGATGAACGCCTGCTCTTGCAAATGCGGCGGCTCCTCTCGCTCGACGAGACGCGCCAATCTCCTCTCCTGAAGGGGCCGTATATCAGCCTCTCGCGGCCCTTCCGGCAGGGCGCAGCGCTGGAGGATCTGGTTCGCGAGGGTATCTTTCATCCCCTCATGCGGGAACGCGTCCCGAAGGAGATCGGCCGGGTTTACGGACACCAAGAAGAGGCGATCCGGGCCATCCATACCGGGCGGACCACGCTGGTCTCGACGGGTACCGGCTCCGGGAAGACCGAATGCTTCCTCTATCCGGTCATCAGTAAATGTCTCACCCTGAGGGATGAAGGCGCGTCTGCCGGCATCTGTGCCGTGATCGTCTATCCGATGAACGCTCTGGCCGAAGACCAACTTGGCCGTTTGCGATCCCTTCTAGCCGGCACCGGCATCAGCTTCGGCATGTACGTCGGCAAGACCCCCGAACGGGAAGTAGATGTCGCGGGATACCGTCTTCCTGCGGGGGCGTCTCTCGCTGACTACGAGGCAAAACTGGCCGAATATCGCCGGGAGAAAAGGGGCGAGACGGTCTATCCCGCCGAGGAGGTCTGCTCGCGGGAAGCGATGCGCAAGGCGGGCCATCAGCCGCGGATCCTGCTGACGAACGTCAAACAGTTGGAACTCCTGCTTACACGCCAGCGGGATGTCGAGCTGTTCTCCGACGCGAGACTTGATTTTCTGGTCTTCGACGAGGCGCACACCTTCGCCGGCGCCCAGGGGGCCGAAACGGCCTGCCTCATCCGCCGACTGCGGGCCTTTTGCGGCCGCGAGGCCCAGGACACTGTCTGTATCGCCACCTCGGCAACCATTGCCGACCGGCGGAACCCCGATGCAGCCAGGGACTTTGCCAGCCGCTTCTTCGGCGTGGGGGAGGAGTCGGTTGTCACTGTGAGCGAGGCCTATGAGGCAGAGGTGTGGGCAGAAGACCGATTCACGCCATCGAAACCAAAAGACGCCGGGCGCCTGCTCAACGATTGCGTGCAAGCAGTGGAGGAGGAAGAGGGGGACGGGGCTGCCATCCGCACCGTCTATCGCGCCTTGACCACTGCCGACCTGGCCAGGGGAAAATGGCCTGAAGCCCTCTACGAAGCGCTGTCCCGAAACGAGTTGCTCTTCCAGTTGAGCGAGGCGCTCGCTTCACCGCGGCCGCTCGAGGAATTGCCGGAGATCCTGGGAAAAAAGACCGGCCGGGCCATCACCGAGGCCGAGATCCTGGCCTGGTTGACCCTGGGCGCGGCGGCAAGGAGGGAGGGACGACCGCTTGTTCGGCCTGTCGTTCATGGCTTTATCCGCGGGATCAGCGGGGCCGTGGTCACCTTCCCCGAAAGCGATCCGGGGCCGATGCTCTGGCTTGCCGCCGAAGATGAGATCGAAGCCGGTGACGGGGAGGAACGGCACGCCCACTTTCCGGTAACCACCTGCACGACCTGCGGTCAGCATTACTTCATTGCCTTCTTGAAAGACTTCGATTTCACGCTCCGGCGGCCGGGCGGCGGTGAGGCGACAGGCGACGGATCTTTCTGGATGCCTTTGGAGGAAGCCCAGGGAGGACGTCGGGTGGTACTTCTGGACCGGATCGTCGGGGGAACGGAAGACGAGGATCTCGATGACCATGAACGGACCGCTGCGCTACACTTCTGCCGGCACTGCGGCGCCGCCCATCCCGAGCCGGTCGGCCGGTGCCGCCACTGCGGCGCGGCTGGTAAAACCGTCGTTCTCTATGCCATACGGCAAAAGAAAGAAGATCCCGGGAAACTCTCCAGTTGCCTTTCCTGCGGGGCCAACGGCCGCCGCATCGGCAGCACCTACCGGGAGCCCGCCCGCCCTGTCCGCGCCACCAATGTAGCCGATGTCCATGTCCTGGCACAGGACATGGTTCACCATTCGGAACGGCCGCGTCTCCTGGTCTTCTGCGACAACCGACAGGATGCCGCATTCCAGGCCGGGTGGATGAAGGACCATGCCCGTCGTTTCCGCCTGCGCGCACTCATGGCCGAAGGGCTGAAGGCGGGCGCCGTTTCGATTGGCGATCTGGCGATGCATCTCGACGAAATCCTGGAGAAGGACGAGGCCCTTTCCCGCGCCCTGGTGCCCGAGGTATGGCAGGTTGTTCGCCGGGAAGGCGGTGGGGGACGCCACGAAAAGGAGAGGCGGAAATTCCTCCGGATTCAGGTGTTGCGCGAGGTCACCCTTTCCTCCCGGCAGGCCATCGGCTTGGAGCCCTGGGGACGGATGAAGGTAGATTACGAAGGTCTCGATCCGGCGCTTCCCTGGATTCAGGAGAACGCCCACAGCCTTGGGATGCCCCCCGAGGATCTGCGGGACGGCGTCGCCGGTCTTCTCGACTATCTGCGACGCAAGCGGATACTGCACGATCCGGAATGGGAAATCTTTACCAAATACTGGCAGGAAGGCGATCTCGAAGTCCAGCAGGGCTATCTACCCCAGGCGGGCGGGCCGGTCGGAACGAAGCTCCATCGGGAACCGGATGAAAAACCGGAGCTTGTGACCCAGTGGCTCAGCGAGCGGGGGGACACGACGATCCGCCAGATGGCCAAAAAATGGGGCGTCTCTGCGGAGAATGTCGAGGGCTTCCTGACAGGCCTGTTCCGTTTTCTGAGCAGCAAAGACGCGGGACTCCTCAAACCGGTGCGTCTCAAGGGGGCGAAGGGAAACCCGCTGCCGAATGTCAGCGGCGTCTATCAGGTAGACGCGGATCGCCTGCGGCTTCAGCAGAATCATGGCGTCTGGCGCTGCAAAAACTGCCGGCGGCGGACAACGCGTCGCGCCCCGAACTTGGCCTGTCCGGCCTGGCGCTGTGACGGTGTCCTCGAATTCGTCCGTGAAGATCCGGACAACTATGACCTGCAACTCCTCGACCAGGGCTACTCCATGCTCCGTCCGGAAGAGCACACGGCCATGGTCCCGCACGAGGAGCGGGAACGGTTGGAGAACCTTTTCAAAGGCGATTCCGAGGCGGTCAATGCCTTTGTCTGCACCCCGACCCTCGAACTGGGGGTGGACATCGGCAAGCTTGACGCGATTCTCATGCGTAATGTGCCGCCCTTGCCGGCCAATTACTGGCAGCGGGCCGGCCGGGCGGGCAGGCGTCACCGCATGGCGGTGGATATGACCTATTGCCGGCCGGTTTCCCACGACCGGGCCTATTTCGCCGAGCCGCTGAAGCTCCTGGCGGGCCGGGTGGATCCGCCTGCCTTCAATCTGCGCAACGACCTGATGGTTGCCAAGCATGTCCATGCCACGGCCATTACCAGGCTGCATCAATATGGGAAGGACCCTTCCCGATCGACCGCAGAGAAACGGGAGATTGCCGATACGCTGAAGACCTGCCTGCCCGACCGGGTCTCGGCCTATCTCTTCGATGGGGGCCTCGTGCGCGAGAAGCTCCCCGATCTGAGCCCCTTACAGGCCTTGATCGACGGGAATATGGATGACCTCTGCGGCTATGTGGAGCGCGCTTTTTGCCAGGGCTGGCCGGAAGCGGATGCTGAAGTGACGTGGCCGGAGGTGCTTCGCGCCCATGCAGAGGGAATGGTGGTCAGCCTTGCGGAAGTGATTGGCCGGCTGGATCGCCGCCTGAGATGGGCCTTGGAACAGATACGGCGGCTCAACGCGGTGCGGGAGAAACAGGGTGATCTGAATCAGGAGGATGAGGCCTTGTTCCGGCGCTGCGACGGTCTCGTTAAGCGGCTCAAGGGCACGGCGCGAAGGACCCGGCGCGAGGCAGAAGGGTATGACGACGTGAACACCTTCGGCGTACTGGCCGCCGAAGGCTTTCTCCCTGGCTACGGCCTGGAAGTCGGCTCCATCCTGGGGTCCGCCGAGATCCCCTTTTGGCGAACCGGCGCTATGGCTTTCAACCTGCCCCGGCCTCCCAGCGTCGCGCTTCGGGAGTATGTGCCGGGCAATCTGATCTACGCCAACGGAAATCGCTTCGTGTCACGCCGCTTCCATCGCGATATCGATGAGCAACGGATTGAAATGCCCGTTTTCGAGGTTTCCTCCGAGCGCCAGGCCGTCAAGGAGACAAAACTGGGCGTCGCTCCGGGCGCACTCGGTGCTGTTACCCTGCAAACCATTGCGGTTTGCGATGTCGATCTGGTCCACCAGTCGCACATTTCCGATGAGGAGGAATTGCGGTTTCAGTTGGGCGTGGCGGTATATGGTCTGGAACGTGACCAGCACAAAGGCGGCCAAGCTTACCGCTGGGGCGAACAGGTCCTGCATCACCGCCGTGGCGTAAGGCTGCGCATGGTCAATGTGGGCGCTTCGATCGCCATCGACCGATTCGAGAGGTTCGGCTATCCCGTATGTCGGGTCTGCGGCCAGAGCGTGTCCCCGCTCTCCTCAGACCGGCAGCGCGAGCATTTCGAGCAGTCCCACCTGGAACGCTGCGGGAAGCCCATTGAGCCAGTCGGTTTTTATGCCGACGTCGTGGCCGACGTCCTGTCGCTGCCCGCCTGCCCGGACCAGACCAGGGCCTACAGTGTCCTCGAGGCGCTGCGTTTTGCCGCAGCCCGGGTGCTGGACATGCACCTGGATGACCTGCAGATCCTGGTCATTGGCCATGTGGACCGGGACGAGGTGGATGCCCTGCTGTGGGATCCCATGCCCGGCGGTTCCGGCCTCCTCGATCAGCTCTGTGAACGCTTCGAGGAGATTATAGCCGTGGCCCGGGAGGTTGTCGGAAACTGTCCCGCAGCCTGTGAAAAATCATGCATTGATTGCCTCCAGACTTTCCGCAACAGCTATTATCACAAGTACCTCGATCGGATGGCGGCACAGGAGCGGCTTGCAGCCTGGGGTGACCATCTGACAGCGAGCCATGCCATCCCGGCCAAGCAGCCGTCCAAGGAACCCGACGAGGGAACGCACCCGGTCAACGAGGCAGAACGTCGACTCCGGCATCTGCTCCTGGCGGCCGGTTTCGAGGAGGGAATCCGCGGCCGGCAGATCAGGCTTGACCGCGTCATCGGGACAACCACCCCGGACGTCATCTATTGTGCGCCTCACCATGAAGAAGACGAAGGGGTGTGCATCTATCTGGACGGCCTGAGCGGGCATCTGCATGGCAATGCGGCGACTGCGGAACAGGATCAACGCATCCGCACCTGGCTGCGAAACAATGGTTACGAAGTGATCGAAATCGCTGTAAGCGACCTTGCCGACGAAGGCGCCATGACCCGCCACTTCCGGAGGCTGGCCGGCTATCTCAACGCCGGAGAGCTCCGGGAAGCCCTGAAGAAGGATGCAACCTGGTACAAGCGAGGACAGGAGGCGGGCAAGGAGCGAGGGCCCTTTGTCTTGAGGATCGTACGACCACGTCCCCAAAATCGATTCATCAATTGTGTCCCGCTGATGCCACTGAAGATCGCCGCTGGATATTTTGGGGAGCCACAGCCTGGTGGCAGTGAGGATTGGGATCAAGATTGGGTGGAAATTGATACGGGCCGACGCTTACGGAAAGGGATGTTTGTCGCTCAAGTGATGGGCAAGTCAATGGAGCCGGCGATTCCCGACGGCGCTTATTGCCTCTTCGGGTCACCTGTCGAAGGTACACGCCAAGGCCGTACAGTGGTCGTTCTGTTACGGGATAAAACAGATCCGGATACAGGCCAGCGTTTTACGGTCAAGCGCTACGAAAGCAAGAAGGCGGTTTCTGAAGACGGCACCTGGCGGCATGTAGAAGTTTTACTCAAGCCGGTTAATCGGGATTTTGAGCCCATTGTGCTTACATGCGAAGACGAGGGCAGCGTGGAGGTCGTGGCCGAAATGCTGGAGGTACTGGGATAATCATTCAAGTTACCAAATTTTTCACATCAATAACCATTCAGATTTACTATGAAACATATGAGACCTCGATTCAATAAGCGCAAATCTCAACTTCAATGAATAATACGTAATCTCTCGTTCTGTATGAATTCTCACAGGCGCATCTCTCCCCCGAAAAAAAGATGGGTACTCAATGGCAAGCTATGAGCAGGGTAAGGCGATAGAATGGACTGGACTCGCTAAAAGGGATTCTGTGAAGCCACTGGAGGGACAATAGCGGGACAGATTGGGGGGACAAAGAAAAAGGGGTTAACCTGACCTTGGCTAACCCCTCTTCTTTATTGGCTCCCCAGTGCGGACTCGAACCACAGACCCGATGGTTAACAGCCATCTGCTCTACCGACTGAGCTACTGGGGAATGCGTCGGTGTAAAAAAACGGAACCGCTTTTTAGGAAAAAAGCGGTCCCTTGTCAAGAGACGATTCGGTATCGGGAGAAATACCCGTTCCCGCTTGGTTTACCGGCAGCTGACGCAGGTTTTCAGCGCGCTCATCGGCACGCCGGTCTGCTTGCTGATGAAGGCCAACTGGTCTTCCGGCGCAAAGTAGCGGCCGCAGACGCTGCAGGTGGCCATCTTGAAGACCTTGTCCCAGATCATCCGGCGGTCGCCTGTGGTCTCCATGCGCACATAGCCCGTGGGGCAGATGAAGGCGCAGGATCCGCAGCCGATGCAGGCGTCCGTGATGAAGTCGATCTTCGGCTCGTCCAGGTCGCGGCCCAGCCCGCGGTCCGCGAAGGTCAGCGCGCAGGCGCCCACCACTTCCCGGCAGGCCCGGGCGCAGAGTCCGCAGAGGACGCAGTCTTTCGCGTCGGCCTTCTCGTCGGCTACGGCCACGCCGATCTGTTTGGCGATGTCCCGAACGGCCTTCGTCTTCGGATATTTCGAGTAAAGAAGCCGGGCCGCCAGGGCGCGCGCCTCGACGGCCTGCTCCGAGTTGGTCCGGACCTCCATGCCCTTCGTTACCGGCGTGTTGCAGGAGGTGGCAAGCTGCCACTTTCCGTTGGCCTTGACCTCCACCGTGCAGAGTCGGCAGGCCCCGAAGGGGCTCACTTCCTCGTGGTGGCAGAGGGTGGGCAGGATGATTCCCTGGCTCCGGACATTCTCAAGAACCGTCGAGTTCTCCTTGGCGTCTATCTTTCGCCCGTCAATCGTGATCGCAACCATTTGCTAACCTCTATTCTCGTGAATTCCAGCAAGTCCGTCCCGCCCGAAGGGGGAAGGAACCAGTTATTCCCACACCATCAGCCGATAGCAGCGCAGGCAGCGCGCCGCTTCCTTCATGGCGTCACCGGCCGACAGACCCGCCTCCACCTCGGAAAAGACCGCGGTGCGTTCCTTCGGGTTCAGAAGGGCCGCCTTGGCGGCGCCGGCCTTCGCGGTGAAGCCGCTGTCCCGCTGGGCTTTGGTGTCAAGACCCTTGAGCGACAGCTCGGGGGCGAAGGCTTTCCCAGCCAGGTAGGCGTCGATGCTCTTGGCCGCCTTGTTGCCGGCGTCGAGGGCCTCGATCAGGGTCGCCGGGCCGCTGACACAGTCGCCGCCGGAGAAGACCCCCGGGACGTTCGTCTGGAGCGTGGCCTCGTCTACCTTGATGGTGCCCCAGTCGGTCAGGCCGACCTTGCTCTTCCCGGACAGGAACGCTGTGTCGGGCTTCTGGCCCGTGGCGGCGATGATCAGGTCCGTCTTGACGACGAACTCGGACCCCTTGACCGGGATCGGGCGCCGCCGGCCGCTCGCGTCGGGCTCGCCCAGCTTCATCTTGAGGCACTCGACGCCCGTCAGCTTGCCGCCCTGCCGGACGATGTTCGCCGGGGCGACCAGGTAGGTGAACTTCACGCCCTCCTCCATGGCCTCCTCGATCTCCGTCGCGCTGGCGGGCATCTCCTTGCGGGAGCGCCGGTAGAGGATCTCCACTTCCTTGAATCCAAAGCGGACACAGCTCCGGGCGCAGTCGAGGGCGACGTTGCCGCCGCCGATGATGACGACCTTCTTCAGGGGGGTGACTTTTCCGCCCAGGCTCAGGTTCCGGAGGAACTCGGCGCCCTGGATGAAGCCGCCGTCCTGTACGTCCTCCCCGCCGCAGCCGACCTTCGTGCCCACGTGGGCGCCGACGGCCAGGTAGAGGGCTCCGTAGCCCTTCTTCTGCAGGTCCGCCCAGTCGAGGGGGCTGACGGGGCTGTTCAGCCGGACGTCCACGCCCGCGCGGCGGATGAGATCGATCTCGTGGTTGAGGATGTCTTTGGGGAGCCGGTAATCGGGGATGCCCACTGCCGCCATGCCGCCGGCCTTGGACAGGGCCTCGAACACCGTCACCGGGTAGCCCAGGGCGCGCAGGCGGTAAGCTGCCGCCAGACCCGCGGGTCCCGATCCCACCACGGCCACCTTCTGTTTCTTCTCCTCCTTCGGGGCCGCAAGGCCGCAGCCGCCGGCCTGGAGGTCAGCATCCGCGGCGCTCCGCTTCAGGAGCCGGATGGCCAGGGGCTCGTCGATATCGTTCCGCACGCAGGCGCTCTCGCAGGGATGCGTGCAGGCCCGGCCGATGACCCCAGGCAGGATGCACCGCTCCCGGATCAGGTCGAGGGAGTCGGCGAAGCGGCCGTTCCGGATCAGCTCGATGTAGCCGGGAATGTCCAGCGTGGCCGGACAGGCCTGCATGCAGGGGGCCGTTACGGCGACCGAGCAGGCCTTCTCTTCCAGCTTCCCGCCCTTGGCGAGGGCCAGGAAATCGCTCTTGTAGTGTTTGATCGCGTCGAGTACCGGCGTCAGGGCGGTAGCCCGGCCAAAATTGCACTTGCCGTTCTTCGCCACGCCCTTTGCGATCTCCTCGATCTCCCCGAGGGCTCCCTTGTCGGCCTTTCCGGCGGCCATGTCCTTCAGGAGCGCCGTCACCCGGTCGATGCCGATCATGCAGACGGAGCACTCACCGCAGGACAGCTTCCGGGCTTCCTTCAGGTAAGCCAGGGTCAGCGAGGGGATGTCCGCGTTCTTGTCCAGTACCACCAGGCCGTTCCATCCCATGAGGGCCGACATCTTCTGGCCTTCCTTGGGGACGGGACAACCGATGTCCGCCGCTCCGGCCTTGCCCTTGGGCTGGCCCTTGCGGCCGTCAATGATCTTTCCGTTCCAACTGCTGAATGCAACCGGTTTCATGTATGCCACCTTTGAAATGATTGACTTCCTTCACCCCGTCCGGGGCCGGAAGCTGCGATTCCTACCCTTTCAGTTCGTCCCAGGACTGGATGCACTCCACCTTGTTCATGAGCTTGGCGAATTCCAGGTTTACCCGATCCTGGAAATAGCCGACCTCTTCCTTGCTCAAGTGGCGGAACCGCCCCTGCAACTTCAGGTAATCCGTCACGGGCCGGAGCTTTTCCGGCTTCTCCACGGTCAGGCGGTACTTCCCGTTCTCCACTTCGTAGAGGGGGAAGATTCCCGTTTCCACCGCCAGGCGTCCCAGCTTGATGCAGTCCTTCGATTCGGCCCGCCAGCCCGTGGGGCATACGGCGAGGCAGTGGATGTAGGCGGGGCCTTTGACGGCCCGGGCCTTTTTGACCTTGTTCATGAAGTCGATGGGGTAACTGTGGCAGGCCGTGGCCACGTAGGGAACGTTGTGGGCCACCATGATCTCGGGCACGTTCTTCTTCCAGGTCCGGTTGCCCGGGCTGGCCGCACCCGCCGGGGCCGTCGTCGTGGAAGCGCCGAAGGGTGTCGCGCTGGAGCGCTGGATGCCCGTGTTCATGTAGGCCTCGTTGTCGAAGCAGACATACAGCATGTCGTGGCCCCGCTCCATGGCTCCCGAGAGGGCCTGGAGACCGATGTCCACGGTCCCGCCGTCGCCGCCGATGGCCACGGTTTTGATGTAGCGGTCGGGGATCCGCCCCTTCCGCCGGAGGACCTTCAGGCCCGTCTCAACGCCGGCGCCGACAGCCGCCGCGTTGGGGAAGGCCACGTGGATCCAGGGCAGCTTCCACGCCGTAGTGGGATACAGGGTCGAGATGACCTCCATGCAGCCCGTGGCGTTGGCGATGACCGTTTCCTTCCCGAGGGCCTTGCACATCAGGCGGATCGCCAGGGCCTCGCCGCATCCCTGGCAGGCCCGGTGGCCGCAGCTGAAATATTCTTCCCGGTCCACCAGTTTCCCGGCGAACAGGTCGAAGTTCGAAACCAATCCCGTCGCGTAATTGGGTGTAACCGTCAAGGTGCTCATCTTACTCCCTCACACCGTAGATTTGGTAAGCATCGCCGGACTTCCTGGCCTTGGGGGCTCCCTCGACCATCTTCATGAAGTCCTCCACGCGGACGTCTCTTCCGCCGAGGCCGATGATGTAATTGACGATCTCGGGCCGGTTCGGCTGATCGTACAGGGCGCCGCGGATCTCCGAGCAGACGGGGCCGCCGGGGCCGCCGTAGGAAACGGCCCGGTCGGTCACGACCAGCGTCTTCGCCCCCCGGACGGCCTTGCGGATTTCGTCGAAGGGGAAGGGCCGCCAGAGCTTCAGCTTCAGGAGCCCGACCTTCACGCCCTTCTTGCGCAACTCGTCGACGGCCATTTCCGCCGTCTCGCCCATGGAGCCCATGGTCAAAAGCAGGATTTCCGCGCCCGAGGTCTTGTAGGAGGCGACCGGCTCGTATTTCCGGCCGAACATCTTCTCCCATTCCTTCCAGATCTCGAGGATGACCTTCTTCGCGTTTACCGTGGCCACGTCCCGGGCCTTCACGGCTTCCGTGTAGATGTCCGGCAGCCCCAGGGTGCCCATGGAGAGGGGATGGTCCGGGTGCAGGGAGGCGAAGGGCTTGTAGGGCGGCAGGAACTTGTTGACCTGCGCCTGGGTGGGGAAGACGATGGGCTCCACCACGTGGGTGAGCTGGAACCCGTCCATGTTGACATTGATGGGCAGGAGGACATCGGGATGCTCGGCGATCTTGAAGGCCTGGATGAACATGTCCACCGCCTCCTGTCCGTTGTCGGCGAAGATGGACAGCCACCCGGAGTCGCGCTGCATGATGATGTCGCTGTGGTCGTTCCAGATGTTGATGGGGCCCGAGACGGCCCGGTTGCCGAGGCCCATGACCACGGGCAGCCGCATGGCCGGCGTGATGGGCAGGATCTCGTGCATGTACATCAGGCCCTGGGAGCTGGTGGCCGTGAAGGTCCGTGCTCCCGTCCCGGAGGCGCCCATGACGGCGCTCAGGGCCGAGTGCTCCGACTCGACGGTGATGTACTCGGCGTCGATTCTCCCGTCCGCGACGATATCGGCCAGGTGCTCGGCGATGTGCGTGTTCGGGGTGATGGGATAACAGGCGGCCACGTCGATGTTGCAGAGGGCGACCGCTTCCGCTGCGGCGACCGCCACTTCCATTCCAACGGGTTTTGTCATGACTCGTGACCCTCCTCGATCATGCTGATGGCGGACGGCCAGCATTCGTGGGCGCAGATGCCGCAGCCCTTGCAGTAATCCAGGTCAGCCGCGAAAAATCCGTCGGGTCCCTCCTGGACACATCCTTCGGGACAGAAGATATAGCAGACCCCGCACTTGATGCATTTGCTGTTGTCCCACACCGGTTTCAGGGAACGCCAGGGTCCCGTCTTGAAGGAACGGGCGTTGCCCGGCTCGAAAACGATCCCTCCGGTGTTATATTCCTTCCATGTTTCCGGCCACTTCTTCATGTTAGCAACCTCTCTTGTCACGCTTCCCCGGGGGAAGCGGGCATGGTTTCATCCGTCAATGAATCAGCTGAGCTTGACTTCGTCGTAGGCGCGCTTGAGGGCCTTCAGGTTCTTCTGGGCGATCCGGCCGAACCTGTGCTCCACCGGCTCCTTGAGGGCGTCCAGCTTGACCACGTTCGTCACCTTCAGGAGCGCTCCCAGCATGGTGGTGTTCGTGATGGGTACGCCCAGCTCGCTCCAGGCGATCCCCGTGGCATCCACCGTGGCGATCTTCCCGTCGAAGGCGGCGTTCTTTTTCTTCAGGAGGTCCCGTACCTCGCCGGCCTTTTTCGCCGTATTGACGATCAGGGTCCCGCTCGTCTTCAGACCGGCTACAACGGCCGGACCGACCTGGCTCTCGTCGAGAACCACCGATACATCGGGATTGTAAATGCGGGATCGGATTTTGATCTGCTTGGTGTCCACCCGGTTGAACGCCTCCACCGGCGCCCCTCGTCGTTCGGGGCCGAAGCTCGGGAAGCCCTGGGCGAACTTGCCTTCGTCGATTGCCGCCATGGCCAGGAGCTCCACGGACGTCACCGCTCCCTGGCCCCCCCTTCCATGCCATCGGATTTCCAACATGTGCTCTTTCTCCCTCGTGGATTATCCTCTTGTGGATACTTTCGCCGCTGAACCCGTCAGGGGCGCGGCCTCCCCCCCCTTTGAAACCGGCGATTTGGTATCTTAAATCCGGAGAACCTGTCAATGAAATTTTCAAAACCCGCGCCAGTCCTGCAACAGCGGCGCCCCATTTTTCTGTAACCGGTCAGTCCATGAATTTTACAGGCATATCCCGCGGCCGATCTCTCAGTCGTCCGGGCAGGCGGGAGCGGCCTTGCGGAAGTACCGGATTCCCGTCACGATGAGAACGGCGGCGAAGACAACCCGGAGGATGTGCTCCGGCAGAAAGGCAGCCGCCATGCCGCCCGCCACCGTTCCGATGAGGATTCCCGGGATGAGCCCCGGTAGAACGGCTTTCTTGACGCTTCCGAGGCTCCAGTGGGTCCAGGCCCCGATGGCACTGAGCGGAATCATGGCGAGAAGCGAGCTGCCCTGGGCCGATTGCTGCTCGAACCCCGCCAGGAGAACCATGAAGGCGATCATGAACGCCCCGCCGCCCACGCCCATCAACCCCGACAGGAATCCCGTGACGGCCCCGCCGGCAAGGAGAACGGCGACCCAGGTCCAGTCCCTTGCGGAGGCCGCCGTCACCGTGAATAGCCAGGGCCTGGCCAAAAGAAGAAGGGACGTGAAGACCAGGAAAAGACCGAAGACCAGCCGGAGATTCCGCTCGGGCATGGTCCTGCAGAGCCGGGCCCCCGCGCGGACGGGCCAGAACGCCCCCGCCGCCAGGAGCAGGGCCGCCGTCCAGTCCACGTGGTCGAACCAGGCGTAGGTGGCCGCGCCGGCGATCCCGGTGAAGACAACCGCCACGAGGCTGGTGCCGTGGCAGACGTGCTGGGGCAGTTTCAGGAACCGGCCCATCAGCGGGATCATCAGGACGCCGCCGCCCATCCCGACCATGCCGCCGAAGACACCGGAAACCAGGCCGATCCAGAAGCTCATGCCAGCCGCCGCCTTTTCATGTTTTCTCCGGAATCCGTTGCCGCGCGGGCCTTCCGGCCGTCAGCGGCTTCTCGATACGCCAACCCGGTCGCAGAACGGGCCGACGGGACAGCGGGTGCAGAGGGGCGAGACGGGCTTGCAGACGGTCCTGCCGAAGGCCACCATCAGCGTGTTGTAGCGGCTCCACCAGCGGACGGGAAGCTTCGCCCGGAGGGCCGTCTCCGTTTCTCCCGGTGTCTTCGTCAGCACGTAGCCCAGCCGGTTCGAGATCCGGTGGACGTGGGTGTCCACGCAGATGCCGTCTATCCCGTATCCCAGCGAGAGGACCAGGTTCGCGGTCTTCCGGCCGACGCCCTTGAGGCTCAGGAGATCCTCCATCGTGTCGGGCACCCGCCCCCCGAACCGGTCGATCAGGTCCCGGCAGACGGTGTGAATCGTCCGCGCCTTCGTCCGGTAAAAGCCGACGGGAAAGACGGTCCGGGCAATGGTCTCCTCGGGAAGGGCCAGCATCTTCGCGGGCGTGTCGGCCAGCCGGAAGAGGCGCTCGGAGGCCTCCGCGGTCACCTCGTCTTTCGTGCGGAGGCTGAGGAGGGTGGAAATGAGAAGCAGGAAGGGGTCGGCGTGATCGTCGGCGAGGGCGGAGACGATGGGCATGTCCCAGCCGGGAAGGTTCTTCTCCAGGATGGCGAGGATTTTCGTGATGGCCCGATCGTTCACGGGAGGCTCCACTTGAAAGGGGGCAGATTTGAAATCTGCCCCCCTTTTTTTTTCACGACGCAGCCTGCGCGCATTATCCAGGGTCGCTACTCTCCACCCAAGCGGCTTTGCAAATTGGCCGCAGGCGAGGCGTGCGGATCACGAGGAGTGAGGCGTACCCCTGCGTACGCCGCAGCGACGAAGGATCCGACACAACGAAGCATCCGGCCAATTTCCAAAGCCGCTACGCTTCACCCCAAGCGACCCTGCAAAATGCGCGCAGGCAAGGCGCGCGAGTCGCGAGGAGGGAGGCGTACCCCTGTGTACGCCGCACCGACGAGAGGCGATGCGCAACGCAGCATCCGCGCATTTTCCAGGGTCGCTACTCGTAGCCTTCCTCGTTGGCCAGTATGTCCAAATGGAGAGTCGCAATATCCTCCACGTCCAGGTTGGCCTCCTTCTTCAGCTCGCGGAAGTCCACCATCTTGATGTAGCGCTTGCAGACGTTGCAGACGTCGACCCGGTAGCGCTCCTCCCCCTCGACGGTGAAGTAGGCAAGGCTGTCGTGCTCCTCGTTTCCGCAGAAGGGGCACTTGATGCGGCGGAAATTCCACTCGTAGCCGCACTGGCTGCAGAAAAGGTAGCGGAACCCCTCCTCCTGCCGGATCTCGCCGATCTTGGGCTCCTTGCCGCAGACGGGGCAATAGCCTTCCGTCCAGTTGGCGGCGGCGATCCGGCTTCCGTAGCGGGCGGCCAGCCGGGAGAGGAACGGGCGGAGGCTCTCCTCCAGGAACAGGTCGATGAGATCGAAGGTCTCGCTGTCCGCCCCCTCTTCTTCGCCCTGATCCTCGTCGGCATCGTCCGGGGCAAAGGAGCGGTGGATCAGGTCCTCGAAATCGATCTCGCCCTCCCGGATCCTCTGGGCAACGTCCCCCGTCTCCCCCGGAACGCGCCGTTCGGCGATCTCGAGGAGTTCGAGGAAGTATTCCTTCGGCTTGGAAAGATCATACGTGCCGCCGAGCACGTCCACCAGGGGGAATCCCCCCTCGATTTTGGACTCGACAAGCCGCTCGTCCAGGGAGAAGGTCCCTTCGTCCACCTGCTGGAGATACTTTTCCCGGAGGATGAGGATATCTCCGAGGATGTCCAGGAGCTCCTCGTAGTGAGGCGACTCCTTCTTATATTCCTCAATGGTTTTAAGTGCTTCTTTCAGTTTTTGCGGCATGTGCCGGGTCCTTTCCGAGATTTCGTTGAGCGGTGTATATAACCTTTCCCCCGGGAGTTCAAGAAAAGTTCCCGCGTGAGATTTCAAGGAGATAGGCTTTCTGCGGCATCGTTGACCGGACCCGGCGGGAATGGTAGGAAGCCTATATGAAAGGACGGGTGGAATGAAGAAGAAGGAGCGGGAGGAGCCTCCGGAGGAGCAGCCCATCGTCGTGGTCGGAGCCGGCGCGGGAGGAATGATGGCGGCAGGCCGGGCGGCCGAATGCGGCCGGGCGGTCCTGCTCCTGGAAAAGACGGACCGGCCGGGAAAAAAGATCCTGGTCAGCGGCAAGGGCCGCTGCAATCTGTCGAACACGAGGGAGATCGGGGACTTCATCGCCATGTTCGGGGAGAACGGGCCTTTTCTCCACGGCGTCTTCCGGCGCTTCTTCCGAGAGGAGCTGCTGGATCTCCTGGGGCGCTTCGGCATCGAGACCAAGAGCGAGCGGGGAGGGAGAATCTTCCCCGCCTCCGACTGCGCCGCCGACGTCGTGGAGGCCCTCCGCCGGTACCTGTCCGCGGGGGGCGTACAGGTCCGGACCCGCACCCGGGTCTCCGGGCTGCGCCTGGAAGGCCGCCGCGTGACCGGCGTCGAGACGGAGGCGGGATGGACCCCCGCCCGGGCCGTCATCCTGGCGGCCGGCGGATCCACCTGGCCGGCCACGGGATCCACCGGCGACGGCTATGCCATGGCCCGTGCCGCCGGCCACACCCTCGTCCCGCTCCGTCCCGCCCTGGTGCCCCTTGTCGTCGAGGAGACCGACACCGCCCGGTCCATGCAGGGCGTCAGCCTCCGAAACGTGCGGCTCACCGCGTACACCTGCCGGGCCGGCGAGATCCGGGAGGAGCGGAACCCGACCCGGGACATCGGAAGGGGCATCCCGGGGAAAAAGCCGTCCGGGCGGATCATCGAGAGCCGCATGGGCGAGATGATGCTGACCCACTTCGGGATCGGCGGACCCGTCACGCTGCTCATGAGCCTGGCCGTGGTGGACGCCCTGAAGCAGGGTCCCGTCTCGGTGGCCGTCGATTTCAAGCCCGCCCTGACCCGGGAGCAGCTCCGGGACCGCCTCCAGCGCGACCTGGACCGCCATGGAAAGAGATCGGCCGCCCGGATCCTGGAGGGGCTCCTGCCCCGGAAGGCCGTCGGGGCCTTCCTCGAGCGGTGGGGAATCGCCCCGGACAGGCAGGCAGGCCAGGTGACGGCGGCGGAACGGGACGCACTCCTGGGCCTCCTGAAGTCGTTCCGCTTCAACATCCGCAGCTCCCTCCCCATGTCCGCCGCCATCGTCACCGCCGGGGGCGTCTCCCTCCGGGAAGTGGATCCCCGGACCATGGCCTCCCGGCTCGTGGAGGGGCTTTTCTTCTGCGGCGAGATCCTGGACCTGGACGCCGACACGGGGGGATACAACCTCCAGGCCGCCTTCTCCACGGGATACGTGGCCGGAGAGTCAGCGGCAAGCGCAACCTTTTGATATTATTCCCGAGTCAACGAGACAACAATTTATTGTCAAAACGCCGGGAAACGGTTATAGGCGGGTGCCGGGACGCTGGACGTGCCCGGAAACATGTCGGGAAAATCCGATTGTCAGCCGAAGACGCGATGCGCAGCAGGGGGGGACGGGCGCAATCGCGGAAGATATATGGATGCAAGGAGAGAGCCATGTACAAATATGACAAACCGGATAACCTCGTGGAGCTGATTGAGGAAAGCGTCAAGAAGTATGCGGGAAACCGCATGTTCGGAACGAAGAACAAGGAAGGGGTCTACGAGTGGGTCACCTTCGGTGAGGTGGGACGCCGGGTGGACAACCTGCGGGGAGGCCTCGCCCAGATCGGCATCGGCAAGGGGGACGCCGTCGGGCTCATCGCCAACAACCGGGTGGAGTGGGTTGTGGCCGCCTTTGCCACGTACGGCCTCGGGGGTCGGTTCATCCCGATGTATGAGGCGGAGCTCCTCCACATCTGGAAGTACATCATCGCCGACAGCCAGGTGAAGGTCCTGTTCGTCTCCAAGCCGGAGATCTACGAGAAGATCAAGAATTTCCCGAACGAGATCTCGTCCCTCCAGAGCGTCTATCTCATCGAGGGCACCGGAGAGGGGACCATGGAGGCCCTGGAGCGGATCGGGGAGAAGAACCCCATTCCCTCGATCCGGCCCAAACCGGAAGACGTGGCCGTCCTGATCTACACCTCCGGCACGACAGGAGACCCGAAGGGGGTCCTTCTGACCCACGGAAACTTCACGACCAACTTCCAGGCCGGCATCGCCAAGTACCCCGAACTGGGCGAGAAGGACGTGACGCTCGCCATTCTCCCCTGGGCACACTCCTACGGCCAGACGGGCGAGCTGTACGCCATGATCCATATGGGAGCCTCCATGGGCCTGGCGGAAAGCCCCGTCACCATCGCGCAGGACATCCTGGCGGTCAAGCCGACCTGGCTCGTTGCAGTTCCCCGCGTTTTCAACCGCATCTATGACGGCATCACGACGAAGATGCGGGAGGAGGGCGGCCTCGCGAAGGCCCTCTTCGACATGGGTGTGGCGTCGGCGAAGAAGAAGAGGGAGCTGGCGGCCCAGGGAAAGTCCGATTTCCTGACGAACGTCAAGTTCGCCATCGCCGACAAGATCGTCTTCTCCAAGATCCGCGAAAAGCTGGGCGGCCGGCTGAAGGGCTCCATGACCGCCAGCGCCGCCATGAACGTGGACATCGCCTACTTCTTCTACGACATCGGCGTCCCCGTCTACGACTGCTACGGCATGACGGAGACATCCCCGGCGATCGCCATGAATGCCTCCTACGCCTTCCGCTTCGGGAGTGTCGGCCAGGCCATCGACAAGGTGAAGATCGTCATCGACTCCTCCGTTGTGGAGCCGGGGGCGACGGACGGAGAGATCATCGCCTACGGGCCCAACGTCATGAAGGGCTACCACAACAAGCCCGACGCCACCCGGGAGGTCCTGATGCCGGACGGGGGGCTCCGGACGGGCGACCGCGGCCGCCTCGACAAGGACGGTTTCCTTTACATCACCGGGCGCATCAAGGAGCAGTTCAAGCTGGAGAACGGGAAATTCGTCTTCCCCGCGGCCCTGGAAGAGGACATCTGCCTCGTTCCCTGGGTGGCCAACTGCGTCATTTACGGTGAAAACCGGCCCTACAACGTTTGCCTCGTGGTTCCGGAAATCCCGGCCCTTCAACGCTGGGCGGAACAGAAGGGACTGCCGACGGAACCGAAAAGCCTTGTCGAAAACGCCGAGGTCAAAGCCTTTATCTCCGCGGAAATCACCGGCGCCCTGAAGGGAAAATACGGAGGGTACGAGATCCCGAAAAAATACCTCCTGCTGGAGGAAAACTTCACCCTGGAGAACGGGATGCTTACCCAGACGATGAAGCTCAAGCGACGGGTGGTCCTTAAGAAGTACATGGACGACATCGAGGCGCTGTACCGGGAAGGCTGATCATCCGGGATCGCCCGCGGCGGCAGGATCTCTCCCGCCGCGGGTGAAAGCCCTCCCGGGGCACGAGGCACATGAGCATGCCCGAATCGGAAGAAAAGGAAAAAACGCCCAAATCCGCCGAATCCACCACAACTCCGGATCCGGAAGAGGACTTCTGGAACTGCAAGGGCCGGTGCGGCTACACCCGCTGGTGCGCCGCCTGCATGGCGGAGCGGAAAAAGGCCGAGCTCGAAGAGGAGCGTCGCCGCCACAGCGAAATGTAGGGACGCGTTCCTGCTTTCCTTCCCGGAGGAAAATCAGGGAAGTATCCCTCTATTCATTTTTTCCCGACTCGTAGCCCTGGGTTGCGTGAAAGACGGCGCGGTCGAAGAAGATGACGATCCGCCGGTCCAGCTCCAGGGCCATGTAGATATCCAGCGTCTTCTGCCACATCCCCCGCGACAGGGCGAATTCCCAGAGGTGCTTCTTCACGAGGCTCAGCGAGCTCAGGACGTGGCTGAGCGGCACGCCCTCCCTCCTGCTCTGCCGTCCCAGGGCCGAGAAGAAATCCTTCACCTCCGCGTCCTCGCGGACGCCTCCCAGCCAGGCGCTGAAGCGGGACAGGATGTCGAGGACGCCCCCGAAAAGCCGCTCCCGGCCGAACAGGTGGTACCCGGCGGTGGTCCGGCTGGTCAGGGCCTCTTTCATCCACATGCGGGCGATCGATTCGGCGTTCTCCTCGATGACCTCGACGAGCCGGTCGGACAGCAGGTTCCGGCGTCCCTCCGCCGGCTCCTCCCCGACGGACTGGCGGAAGGAATCGACGATGGCCCAGTAGTCCGACTTGCTCCGGACAAAGGCCCCGATGGCCTTGCGGTTCGAAGGGAAGGCGATTCGCGGCAGCTCGTCCGGAGGATAGTACCGGACCGCCGTCGTATCGCTCCCGGGCCGCAGGATGCCGCCCGTCTGCTCCACCTCGAACGTCAGGAACAGAAGATCCCCGTAGAAGCGGCTCCGGTAGGAATCCACGTCCACCAGCCCCGCGATTTTCCCTTTGATCCCCGCTTCTTCCTCCAGCTCCCGGAGGACCGCCTCCTCGATGCTCTCCCCCGATTCGGCGAATCCCGTGGGAAGACACCACATCCCCCTGTAGGGGCGTTTTCCCCTCCGGACAAAGAGGATCCAGCGGTCCATCGTCACGATGGCCGAGACGACGGGGAGCGGGTTCTCATAGAAGAAACGGCCGCAGGGACGGCAGTAATCCCGGTCGGTTCCCTCATCGTCCCTCTCGCGGACGATTCCCCCCCCGCAGACATGGCAGTAATGCCTTCGCGGCGTGCTCATGTTCCGTCCTTTCGGGACCGTGGCTGCCGGCAGCGGAAGATCCGGTCGTTCTTGGACAGATGGATGCTTCCGGTGCTCCGGATCCAGCGCTTAAGCTCCTCCTCCAGAAGCTTTGTAACCTCCGGGACGGTGCGGGCGGTTCCGGTCAGAAGAAACGGGCTCTTGAAGTGGATGTACTGCAGGATCTGGGGGATGTCGGACGGCGGGAAAACCAGGGTGTTCCGGTAGTCCTGCGTCTCGACTTCCCCGAACCAGGGCGCCAGGAGATCCCGGCCGTTCTCCGCGGAAAACCGCGCCACGATGCTCTCCACGGGAAGACGTCCCCCCGGGAGGTCGCCCTGCCGCGTCAGCGTTCTCCGGATCAGGTCCGCCAGCTCCCCCATGTTGTTCCGGTCGTGGGTGATGACGACAAACAGGCCGCCCGGCCGCAGGATCCGGGCGATCCCGGGAATGACCTCGGGAAAGAAATACAGGGCGAAGGAGCACAGGACCAGGTCGAAGGACGCCTCCGGGAAGCTCCGGATCACCGGGACTCCCTCCGGGAGGAATCGTCCCCGAAGGCCCGCCCGGCCGCAGGCTTCGAGGAACGGCTCTTCGTAGGCCTCCACGATGTCCACCCCCGTAACGGCGGCTTCCGGCGCGACCCGCCCCCGCAGGGTCTCGGTGAAGGGGCCGAAGGCACACCCCAGCTCCAGGATGTCGCGGCAATCCAAAAGATCGAGTCCCTCCAGCGCGTAACGGCGGACATCCCGGCTGTTTGTCGAGTGGCTGCGGATGATCCCGGCAATGGCGCGATGGCCCGTCACATCCCTGAAAACGCTCTGGACCGCTTCCGGATCCGGCCGCTCGTTCACTTCGCTTCCTCCCGCCCGGGCCCGGGCACGAGATCGATCACGGTAATTTCAGGAGGCGCCAGAAACCGCATGGGCGGTCCCCAGGTCCCGGTCCCTCGGCTGACATGGAGAAGCCCTCCGCCGGGCAGCCGGTAATCCCCTGCATGATGGGAAAATGCCATCCTCGTGAAAAAACTGAAAGGGAAAATCTGTCCCTTGTGCGTATGTCCCGACAGCTGCAGGTCGAATCGGCCGGCCGTTGCGGAGCGGTTTTCCGGCCGGTGCCGGAGCAGAACGGTGAAAAGCCCGGGGTCGAGGCGATCGAGAACCGCCCGCTCGTCCACCGCCGGGGCCAGCCCGGCATGGATTCCCGTCGCGTCGTCCACACCGGCCAGGTTCAGGACCCCGCCCACGGTCTGCCCCTCTCCCCGGAGAACCGTGAACCCGGCTCCCTCGGTGAACGCAAGGGCCTGATCGAGGCCGGCGTAGAACTCATGGTTCCCCGTCACGGCAAACTTGCCGAGGGGCGGCCGGATCGCCCGGAGCCGCTCCATGGAATCCAGGAGGCTGTCGATCTGGCCGTCCACCAGGTCCCCCGTGGACACCACCAGGTCCGGACGGGCCTCCTCGACGGCCGCGGCGATGTGGCCGACGCGGTCCCCGGCGATGATGAACCCGACGTGGACGTCCGAGATCTGGACGATCCGCACCGGCCGGGAAACCTTGGCACTCGGAAGAACGATCCGCTCCGTTTGGAGGCGAGTCGCCTCCCAGGCGCTGTAGACGGAGAGCAGCACCGCCCCTCCCAGGGCCAGGAGCGCCGCGGGCCGGGCCCCGACCATCCAGGCGGACCGGTCCGCGCCCGTGACGACCGTCCCGAGCCGCATCACCCAGTTCCAGGCATCCAGGCCGGCCAGCAGGCATAAAGCGAAGAACAGAACCCCCATCCAGAGGAAACCGGTCCAGGATGCCAGGCAGGCTGCACGCTCCTGGCCGATCCGTTCGAGGAAGTGAACGGCCACCGGAAGGAGAACCATCATGGCCAGGAAAACGCCGAGTACCCCCTGTCCCGGTGCCGGCAGCGAAAACGCCCGCACCAGCCTGAGGAATACATAGACATGGCCCCCCCCGTAGACGAGGAGGTAGAGGACAAGAAACAGTATCATTCGCCGGTGGGCTTCTTATCTCCGGGCATCCCGGGTCCGGCATTCCGCCGGACCGCCGTGCTGGCGTCATGAATGATCTGACGGGACAGGAGGGCCATGGCGCGGCTCATTGCGGCGGCGAGGCCGCCGGCGCTCCGGCCTTCCACGGGAAGGGACGACTCGTATTTCTTCTGATACACGACCCGGTTCTGGACGTCGCTCTTGCTCATGTCCATCAGCGTCATCCGGAGCACGAGGAGCGAGCGGCGGCCGTCGGCGCCGCCGGTCTCGGAGAATTCCTCCACGGCGCCCTTGAGTACAAACCTTGCGTCCACGGGATCCCGCCACGTGAAGACAGCCTTGAAGAGCCCCGCGCTGCGCAGATCGCGGGCCAGGAAATCCGTGGCCAGGTCGGCCGGATTGACCCGCCAGCGATGGTAGGGATCCGCATAGTAGACATAGGGCTCCAGCCGGGAAATCATCAGGACGCCCCGGAGGGCCTCCGTGGCGGAAAAACGGTCCAGCTTGAGGACTTCGTCCAGAGGCGCCGTCCCTTCGAAGGCGGGCGGATCGTATTCAAGGGAATAATGATCCACCAGGAGGGCCGGCTTTGCACCGGCACAGCCCCAAAGCAATCCCGCCGCAAGAAGGACGACCGCCAGAACCCGCAATCCCGCTTTCATTCTCCCGGTCGCGCCGATGCGGGACCCTTTCTTCATCCTGTTCGTCATGTTCCGATTCCTCCCTCAGCGGAAACGTCGGGGCGGTGGAGGCTCCCCGAAGATCAGGTCCGAAGGATTGGCCTCCAGCCTCTGGAGCAGCGCGTCAAGATTTTCCGAGGCCCGGCGGATGTTCTCCCCGGCCAGTTCCATGTCCGTCGTGATCTGCCGCGTCTTGTGGTCGAGATCCGTCACCATGCCCTCGGTCCGCCGGGCCGTTTCGGCGAGATTCATCGCCTTGATCTCTTTCCGCACGTCATCGATCAGTCCGCGGGCATCCACAATGCCGTCCTTTGTTTCCTGGAACAGGGTCTTCGCGTCATCCAGGGCACCCTCCAGGTGCCCCGCGGAGACGAGCTGATCCACCTTGTCCAGCGTGTGATTGAGGTGCGCCGTCGTGGATTCCAGGTTCTCGAGGATGCGGTGGGTCTGCCTGCCCCCGAAGAACTCGCTGATGGACTTCTCCACCCGCTTCAGCTCGTTCGAGATCCCCGCCAGGTCGACTTCCTTGATCTTGGCGATGGTCATCTCCAGGCCGGACAGGATCAGCTTCTGCGCCGAGGCCTGGGAGGGGATGATGGGATAGGGCGGGGTGAAGTTGATCCGCGGCGTATCGACCCGCTCGCCCGTGGGAACCCGGTCCAGGTCCACGAAGACGATGCCCGTGAGGCCGGCGGACTTCAACTGGGCCACGGAGTCCTTCGCCTCCGAGGGCTTCAGGTCCACCTTCATGACCACCTCGATGAGGCGCCGGTCCTGGGCCACCTGGATGCTGTCGATGCGGCCGACGTCGACGCCGCGGTATTTCACCATGGAGTCCGGGGAAAGGCCCTGTACCGATTCGTCGAAATACGTCACGTACATATCGCCCTTCTGGAGGATCTTGGACGCCCCGATCCAGATGACCGTGGCGACGCCGATGGAAACCCCCAGGGTGATGAACAGACCGATCAGGAACTTGGGAGTCTTGATTCTGGCCATGGACGGAATGCCTCCCTATGCGGAAGAACCGCTCGTGCGATTGAAGAAATGGTACACCCGCGGATCGGACGTATCCTTCTGCAGGTCCCGGGGCCGCCCCTCCGCGATGATGCCGCGGGAGGACTTGTCGAGCATGACGGCCCGGGACGCGATCGTGAAGATCGACTCCAGCTCGTGGGTGACGACCACCATCGTCGTTCCCATGCCCTCGTTGATGCTCCTGACCATCATGTCCAGCTCCACCGACGTGACGGGATCCAGGCCGGCGGACATCTCGTCGAAGAACAGGATCGTCGGGTCCAGGGCCATGGCCCGGGCCAGGCCCGCGCGTTTCTTCATGCCCCCCGAGAGCTCCGCCGGCAGGTAATCCTCGTAGCCCGACAGGTTCACCATGGAGAGCTTCATCCGTACGACCTCGTCGATGATCGCCGGCGGGAGGTCCGTGTGCCCCTGGAGCGGGAGGGCCACGTTCTCGGCCAGGGTCATGGAGCCGATGAGGGCGCTCGACTGGAACAGGACGCCGATCTGCCGCTTGAACTCCTGCAGGGCGGCATCGTCGGCCGCGGCGATGTCCACGCCGTTGACCCGGACCCGTCCCGACGTCGGCCGATATAGCCCGATGAGGTATTTCAGCAGGGTCGACTTCCCGCAGCCGCTTCCCCCGACGATCGCGATGATCTCCCCGGGCTGCACCTGCATGCTGACGTTTTCCAGGACGACATGGTCCCCGTAGGCAGCCGTCAGGTTCTCGACCTCGATGACGGGCCCGGTCCCGTTAGCCGGTACCGCGGATGGATCGTTCATGTCAACCTTTCCCGGCACTCCCCTACGGCCGGATGTAGTGCAGCATGATGGCGAAGGCCGAATCCGCCACGATGATCAGGAATATGGCCGACACCACGGCGGAGGTCGCCGCCGCCCCGACCGCCTCCGCTCCTCCCCGGACCTGGAAGCCCCGGTAGCAGACGATGCCCGAGATCAGGAGGGAGAAGCACATGGCCTTGAACATGCTGGCGTTCATGTCGAAGATCCGGATGCTCTTGATGGTCTGGGTCATGTAGGCATGGACCGTGATGTCGAGTCCCGTCACACCGACGATCAGGCCGCCCAGAACTCCCAGCAGGTCCGCGTACAGGGTCAGGATGGGCACGACCACGAGGGCGGCGATCACTTTCGGGATCACCAGGAACTTGACGGGATCGAACCCCATGGTCGTCAGGGCGTCCACTTCCTCGTTGACCATCATGGTGCCGATCTCCGCCGCAAAGGCCGATCCGGAGCGGCCGGCCACGAGAATGGCCGTCATGATCGGCCCCAGCTCGCGCACGATGGAGATCGATACAAGGGAGGCCACGTAAATGTTGGCGCCGAACTGGCGAAGCTGAAGGGAGGCCATGAAGGCCATGATCAGGCCCAGGAGCAGGCTGATGAGCCCGACCACGGGCAGGCCCTCCACGCCGGCCCTTCTCATGTAGAACAGGACGGCGTTCCAGCGCACCGTGCGGGGATGGAAAAGGGCGTGGAGCAGGGCCAGGACGACCTCCCCGACAAACGTCATGAGGTCCGCGAAGGCATCGAGCAGGGACTCCGCCGTATCCGCAACCTTCGGGAAGAACCCCCCCGGCTTCTCCGCGGCCGCCTTCGTCACGGCAGGGGCGGATCTGCTTTCCACGAGCGACAGGATCCGCCGGGCATCCTCCCCGAGGCCCGCCAGCTCCAGGGGAATGGACCGGGCCGCGGCCAGCGTCCGGAGACGGCCGATGAAAAGGGCTCCGGCGCTGTCCATGTAACGGACCTGGGAGAGATCCACCCGGACGGCCGACGGCCGACGGCTCCCGAAAAACGCATCGGCTTCCGCGAGCAGCCGCTCCAGGTTCTCCAGGGCGAGCCGGCCCGACAGGGAAAGGGTACAGGCCTCCCCGGGTGTTCCCTCCGCGGCGAGGGTGAAACTCTGAGGCTTGTCCGGAACCTCTTTCTTGAACATGCGGCCGGAATCCCTCCGTTCGGAAACCGGTGAAACACGACGCAAAACGGCCCCGGAACGGAGGGGCGCCAGGTGAAGAGGACGGCGCCGCTCCGTCCGGGACCGTCACCGGTCACGCAAGGCTGGCAAGATGGGTGCGCAGGTTGGCCTTCTTTTTGTTCAGGCCCAGCTTCGCCCGGATATGATTCCGGTGCAGGTCGATCGCACTCCGGGAGACACTCATGATCCTGGCGATTTCCTTCGTGGTCTTCCCGCTGCGGATATAGTTCGCCACCTGGATTTCCTTCGGCGTGAAGTTCAGGTACTGGGAGGTCAGCGTCCGGAGGAAGGGCGACATGATGTCCTCCAGGTTCGTCTCGATGATGTCCACGTACGCCTTCTGCGCGCCGTCCAAGGAGGTGCTCTGCATTTTCTTCACGTAGGGCAGCACCAGTTCGCGGACATTGGCGAGGACCTTCGATTCCACCTCTCCCTGGCTTTCCTGCTTGTGCTTCAGGAGGACGCGCAGGGCCTCGTTGACCTCCTCCAGGCGCCGGGTCGTCTCCTCCAGGGCCTTCTCCCTCTCCAGGAGCGCCTGGACCGCCTGCTTCCGCTCCGTGATGTCCAGGAGGGAGCACACGACGAGCCGGGTCTCGGGGATGGCGGAGATCACAAGAAAAACATCCCGCATCCCGCCCGATTTGTCCTTCAGGGAGAATTCCGTGTGGAAAGGCCCCCTGGCCGGATCTTCCAGGATTTCACGCTGCAGGCTCACCAGCCGCTCCAGGTCGGCGCTCTCGATCAGGTCGTCGGCCCGGATCTTCCCGACGACGTCTTCCCGCCGGATTCCCGCGACCCTCTCGAACTCGCCGTTCAGGAGAACGATGTTCCGGTCTTCGTCGGCGATCATCATGATGGTGCCGGTGTTCTCGAAGATCGTGCGGTAGAGGTTCTCCGACTGGCGCAGGCTGTTCTCCGCCTTCTTGCGGTCCGTGATGTCCAGGAGCTTGACGACCGCCTGCTTCTGTCCCTTTGAGTCCGTCAGGACGGAAACCTTCGCCTCCACGTTGATCTGCCGGCCGTCGCTGCAGACAATCCTCGTTTCGTACTGGTCGACCACGTTCTCGCCGCGCTGGCGTCTCGTAAACCGATCCAGGGCAATGCGCCGGTCTTCCGGGACGATGAAATCGGTGAACGTCTTCCCGAGATTCTCCTCCCTGCTGTATCCGGTCATCCGGGACAGCTCGTCGTTCCCGTACTGGATGCGGCCGTCCCGGTCGATCACGCAGATCCCGTCGTGGGTGTGCTCGACGATGGAACGGTAGCGCTCCTCGCTCTCCCGAAGCTCGATCTCCGCCCTCTTCTGGTAGGAGATGTCGACCCCCACGCCCCGGAGCCCCCGGATGCCTTCCGCCGAGTGGATGGGGGACGCGAAGATGGCCACGGGAAAGGATGTTCCGTCTTTCCGGAGGAGGGCCGTCTGGGTGCCCTGGGCCTTCGATTTTCCCTTGAGCACCAGGTCGATCTCCCGCCTCATCCGCTCCCGGTCTTCCGGGATCACCGCCTCCCAGGCGGTCATTCCCTTATCGAAATCCTCCTGGTCGTAGCCGAGGAACGTGGTGATATGGCGGTTGAAGAAGGTGAAGCGGCCTTTCCGGTCCAGCTCGAAGACGACCTGCGGCAGGCACTCCGCCAGCTCCCGGTAGCGCTCCTCCCAGGATTGCACGGCCGGGCCGCCCCGCCCGAGGCCCTGCACTTTCTTTTTCAGCTCCGCCACTTCCTTCAGCAGCTCTTCCCTGGTTTTCTTCGCGCCTTCCATATCTCCTCCATTGCCGGTCCTTCGATACACCCACTCCGGCGGCCGGGCTACCCGCCCTGTCCGGAATCGCGGATCCATGCAGGACCTCATTTCCTGAAAAGAACGGGCTTCCGGTTCTTTCTTCCCGGGTCACAGGGATCTTGATTTGTACAGCTCGTTCTTGACGATGTAGCGGCGCACCGTGTCGGGAACCAGGTAGGCAATGGACTGCGAAGCCTTCGCCCGCTGGCGGATATTGCTGGAAGCGATATCGAGGAAGGTGACCTCCCGGAAGTAAATCATGTGCCCCGTCGGTCCCCGGTACGCGTCAAACTCCTCTTCGTAGGTGAAGCGGGAAGCGAAATCCTCCGGAAGGATCGTCGCGAGCCCCCTGTTTTCATAGCCCGGTCTGGTCATGACGACCATGTGGCACAGGAGGAGGAGCCTGTTCCAGTCCCGCCACGTCTGGATGGCGTGAAAGGCGTCCTGGCCCAGGATGAAGTAAAGCTCGAGGTCCTTGAGGTAGCGGCTCAGGAAATACTCGATGGTCTCCACCGAATAGGACTTTCCCTCCCGCTGGTTCTCCACGTCGGAAAAGGAAAAGGAGGGATTGTCCTCGATGGCGAGCCGGACCATCTGCTCCCGGTGGAAGAAGGGCGTGATCTCCGCCCCCAGCTTGTGCGGAGGCCGGGATGCGGGGACGAAGATGATCCGGTTCAGGTCGAACATCTCCAGGATCTCCTCGGCGCATCGCAGATGGCCCATGTGAATCGGATCGAAGGTTCCGCCTAACAGTCCCCACTTCATGTCCTCACCTGTCCGTCTCCGTAGATGATGAATTTCGTTGTCGTCAGCTCCTCCAGCCCCATGGGCCCGAAGGCGTGCAGCTTTGTCGTGCTGATGCCGATCTCGGCCCCGAGCCCCAGCTCGAACCCGTCACTGAAGCGGGTCGAGGCGTTCACCAGCACCGTCGAGGAGGAGACCTCCCGGAGAAAGCGCTGGGCGTTGGCGTAGTCCCGGGTCAGGATCGCCTCCGTGTGCAGGGAGCCGTAGCGCTCGATGTGGTCCATCGCCTCTTCGATCCCGTCCACCACGCGGACCGCGAGGATCAGGTCCAGGTACTCGGCGTGCCAGTCCTCTTCCCGGGCCTCTTCGGCGGAGGGAACGATCTCCCGCGTCCGGGGACACCCGCGGAGCCGCACGCCGGCGTCCTGCAGGACCCTGGCCGCCTCCGGGAGAAACGCCCCGGCGATCGCCTCGTGGACGAGGAGTGTCTCCATGGCATTGCAGACGCCCGGGCGCTGGGTCTTGGCGTTCATGCAGATTTTGACCGCCTCCCCGACGTCCGCGCCGGCGTCGACGAAGATGTGGCAGACGCCCTTGTAGTGCTTGATGACGGGGATCTTCGAATCCCGCACCACCGCCCGGATCAGGTCCTCCCCTCCCCGGGGGATGATCAGGTCGATGTACTCCTCCAGCTGGAGCATCTCGTAGACCGCCCGGCGGTCCGTCACGCCGATGACCTGCACCGCCGCCGGCGGCAGGCCCGACGTCTCCAGCACGTCCTGAAGGACCCGGGCGATGGCCAGGTTGGAGTCGATGGCCTCCGATCCGCCCCGCAGGATCACCGCATTGCCCGATTTCAGGCACAGGGCCGCCGCATCGACGGTCACGTTGGGGCGCGCCTCGTAGATGATGCCGATGACGCCCAGGGGGATCCGCATCCGCCCGACCAGCAGGCCGTTGGGGCGCCGCCACATGCCGGTGATCCGGCCGACCGGATCCGGCAGGGCCGCCACCTCCTCCAGCCCCCGGGCCATGCCCCGGATCGTCGCCGGGGTCAGCGTGAGGCGGTCGACCATGGCCTTGGACAGCCCCCGCTCCCGGGCCTTTGCGACGTCGCCGGCGTTCGCCTCCAGCAGGAACGCCTCCCGCTCCCGCAGGGCACCGGCCATGGCCAGGAGGGTGCGGTCCTTGCGATCGGACGGTACGCGCCCGAGGGCGGAAGCGGCCGCACGCGCCCTGACTGCCGTTTCGAGAATACTTTCCCTTATCTCCAATCCCACGCTCCCGAAGAGGATTCCCAGGAAGGTTTCCCTTTCCGCCACCTGCCGGCGAGGGAAATGTTGACAAAACCAAAGGAGATTTTGTATGAACCGACTGCCAGCCCAACCATCTCCGTATCTGCCGGCTGGGCCCGCAGGGGCCAAGCGGCAGGATCAACTTACAAAACGTACCGGACCGTGTCAAGAACGATATCATTATATCAGGTAATAACTAAAAGTGGCCCGGTCACCCGGAACGGGTGCACGATCCTGCGGCGGCCGTCGGATTCCGCACGTATGCGGTGCATCCCCCACCGGCAGGGAATCCCATGAACACCCTCCGGATCCGTGCGGGCCGCTCCGCCATGGCCCTGATCCGGGACGGCGGGTTTTCCCTGGACGCCGTCCGTTCCTACTACGGCCCCGCATCGGGTCCGCGCTGGCTCATCGTGTCCGGCTTCGACCGGACGCTCCTCTCCTCGGGGGTCCTGGGAAACCGGCACCCGGTCCTCCTGGCGGGATCCTCCGCCGGGGCCTGGCGCTTCGCCGCCTGGCTGCAGCCCGAGCCGGAAAAAAGCTACAATGCCCTCATCGAGTCCTACCTCACGGCCTCCTATCACCGGAAAGACTCGCCCCAGGACATCCTCAAGACCTTAGGCGGCATCATCAACACCTTCCTGGAGCGTGACGCCGTTCCCTTTGCCCTGGCCAACAAGAAATACCGCTTTGCCGTGTCCACGATGCGATGCCGCCCGCTGACCGCCTCGGAACGGCCCTGGATCCAGAAGGGCGGCTTCATGCTCAGCTACCTCATGAACATCGCCAGCCCGTCGACCCTGCACACCTTCGGCGAGCGGGTCATCTTCTACAACGGCCCCAAGCCTCCCTCGTTCTGCCTGCGGAGCGACTTCCGGGGGACCTTCATCCGGCTGAGCGCCACGAACTTCCGAGCCGCCGTCCTCGCATCCGGCGCCATCCCCGTCGTCGTCGCCGGCGTCCGGGACATCTTCGGCGCCCCGACCGGCATCTACCGGGACGGGGGATTCTTCGACTACCACCTGACCCACCGCTACACGGAGCGGGACGACGAGGTGACCCTCTTCTTCAACCACCAGGAGCGGATCATCCCCGGCTGGATGGACAAGAAGCGCATGAAGCGCAGGCCTTCCGAGGAGATCCTCGACAACGTCCTGATGGTGTACCCCTCCGAGGCCTTCGTCGAGGGTCTCCCGGGTGGGAAGGTGCCCGACCGGGACGACCTCACCGACCTGATCGACGACCCGGAGACCCGGATTCGCAACTGGTGGCAGACAGTCCGGCAGTCGGCCCACTTCGGGGAGGAATTCCTGGAGCTCGTCGAGAGCGGGCGGATCCGTGACGTGGTGGAGCCCATCTCCTGACGGCGGCCGCCCCCGCACCAATGTCCCGGCAACAGGCCTTTCCGCACCCCATGGAAGAAAATCTCCGCCGACTGAAGCAAATCCTCAAGCGCTGCGTCCTCTGTCCACGGCGCTGCGCCGTCGACCGGACGGGCGGCGAACGGGGTTTCTGCGGGCTCGCGGACCGTCCCGTCGTGGCCCGGGCACTGCCTCACCATGGAGAGGAGCCCCCCATCTCGGGATCCCGGGGCGCCGGCACGATCTTCCTGTCCTCCTGCAACCTGCGCTGCTCCTTCTGCCAGAACCACCAGATCAGCCATGAAACGGCAGGCCGGGAGGAGACGGCCGCCGGGCTGGCCCGGACCATGCTCCGCCTCCAGGAGGAGGGATGCCACAACATCGAGCCGGTGACGCCGACGCCTCACGCAGCGGGCATCCTGGAGGCCTGGCTGGCCGCCCGCCGGGACGGGCTGTCGGTTCCGCTGGTCTACAACTGCGGGGGATACGAGGATCCGGCGGTCCTCAGGCTCCTCGAGGGGATGGTGGACGTCTACCTCCCGGACTTCAAGTTCGGGGATCCCGCCCTGGGCACGAAGCTCACCGGGGTCCCCGATTACCCGGAGACGGCTCTCCGGGCCGTCGGCGAGATGATCCGGCAGGTCGGAGACACCCTGGAGACGGACGGCTCCCTGGCGAGGAGGGGCCTCCTCGTCCGGCACCTGATCCTCCCCGGCAACACCGCCAACAGCAGGGCGGCCCTCGATCTTCTCCGGCGGCGGCTCGGCTCTTCGGTCCCCCTCAGCCTGATGTCCCAGTACACCCCCGTCAACCCGGTCAGGCTGGAGCCGGATCTGAGCCGGCGGGTGACGCCGGAGGAGTACGAGTCCGTCGTGGATTACGCCCTTGACCTGGGTTTTGAAGAACTCTATGTTCAGGCCGTGGACGAGCGGGAGATCGTCCCGGACTTCCGGCGGGAGGATCCTTTCCGCTGGCCCGGGAGCGGCGGCTGAAAGACCGGCCCCCTCCCGCCCCTCGCGCGACACCCCGAATCCACCCTCATCCGGAGCGGCACATGGCGGATCTTTCCGGCATCGGGAAAATGCTCATCGTCTTCGGCCTGGTCCTCGCAGGCGTCGGCCTTCTTTTCGTCCTGGGGGGAAAGGGATTCCTCTCCTGGTTCGGACGCCTGCCCGGGGATTTTTCCTGGCGGGGCCGGAACGTTCACATCCATGTCCCCCTGGCAACCAGCCTCCTGGTCAGCTTGGTCCTGAGTCTCCTTTGGATCTTCCTGAACCGGAAGTAAGGAAAAAGAATTTGCAATTCCGCCGTGTTTGTACTACCAAAACGGCCCTTCCCGACCCGCGTTCCGCATCGGGAAAATCAGCCTGACCGGAGCAGGACAACCATGCTGGAACTGATGAGAAAACATGCCAGGAGCTGGATCATGAAGATCCTCCTGGGAATCATCGTCATCGTCTTTGTCCTTTATTTCGGATCCCTCGGCGGCCTTCAGCAGACGGAGACGATCGTCACGATCGACGGAAAGAACCTCGTCTACGCCGACTTCCAGCGGGAGTACCAGAACATGGTGGAGGTCTACCGCCAGCGGCTCGGCAACGAGGTGACCGACGAGCTGATCAAGGACGGCAGGCTGAAGCAGCAGGCTCTGGACAATCTCATCCACCAGACGATTCTCCTCAAGAAGGCCGATGAGATGAACATCCGGGTATCCGACGAGGACATGAAGAACTTTATCATGTCCGTTCCCGCCTTCCAGCGGAACGGCGTTTTCGACGACCGCCTCTACAAGCAGGCCCTCCGGTACAACAAAGTCACCGCGGAAGAATTCGAGGGGATCCAGAGACGGGCCATGACCATCGCCCGCCTGGAGGACCTGGTCCAGGGATCGGCCAAGGTCTCGGACAGCGAAATCTCGGACCTCTACCGCCTCCAGAACGAAAAGATGAACCTGGCCTTCGTCGCGATCTCGCCGGCGGACTTCGAAGGCCGGATCACGCCCTCCGAGAAGGACCTGGAGAGCTACCTGAAAGAGAAAGGCGACCGGTATCGCGTGGCCGAGCGAATCCAGCTCAAGGTGCTGGCCTTCCCGGGAAAGGACTATGAAGACGCGGTGAAGCCCTCCGACGAGGACGTCCGCGACTACTATGACCGGCACAAATCCGATTTCCGCAAGGACGGCCGGCAGTTGTCCCTGGAGCAGGTGCGGGACCGGATCGTCGCGGAGAAGAAGCGCGTCGAGGGGATGTACATGGCCTCGGACCGCGCCAAGAAAGCCCACGACACCATCTACCAGGACGAGAATTTCGACGGCTATGCCGCCCAGAACCGCCTGAACGTCCAGGTGACGGAGTTCTTCGCCGTCTCCGCCCCGCCGGCCGCATTTCGCGGGATCAAGGACTTCGAAAAGACGGTCTTCAACCTGAAGCCCAAGGAGGTGAGCCCCGTTCTCTCGAACGACCGGGGGTATCTCCTCTTCCAGGTGGCACAGCGGAAGCCCGCCTACGTCCCCCCGCTCAAGGAGATCGAAAAGGAGGTCCGGGCCGGGTACGTCAAGGAGGAGGCACGCCGGAAAGCCTCCGGGGAGGCGGAAGCGCTGGCCGGCAAACTCAAGGCCGGAGCGACGCTCGACCAGGTCGCCAAGGGCTGGAAGATCGAGGAGACGGGCTTCTTCGCCCCCACCCGGGCCATTCCGAAAATCGGCGAATCCCGGGACCTGACGGAAGCCATCTGGTCACTTTCCGCCAAGAAGCCCCATCCGGAGAAAGCCTTCGCCGTGGGCGACCGGTTCATCCTGGTGGAGTTCAAGGGGAAAAGCACCGTCGATTTCACCGACTTCGCCTCCCGGAAGGAAGCCGTCCGGAACGCCCTCCTGCAGATGAAGCAGAGAACCATCCTCCAGACCTGGGTGGAGGGCATGAAGACGGCCATGGTGAAGGAAGGCCGGCTGAAGATCAAGAAAGACGTAAAGGATCTGTAACCGAACCCGGCGGGAGGAAGCCCCCGCCGCCCGTCTTGATTCCGCCGGCCGAACCGGCAAAGAAACACATAGGAGGAACACCATGGACTGGGGCATGAAAAACCGCCTCTCCCGCCTGATCCAGCCGGACGGCCGCTGCTTCTTTCTTCCCATCGATCACGGGTATTTCCAGGGACCCACGTCCTGCCTGGAGAAGCCCGGCGAGACCATCGCGCCGCTCCTGCCGTACTGCGACGCCCTGTTTGTCACGCGGGGAGTCCTGCGGGCCGCCGTGGATCCGGCCATCACCACCCCCATCATCCTCCGCGTCTCCGGCGGCACCAGCGTCATCGGCGCCGATCTGGCCAACGAGTCCATCACCACCTCCATGGAGGAGATCCTCCGCCTGAACGTGGCCGCCGTGGGCGTCTCCATCTTCGTGGGCAGCGAGTACGAGCGGGAGTCCCTCCTGAACCTGGCGGAGATGGTCAACCTCTGCGAAGACTACGGGATTCCCGTCATGGCCGTAACCGCCGTGGGCAAGGAGCTGGAAAAGCGGGATGCCCGCTACCTGGCCCTGGCCTCCCGCATCGCCGCCGAGCTGGGCGCACGGGTGGTCAAGACCTACTGGTGCGAGGACTTCGACCGGGTGACCTGCGGCTGCCCCGTTCCAGTGGTCATGGCCGGAGGACCGAAGTGCGAGACCGAGCTGGAGGTGATGGAATTCGTTCACGACGGCATCAAGAAGGGCGCCATCGGCCTCAACCTGGGGCGGAACGTCTGGCAGCATCCCCACCCCGTGGCCATGATGCGATCGCTCCGGGCCATCATCCACGAAAATTACACGGCCCCCGAGGCCCACGGGCTCTACCGGGAGATCGTCTCCGCCGGCAGGAAGAAGGCGCCCGGGACGAAAACGCGGAAAAAGTAACCCCTTGAACAGGCGGGAAGCCCGTTTCCCGTAAACTTTCCCCGGATCCAGCCATGCGCGTCGCCGTCTACTACAGAAACCGGGACGTCCGGGTCGAGGAGCGGCCCGTGCCGGCCGTCGGCCCCGGCGAGATCCTCGTCAAGGTCCTGGCCAGCGGCATCTGCGGCAGCGACGTCATGGAGTGGTACCGGCTCCGCAAGGCCCCGCTCGTCCTGGGGCATGAGATCGCCGGGACCGTCGAGGAGATCGGCCCCGGGGTGACCGGCTGGAGCCCCGGCGACCGGGTTTTCGTCTCCCACCACATCCCCTGCAACACCTGCCGCTGGTGCCTCCGGGGCTGCCACACGGCCTGCGAGACCCTCCACACCACGAACTACGACCCGGGAGGCTTCGTCGAATACCTCCGGGTGCCCCGCCTGAACGTGGACCGGGGCGTCTTTCCCCTTCCGGACGAGATGAGCTTCGCCGCCGGCGTGATGATCGAGCCGCTGGCGTGCGTCATCCGGGGGCAGCGCCTCGCCGGCCTCCAGCCCGGACAGTCGGTCCTGGTCCTGGGGAGTGGCATCTCCGGCATCCTTCACATCATGCTGGCCCGGGCCCTCGGGGCGGGCCGGATCCTGGCGACGGACGTCCACAATTACCGGTGCGAGGCGGCGCTCCGCTTCGGCGCCGAGGCCGTCGCGGACGCCCGGGAGGACCTGCCGGACTGGGTCCGCCGCCAGAACGACGGCTGCCTGGCCGACACGGTCATCGTCTGCGCCGGCGCGCCAACCGCCTTCGAGCAGGCGCTCCGCTGCGTGGACCGGGGAGGGGTTGTTCTCTGCTTCGCCACCACGGAGCCGGATTTTCTGCTGCCGGTGCCCCTCAACGAGTTCTGGCGGAACGAGATCCGGATCCTTCCCTCCTACGGGAACAGCCCCCTGGACGCCCGGGTCGCCATCGATCTCATCCGCCTGGGACGCGTTCCCGTGGAGGAGATGATCACCCACAGGCTCCCGCTCGGGGACATCCAGGAGGGCTTCCGCCTCGTCGCCGAGGGTGGGCCGTCCCTGAAAGTCGTCATCGAACCCCATCGCTGAAAACCCGGCGGTTGTCGGCCACAGCCCCGCAATACCCGACGGGATCGTTTTCATCCGGAAAGGAGAAGGCTGGACCATGTTCAAGGACCTGGTAGTGAAAAACCGGAGTTACCGGAGATTCGACGAATCCTTCGCCATCAGCCGGGAGACGCTCCTGGAGCTGGTGGACCTGGCCCGCCAGACGGCCTCGGCGGCCAACAAGCAACCCCTCCGGTACATCCTTTCCTCGGACCCGGAGAGAAATGCCGTCGTATTCGGGCACCTCGCCTGGGCCGGCTACCTGCCGGACTGGCCGGGACCGGAAGCCGGGGAACGCCCGACGGGATACGTCATCATGCTGGGCGACAGGGAAACCGCGCCGGAGGTGGCCTACGACCACGGCATCGCCGCCCAGACGATCCTCCTGGGGGCGGTGGAAAAGGGGCTGGGGGGCTGCATGATCGCCTCGGTGAGCCGGGCCGCCCTGCGGAAGGCCCTGGCCATCCCGGAGCGATACGAGATCCTGCTCGTCATCGCCCTGGGCAGGCCCGTGGAGACTGTCGTCATGGACCCGATCGGCCCGGATGGGGACGTGAAGTACTGGCGCGACGGCAACCGCGTCCATCACGTTCCCAAGCGCCACCTGGAAGACATCGTCCTGGGCTGAGCCCGGGGCTGCTAGTACGGCACACCCGGCACACAAGACAGAGGGGGAGCGGATTTCAAACCCGTCCCTCTTTCTTCATTCTTTTCTTTCCTGCCAAGCCGGCTCCCCTTTCCCTTTGCATTCAACGCATCGGGGCGCGGGGGCTGCCACGGGGGCTTCCGCTGTCGCGGCCATTTTTCCCACGATCCGTCGTCGACGGTCCGTCAGGCAAGAGGGATGGGAAAAATGTCCTGATCGCTCCTCTGGAAACCCCCGGTCGCGCCCCCGCGCCTCGATGCGAAGAGTAAAAAAAAGGAGGGCGGATTCGAAATCCGCCCTCCTCGTGTGCTGGTTCACGTCCGGCCGGCGTGCCTTAGAGTCCGGCCGGTTTCTTCATGGCGGCGTCCACGGGCTGAACGTAGCGGGCCACGAGGTGCTCCGTGTCGTGCATGTTCAGCTTGCCGAAGAAAAAGGCGAACTGGTTCTCCAGTTCCCGGCTCAGGGCCGACAGGGTTTCATCCGGCAGCCCCCACAGCTCCCGCTTGAAGGGACCAAACCCCTTCTTCCGGGTCTTGTAGAGGAACTGCTCCTCCGTGTCGCTGGCTTTCCTCTCCCCCGCCATTTCCGTTTTCAGGTATCCGTAGATTTTCTCCTTCATCGAGGCCGGGAAGGCCGGGCTGTCGTAAACAATGTTCTGAAAACCCGTGGCGAGGTGGATCTCCGCCGTTCCCGTGGCGGGGAAGCGGTCAAAGGCCTCGTTGGGCAGGGTGGAGGCGCCGTGCTGCACAGCCCCGGAGAGGCCCCAGCGGGCCCGGGCCTCCTCGGACAGGCGCTTCAGCGTCTCGAAATCCAGCTTCACCTGGGCCACGGTTCCGTCGGGAAGGGGCACGCCGCCATGGCTCGTTCCCGTCTGGACGCTCATCTTGCTGATCCCCTTGAGGTTCTCGCCCTGCTGCTTCAGGATCTCCAAAAACCCCTCCATGTAGGCATTCAACTCCTCCACCGTGCTGTTCTTGCCGCCGACCTCGCCGATCTCGCCTCCCACGGAGATGGTGATCCCCTCCGGCTCCAGGTCGCGGATCATGGTCGTAAGCTCCGCCGCGAGGCTGTAATTCAGGTACTGCTGCTCCCGCACGGTCGGCTTGGAAAGGTCCACCAGCGTGGAGGTGTCGATGTCGATGTTGTAGAAGCCTCCTTCGATGGCCTCCCAGATCAGGTCCTTGACGCCCCGCAGTTCCTTGTCGGGGTCCTTGGCATAACGGCCCGCGTTCACCTGGAAATGGTCCCCCTGGAGAAAGATGGGGCCTTTCCATCCCGTCTTGACGGCCGCCGCGAGAACGGCTGCCGTGTACTCGGCGGGACGCTGCTTCGTGTAGTCGATCTCGGAGCGGGCGATCTCGAAGATGACGAAACCCGCCTTTCCCTTCATGGCGGCCTGGAGGATGGCCTGGGCCGTGTGGTACGTGAGGGTCCGGATATTGATGGCCGGCACGGTGAAACCGGACACCTCCCTTCTTCCCATGGCCTCGTACAGCGGCTGGATGGAGGCGGAATAAATCCCGAGGGCCCATCCGGCGCGCCGGATCAGCCAGCGGCAGACCTCCCGGACTCTCTCGTCTCCGCTGAAGACGGCGGAATAAACCAGGTCGTCCACGAGGCCGTCCCTCAGGGTCCGCTCGTCGAGAACCCGGACGTCATCTTCGATCGAGAGGATTCCCTTCGAAGCGGCATGCAACGAATCCATCTGCTCAAAAATCACGGGCATGAAACATCTCCTTTCTGAGAAGCGGACACGGGCTGCGGGAACGATCATCCGCTTCCGGATTTTTCGAGGCGGCCTTCTTTCAGGATGCCTGCTTCAGAAACTCCGCGGCCTTGCGAATCTCGAAGGAGCTCCCGATGTAAATGGGGGAGCACTGGTCCAACTCCTCCACCGGAATCGAGAGGATGTCGCGGTGGCCGTCGGTCGCCATGCCTCCGGCCTGGCTGATGATGAAGGCCATGGGCTGAAGCTCGAAGAGGAGCCGCAGTTTCCCGCGGGGATTCTTCTTCAGGGCGGGATACGTGAAGACGCCCCCCTTCTTGATGAGCACCTGGTTGATATCGGGGACGAACCCTCCACTGTACCGGAGCTTGTAGCCCTGATCCTCGAGGAACTCCACGAACCTCCGGTGCCCGTCCGTCCATTCCTTGCGCAGACCGCCCAGGCTGTAGATCGATCCCTGTTCGTTGAGACGGATGTTTTCCTGGGAAAGGACGTACTCCCCCTCCCGGTTGAGGACGAACTCATGGGTTCCCTTGCCGGCGGAATAGACCATCGTGATCAGGGGGCCATAGGTGATGTAAAGGGCCGCCACCATGGAGTGCGCTCCCTCCGTGAGAAACGTCTCCCGGTGAATGCCGATGATCGTGCCGATGGAAAGGTTTGTATCCACCAGGGAGGATCCATCCAGGGGATCCGCCGTGACGAAGTATTTCCCGTTTCCCTGTCCGATCTCGACGATAGCCTCCTGCTCCTCCGAGGCATACTGGCGGACGAAACCCGAGTGGTGAAGCTGGTTTTTCAGAATCTCGTCGGCGCTCCGGTCCAGGGCGAGCTGCTCCTCCCCGTACACGTTTCGGAGCCCCGCGAGTTTGCGGTTGGATTCATGAATTTTCGCGGAGATATACTTCCCTGTCACGGCGATCTGCCAGATGAGACGCCTCAGTTCCATCTCCACGCCGGCCATCCACATGTGGCGCCGCAGGTCCACGACGAACTTCGTATAATCCGAAATGCCCTCTCCCATCCGATGTTCACCTCACTTCCTCTTTAAGTTCCTGGCTTGTAGCAATGAACGCCGGTTTTGACAAGCACAATTTCCGCCTTTTGCACTCGGATCTAACCGGAATCCATCATGTTTCGCCCTATGGACACTCTCCCCGCAACCATGACCGGCCACCCTCCCGGGTTTCCCCGAAGAAAGGATCGGCAGGAATATCCTGCTTTTCTCTTGTCCCGAACACCGGAAAGGGAGCAAATCCGGGACCCGGCGGGATGAATTCTTGACAACCTCTCTGATCACGGTTATTTACTATCCTGTTGCATCGCAATCCCACAGAAACGGCGTCATTCATGAATCGCTCCCGGACAAGGGTGCGTGGAGGGAACCTATGATCATCCGCTGCTGGGGGGCCCGGGGATCGATCCCCGTATCCGGGAGCGAGTATCTCAAGTACGGCGGGGATACAACCTGCATCGAAATCCGGACGAAGAGCAACGACGTCATCCTGATCGACGCCGGCTCCGGAATCCGGCGGCTGGGCAACCAGCTCATGGCCGAAGGCGTGAACTCCTTTACCATGATCTTCACCCATGCCCACTGGGACCATCTCATGGGCTTCCCCTTCTTCAAGCCCATCTATTTCCCGAAGATCTCCATCGCCATGTACGGCTGCTCCTATGCCCAGTCCTCCCTGAAGGAAATCATCTCCCGGGTCATGGAGCCTCCCCATTTTCCCGTCAATTTCGAAGACATCCGGGCGGATATCGTCTATCACGAAGCCTGCGTAGAGGAGTTCCGGACCAACTCCGTCACCATCAGTACCATCCCGATCAGCCATCCGAACCAGGGAGAGGGGTTCAAGTTCGAAGAGGACGGAAAAACTTTCGTCTTCCTGACGGACAACGAGCTCATGTACAAGCATCCGGGCGGGTGTGATTTCGAAGACTACATGGCATTCTCCCGGGGCGCGGACCTGCTGATCCACGACGCCGAGTACACGGAGACGGAATACCTCCGCACGCGGGCCTGGGGGCACTCGGTCTACACGGACGCCCTGAACCTGGCCCTGGAGGCGGGCGTGCAGCGTCTCGGCCTGTTCCACCACAACCAGGAGCGATCCGACGACCAGGTGGATGCCATCGTGCAGGACTGCCGCCGTCTCATCAAGCGGGAAGGACGCAAGATGGACTGCTTCGCCCTCCACCAGAACATGGAAATCAAGATTTAGACCGCCCCAGGCCCGCCCATGGTGCTTCCGGCGACCGGGCACGGGACAAAAAGCCTCTAAAAAAGGAAGGAAGGAGACAAACCATGAAACGGAATGTGAGAAAGACGGCCCGCGGCCTGGTCCTGCTGGCGGTATTCTGGATGATCCTGGCGGGGGTCTGGCTTCTCCCCTGCGGCGTCGCCCAGGCCCATGCGCCCGGCGATGTGAAGTGCAGCTACGATGCCGCGTCCCAGACCCTCCAGGTAACCATCACCCACTCCTCTCCGGTTCCGAGCTCCCACTACATCAAGAACGTGGAGATCAGGAAAGACAAAAAGGTTCTTGCCTCCCAGGACTACAAGAACCAGCCGGAAGCCCCGGCCTTTTCCTACAGCTACCGCATCCAGCTCGCTCCCGGAGACGTCCTGGACGTGAAGGCGACCTGCAATCTCTGGGGTTCGAAAACCGTAAAATACACCGTCCCGGCGGCGAACCCGGCATCAAAATAGATGAATCCTCTCCTGATCCATGGTCTTGTCATGGGATCGGGACTCGGCCTGATGGCCGCTGCCGGCTTCATTTCCCGCTTCCTCAAGCGGAAGCGCTGGTGGCTGAAGACGCACCGGGCGTTGGGAATCGCCGGCGCAGTCGTGCTGATTCCCGGGTCCGTCACCGCCTTCCGTCTCGTGGAGGCATCCTCCGGGGTCCATCTCGATGCGCCCCACACCTGGTTTGGAGCCACCGCGCTCGCCCTGTCCTGGACCGCCCCGATCCTTGGCCTCCTGGCGTTCCGGATCCGCGCCCATGCCGTCCGGCTCCGGACGGTGCACCGCTGGACGGGCCGCCTCGCCCTGGTGGCGGCGTTCCTGGCCGCTCTCTCGGGCCTCGATCTGGCCGGGGTGTTCTGACCCCGGTCAGGCCGCCGCGCGGGACAGGAAGCAACACCGGAATTCGCCGTTTCCGGGGCTCCCTCCATCGGTCGCCAGCGGGAAATCCGCACCGGCCGCCGTTAGAAATATGCTCGTATTATTAAGAAGTTATTTCCGCCTTGACAACCGGAGGGCTCTCCCCTATATATCGCCAACCGGTTGACCGATCTCCACAGCAATCCTCCCGGAAATCTGTACGTTATCGTCGACGGTCCATCCCGACAGCAAGCCGTCCCGCCCCCGGTGCGGCGGAAAGACAGAGGAAACCATGCCGAAGCGAAGCGACATCCAGAAAGTAATGATCATCGGCTCCGGCCCCATCGTCATCGGTCAGGCCTGCGAGTTCGACTACTCCGGCACCCAGGCGTGCAAGGCCCTTCGAAAGCTCGGGTACGAAATTGTACTCGTCAACTCCAATCCCGCCACCATCATGACGGATCCGGGAATGGCCGACGTGACGTACATCGAGCCGCTGAACGCCGAATCCATGACCGAAATCATCGAAAACGAGCGGCCCGACGCGATCCTTCCCAACCTGGGCGGACAGACCGGGCTGAATCTGACCTCCGAACTGGCCCGCCGGGGAGTCCTCGAAAAGTACGGGGTCAAGGTGATCGGCGTTCAGGTGGACGCCATCGAGCGGGGAGAGGACCGGATCGCCTTCAAGGAGACCATGAACCGGCTCGGCATCGACATGCCGCGGAGCGAGCCGGCCTACACCGTCGAGGAGGCGGAAAAGATCGCCGTCCAGCTCGGCTATCCCGTCGTCATCCGTCCCGCCTATACCATGGGCGGCACAGGCGGCGGCCTCGTGTACAACCTGGAGGAGCTCCGCACGGTGGCCGGCCGCGGCATCTCCGCCAGCCTGGTGGGCCAGATCCTCGTGGAGGAATCGGTCCTGGGCTGGGAGGAACTGGAGCTGGAGGTGGTGCGGGACGCCAGGAACCGGATGATCACGGTCTGCTTCATCGAAAACGTGGACGCCATGGGCGTCCACACGGGGGACTCCTACTGCACGGCCCCCATGCTCACCATCGCTCCCGAGCTCCAGGCCAGGCTCCAGAAGTACTCCTACGATATCGTCGAGGCCATCCAGGTCATCGGCGGCACGAACATCCAGTTCGCCCACAACCCCGAGACGGGCCGGGTCGTGGTGATCGAGATCAATCCCCGGACGTCCCGTTCTTCCGCCCTGGCCTCCAAGGCCACCGGCTTCCCCATCGCCTTCGTGTCCTCGCTCCTGGCGGGAGGGCTGACCCTCGACGAGATCCCGTACTGGCGCGAGGGGACCCTGGATAAGTACACCCCCTGGGGCGACTATGTCGTTGTCAAGTTCGCCCGCTGGGACTTCGAGAAATTCAAGGGATCCGTCGACCGGCTGGGCACCCAGATGCGGGCCGTGGGTGAGGTCATGAGCATCGGGAAGAACTACAAGGAGGCCTTCCAGAAGGCCATCCGTTCCCTGGAAAAGGGCCGGTACGGCCTGGGCTTCGTGAAGGATTTCAACCAGAAATCCCTCGAGGAACTGATGGAGCTCCTGGCGGAGCCCTCCAGCGAGCGCCAGTTCATCCTCTACGAGGCCCTGCGGAAGGGGGCGACGGTCGAAGCCCTCGCGCGGAAAACCTACATCAAGGCCTGGTTCCTCTCGCAGATGAAGGGGCTGGTCGACCTGGAAGAGCAGATCCTGAAATACAGGGGCAACCCCCTGCCGGACGAGCTCCTGGCGCAGGCCAAGAAAGACGGCTTCGCCGACCGCTACCTGGCGCAGATTCTCGGCGTGCCCGAGGCGGACATCCGCCGTCAGCGGATCGGCATCGGCATGCCCGAGGCCTGGCACGCCGTTCCCGTCAGCGGCGTGGAAAATGCCGCCTACTACTACTCGACCTACAACGCCTCCGACGAGGTCCCCGTCAGCGACCGGCGGAAGATCATGGTCCTCGGGGGGGGGCCGAACCGGATCGGCCAGGGGATCGAGTTCGATTACTGCTGCGTCCACACCGCCTTCACCCTCCGGGACGAAGGACTCGAATCCATCATGGTGAACTGCAACCCCGAGACGGTCTCCACGGACTACGACACATCCGACAAGCTTTACTTCGAGCCCCTGACGGTCGAGGATGTCCTGTCCATCCATGAAAAGGAGAAGCCCGAGGGGGTCATCGTCCAGTTCGGAGGGCAGACGCCCCTGAACATCGCCGGCGAGCTTTCGAAGGCCGGTGTGAAGATCCTCGGAACGTCGCCGGAGACGATCGACCTGGCGGAGGACCGGGACCGGTTCCGCCAGATGATGGTAAAGCTGGGCATTCCCATGCCCGAGTCCGGCATGGCCAGCACCATCGAAGAGGCCCTCCTTGTGGCGAACCGGATCGGCTACCCCCTGATGGTCCGGCCGTCCTACGTCCTGGGCGGAAGGGGCATGGAGATCGTCCATGACGAGGATATGCTCAGGCAGTATGTCTCCGCCGCCGTCGGCGTGACGCCGGAGCGCCCCATCCTCATCGACAAGTTCCTGGAGAACGCCATCGAGGCGGAGGCCGACGCCATCTCCGACGGGACCGACGCGTATGTCCCGGCCGTGATGGAGCACATCGAGCTGGCGGGAATCCATTCCGGCGACTCGGCCTGCGTTATCCCGCCCATCAGCATCCCCGCCCGCCACCTGGACACCATCGAGGAGTACACCCGCAAGATCGCCGTGGAGTTCAACGTGGTGGGGCTCATGAACATCCAGTACGCCATCGCAGACGACACCGTCTATGTCCTGGAGGCGAACCCCCGGGCATCCCGGACGGTGCCCCTCGTCTCGAAGGTGTGCGGCATCTCCATGGCCCGCCTGGCCACCCAGGTCATGCTGGGAAAGAAGCTTTCCGATCTGAACCTGTCGACCCGGCGGTTCCCCCATTTCGGCGTCAAGGAGGCCGTGTTCCCCTTCAACATGTTCCAGGAGGTGGACCCCGTCCTGGGGCCCGAGATGCGCTCCACCGGCGAGGTGCTGGGGCTGGCGGATTCCTTCGGGCTGGCCTTCTACAAGGCCGAAGAGGCGGCCCAGCAGGTCCTTCCCGATACCGGCACCGTCCTGATCACGGTGGAAGCGCAGGACAAGGGCGGCATCCTCCAGACGGCCCGGACGTTCCAGGACCTCGGGTTCCGGATCCTGGCCACGCGGGGAACCCACGATTTCCTGTCCCGCCAGGGGATCGCCACGGAGCCGATCCTGAAGATGCACGAGGGGCGCCCCAACATCGTGGACGCCGTCAAGAACGGGGACATCCAGCTCATCATCAACACGCCGAGCGGCAAGATGAGCGCCTACGACGACTCGTACATCCGGAAGGCCGCCATCAAGTACCGGATCCCCTACATCACCACCACGGCGGCCGCGGCGGCCGCGGTCAAGGGCATCCAGGCCTTCCGGAAAGGCCACGGACGGGCCCGCTCTCTGCAGAGTTACCACAAGGACATCCAGTAGCCGGTGTCGTTCGAGGAGGCAAGACGGTCATGGGAGGCGAGATCAAAGACAACTGCGGTGTGTTCGGGATCTATTCGACCCGGCCCTGCGTCTACGACATTTACAACGGCCTCGATTTCATCCAGCACCGCGGACAGGAATACTGCGGGATCGCCACCTATGACGGCCGGATCCACCAGGTGACCCACCACGGCAAGGTCGGCAGCGCCTTCAGTACCGAGGACCTCTCCTACCTGCACGGGAATCTGGGCATCGGCCACGTGAGCCTCTGGGAGCGCCAGCCCATGAGCTGGCAATCCAAGGTGGGGGACATCTCCCTGGCCTTCAGCGGCAACATCATCAACGCCGAGGAGCTCATCGCCGACCTCAAGCGGCAGGGACACGCCTTCTACCGCGGATACAACATCGAGGTCATCGCCAAGATCATCATGGAGTCCTCGGATATCCTGACGGGGATCAACTCCCTGGCGGAGCGGATCCGGGGGGCTTACTGCCTGGTGATCCTGGCGAAGGAAGGAATCTACGCGACCCGCGACCCATACGGGTTCCGGCCCCTGATCCTCGGCCGGGACGGGGAGCGGACCGCCGTCTGCTCCGAGTCGCGGGCCTTGCAGAACCTGGAGATGGAGATCCTCCGGGACGTTCGCCCGGGAGAGACGGTGCTCATCGACGGCCACGGATTCCGCACCGTCACCGAGATCCCGTCGCCACGCAAGGCACACTGCGCCTTCGAGTGGGCCTACACGGCCAGCATTGACTCCATCATCGACGGCCTGTACGTCCAGGAGGCCCGCAACTGCATCGGCCGGAGCCTGGCCCGCCGGGACCGCGAAGAAGGCAGCCCGCAGGCGGACCTGGTTTCACCCGTGCCCATGTCCGGAATCGGACACGCCGTGGGCTACCACCAGGAATCCGGCATCCCCTACCAGGAGGTTTTCCTCTACAACCGTTACGCCGACCGGAGCTACACCCAGTCGACCCAGGACGCCCGGAGCCGCATGGCAAAGCGCAAGCTCTCGGTGCTGCGTTACGCCGTGAAGGGAAAGCGGATCGTCATCTGTGACGATTCGATCGTCCGGGGGACCCAGATCCTTTACAAGGTAAGGGACTTGAAAGAGGCCGGGGCCGAGGAGGTCCACGTGCGGATCGCCTGCCCGCCCCTGATGTACCCCTGCGATTTTGGCATCTCCACCCGGTCGTACGACGAGCTGACCGCCCGGAGCTTCTTCCGGACCGGCGATATCAAGTCGATGGACCAGCTGAGGGAACTGGAGCGGTGGGTGGCGGACCAGATCGGGGCCGATTCGGTCAAGTACAACAGCACCGAGGCCTTTGTGGCCGCCCTGGGGCTGCCCCGCAAGGACCTGTGCCTGAAATGCTTTGACGGGAGCGTCCCGATCCCCTGAGAGCCAGGGTTTCCCGGGCGGTCGCGCTCTGCAACGGCGAAACCGCCCGTCGCCGTCCACCTGGCGGCGCTTCAGATCTTGAACACCCCTCCGTCGTAGACGACGACGTTCTTCCCGGTTTTCAGCCTGGCCGTCACGGTCTTGTTCTCCGTGTTCACGAGATCCCAGTGAAGGGCCGAATCGTTGAAGCCCAGGGCCTTCTTCTTTTCCATGGTCAAGTCTGCGGGGTTTCCCGAGTAGGTGTCCGAATAGGACGACCCGACGGCCACGTGGCAGTTCCCGAAGGCCCCTCCGTGGTTCTCATCGAAGAGCGTGTCCGCCATGAAGCGGCCGATCCGGGAGAACCGGCGGTCCGTCAGGGAGAACTCCCCCACCCGGCTCGCCCCCCGATCCATGGCGAGCTGCTTCCGGACGAACTCCTCCCCCGTGGCGGCCTGGATACCAACGGCTACGCCCTTCCGGAAGGTCAGCCGGACCCCCTCCACGTAATTGCCGCTCCGGTACGAAGGAAGGTTCGCGTAATACGTCCCCTCGGTTCCACGCCAGTCCGGGGAGAGGAAGACTTCGTAGCTCGGGATGTTGTGCCCCGAAACGCCGGCCCATTTCCTGTGCTCCCCCGGTACCACCGTCAGATCCATGTTCGCCGACTCGACACGGAAGGACTTCACGGGCAGGCTGCCCAGCCACGTCTTGATGCGGCCGATCTCCCGGTGGATCCAGGACCACTTCCGGACGGGATCCTCCTCGTCGAGCCAGCAGGCCCGGACGATCTCGTTCTCGTAGGCCTTCGGGGTCGTCTTTGCCTGGACGGCCAGCTCCTTCGTCGGATACGTGCAGAGGGTCCAGCCGTAGTGCCCCTCCTCTTCCCGGCGATCCAGGATGTCCTTCAGGGACTTCCGGGCCACCAGGACCTTCCCGATCCGGAAGGAATCGATCTCCTTCAGGTGCGTCAGCGACTCCGGCGCCCGCAGGAAAATCCGGCCGTTGACCCGCTCCAGAAGCTCCCGTTCCCCCGGGGCGATGAAGGTCAGCTGGCGTCCCGATGATTTCTCGAAAAACATCCTCTCCATGCGAAAGGTCAGCCCCATCCGCTGGACCGGGGACATCCCGCGATCCAGGACGCGGGCATACAGGAGCTCCGCCAGAGGGAGCGCCGGCGGGTCATACTGGATCAGGACAATATCCCCCTTCCGGAACTTCCCTTTCCGCGCGGTTTCCAATCCCCACAGAAGAACATCCGCATAGCGCTCCAACCGGGTATCCGTCAGCATGTCCCCTTCCCTCCCTCGTAAAGTGGGGGAAAGGTAGCAGAAAAAGCGGGATTTGGCAAAGAGGACGGGGTGCGGGCAGTCCTTCCCCCGGGGTCGAAGCGCCGGTGGAGAGGGGCGCGGCGGGACCCGCGGGAAAGGCCCAATTTTGTGTTGACAAGATTGTCCCTTTCCGTGTAGTTGCGTCGGCAAAGGATGGCCGATTGCCGATGGGTTCCCCCTTCACAAATCCCGCCGATGTCGAGCGCAAGACCCTGATGATCCTACGCATTCTCCACGAGGCGGGTCAGTCCGTGGGATCGCGCCTGATTTCCCGGAAGATGCTGGAACGGGGCCTGCCATCGAGCGAGCGGGCCGTCCGTTACCACCTGAAACTCATGGACGAGCGCGGATTGACACGGCTGATCGGCAAGCGCGACGGGCGGATCATCACCGACCGGGGTATCGAGGAGATCGGCCGGGCCAGGGTCCGGGACAAGGTGGGACTGGCCAATTCCCGCATCGAGTCCCTGGCGTTCCAGACCACGTTCAAACCGGAAACCGGCCGGGGGCTTCTGCCGGTGAACATCTCGCTCCTGCCGGAGGAGACATTTCCCGAGGCCGTCCGGATCATGGAGCCGGTCTTCGAGGCGGGCTATGCCGTCAGCCGCCGCGTGGCCGTCGCCGGTCCGGGACAGAGGCTGGCGGGACTCCTCGTCCCCGAGGGTCGGGTGGCAATGGCCACGGTGTGCAGCATCGTGGTCAACGGCGTTCTCCTGAAACACGGCATCCCCATGGACTCCAAGTTCGGTGGCATCCTGCAGGTGAGAAACCGCAACCCCCTCCGGTTCGTGGAGCTGATCTACTACTCCGGATCGTCCCTGGACCCGTCGGAGGTCTTCATCCGGGGAAAGATGACGTCCGTCCGAAGCGTCGTTGCCGAGGGAGAGGGAATGCTCCTGGCCAACTTCCGGGAAATCCCGGCTGCCTGCCTTCCCCTCATGGAACAGCAGCTCGCCGGGCTGGCCCGGGCCGGCATCGACGGGGTCCTCGTGAAGGGCGAGGTGAGCGAGCCGGTCTGCCAGACACCCGTGGAAGTGAATCGGGTCGGCATCGTTCTCATTGGAGGCCTGAACCCGGTCGCCTGCGTGGAGGAGGCGGGGCTGGACGTGGACAACCGGGCCATGTCCGCCGTCATGGAGTTCGGAGACATGGAGCCGTTCGACCAGGTATTGAAGCGCTGCCGGGACTGGACGGGACCCGGAAAGAAGACAGCACGCCGGCGGGCCGGGGAAGGATCGCCGGGGGAAAAATAAAACAAGACCAACAAGAGAAAGGGGTATTGTCATGTCCGTTATTTCAGATGTCCTTGCCAAGGTAAAGCAGCTTGACCCCGACCAGCCCGAGTTCCACCAGGCCGTGGAAGAGGTCATGGAGACCCTGGAGCCGACGACGAAACGCCATCCCGAATTCGTGAAGGCGAACATCTACGAGCGCATCGTCGAGCCCGAACGCACGATGCTGTTCCGCGTTCCCTGGGTGGATGACAAGGGGAATGTCCGGGTGAACCGGGGCTTCCGGGTCCAGTTCAACAACGCCATCGGTCCCTTCAAGGGCGGCCTCCGCTTCCATCCCTCGGTGAACCTGGGAATCATCAAGTTCCTCGGCTTCGAGCAGATCTTCAAGAATTCCCTGACGACCCTGCCCATGGGCGGCGGCAAGGGCGGCTCCGATTTCGATCCCAAAGGCAAGTCGGACGGCGAGGTCATGCGGTTCTGCCAGGCCTTCATGCGGGAGCTCTTCCGCCATGTCGGCGCGGAGACGGACGTCCCCGCCGGCGACATCGGGGTCGGCGGCCGGGAAATCGGCTACCTCTTCGGATACTACAAGAAGATCCGCAACGAGCATACCGGCGTGCTGACCGGCAAGGCTCTGGAATATGGCGGCAGCCTGGTCCGTCCCGAGGCTACCGGGTACGGCACCACCTATTTTGCGGCGGAGATGCTGGCCACCCGCGGCCTGGACTTCAAGGGCAAGATCGTGGCCATCAGCGGCGCCGGCAACGTGGCCCAGTACGCCGTCGAGAAGGTCAACCAGCTGGGCGGCAAGGTCATCACCCTGTGCGACTCCAGCGCAACCATCGTGGACGAGGCTGGCATCGACCAGAACAAGTGCGATTTTGTCATGGAGCTGAAAAACGTCAAGCGCGGCCGGATCAAGGAGTACGCCGACAAGTACAAGACCTGCTGCGTCGAGGGTTCCAGCGTGTGGGACGTGATCCGGGACCAGGGAATCAAGGTGGACATCGCCCTGCCATGCGCCACCCAGAACGAGCTGGATGCCTCCCATGCCGCCGCCCTGGTGAAGAACGGCTGCCTCTGCGTGGCCGAGGGGGCCAACATGCCCTCCACACCGGACGCCGTGAAGATCTTCCAGGAAAACAGCATCCTCTACGGACCCGGGAAGGCCGCCAATGCCGGCGGCGTGGCCACTTCGGGCCTGGAAATGAGCCAGAACAGCCTGAAGCTCTCCTGGACCCGGGAAGAGGTGGACCAGCGACTCCTCATCATCATGAAGAGCATCCACAAGGCCTGCGTCGAGACCGCCGAGGCCTACGGCCGGAAGGGAGACTACGTGACGGGCGCCAACATCGCCGGATTCACCAAGGTGGCCCGGGCCATGCTGGCCTTCGGTGTCGTATAAGCAATTTCAGGGTTCGGAACGCGAAAGGACGGCCGCGGAATGTCCGCGGCCGTCCCTTTTTTTTTCGTGCATCCGCCGGCAGCCCCGGAATCATCCGACCCGGGCCCGGCTTCCCGCATCCTTCATTCCCGGGCGTACACGATCAGCTTCTGCGTCACGACGTTCGACATGAGCCGGAGATTCCGCTCCCGCACGTCGTAGACGCGCACCACTTCCCCGTAGGCGCCGTCCCTGGGGGACAGTTCCGCGAGGCGGTTGGGAAAGGCCGAGAGCCACGCCGGGTTGAAGTAGACGTTCTCCTTCTCGGGATAGATGGCCATGTAGAAGATCTCCATCTCCACAAGGTCCTGGAAGAAATGGGTCCCGAAGGAGAGATCGGGGATCAGGCTTCCGTCCCGGTAGGCGATCTCGGCGATGGCGGTGATGTTGTTGATCTCCGAGAAGGTCACGGGGACTCCCATGGCCGGCGTCGTCGTTCCCCAGCGACCCGGTCCCAGGAGGGCCGTGGGTCTTTCCTCCCGGTTCTCCACGAGCTTGTTGAGCCGGCCGATGATGCGGGCCACGTCGTATTTTTCCGAGAGGGACAATTTTGTATAGCCCTGGGGATCGATGTAGATCACGTGGGAAATGGGCTGCGAAATGCTTCCGCCCATGAAGTTTCCCTCCTGCCGGATGAGCACCCGCTCCTTCCGGACCCTGGCCGGGATCTCCACCTGGGCCGTCTGTCCCCGCGTCTGGAACGGCCGGCATTGAAGCAGATTGACCTGCAGGTTCCCCTGGGCGTTGAAGTTGGCCGTAAACTCGATGTCCACCGGGTATTCATAGACCCTTTCGAGCGTCTTGAGCATCCGGGACATGGTATCGGGAAAATCCGTCGTCGAGAGGAGCTCGTCGAAGGTCAGGATCCAGATGTCCGTTTCGGGCCTGCCCAGGGCCCGCAGGCGGTCCGCGGACTCCATGTCACGGGTGCCCACCAGGTCGAGCCTCGCGTCCAGGCCCTCCTGGACCACCTGCACCAGCGGCAGTGACTGGAAGCGGTTTTCCTCCAGGTTGAGGGCGTCCACATCGTGCTGGGAGAACCGCCGGGCGTCGTCAAGCCCTGAATGGGCCTTCAGCAGGGGATCGTCGAGGGCCACGATCCGCGGATAATCGTTTTCCACCCGGTTGACCGCCCGGGTTCCCAGCCCCAGGACCAGACGGAGCATGCCGGCCTTCGGATCGAGGCCCTGTTTCCAGACGAAGGTGTTGTGGGAAAGCCCGACGCCGGCCAGCTCCGGGAAGAAATAATGCTTCCGGTAGGATCCGGACACCCGCTGGACGAGGAGGGCCATCTGCTCGTCCTGCTGGTCCAGGCCCCGCTGAAGCCGATAGGTCAGGGCGTCGACGTTCATGGTGCTGGCGAAGATGCGCCGCACCGCCTCCTCGAAAGACTCGTAGCGCTGCTCCGGCGTGCCCTGGTTGGCGCAGAAGTAGCTCTCGTACTTGCCCGCGAAGGCATTGCCGAAGGCGTCTTCCAGCAGGCTGCTGGAGCGGACGATGATGGGGGACTGGCCGAAATACTCGAGCATCAGCTGGAACTGCTCCCGCACCTCCTCCGGAAAAACGCCCCGGAGCATGACGTTCCGAAGCTCCCCGGCGCACTCGAAATAGCCTTCCTTGGTCTTCTGCGCCATCAGGAGCTTCCACCAGCCGTTCTGAACGATGTAGGAGTAGAAGACATCGGAGCCGATATAGAAGGAGTCGTGCCGTTCCAGCTTGCCGTCCCAGTCGAAGGACCGGTCCTTCCGGAGTACGTTCCGGGCCAGGAGCATGCCGACGGATTTTCCGCCGATGAATCCCGTTCCGATCAGGCGTTCCTGGATCTCCAACAGATCCTCCAGGCTGAAATAATCCCTGGCCAGGGACAGCATTCGTTTCTCCCGGCCGATGAGGACCCGGGAGAGCTGGTCCACCATGCCGTGTTTCGCTTCCCTTGCCCCGGGGTCCTGTGCCAGTTCGCGGGCCTGCATGAAGATGCGGTCCCAGTAATCCAGGTTCCGCTCGGCACCGATGGATCCCTTGTTGGCCAGGAAGGCGAACAGGTTCGTGGCGTCGACGCTGTTCATGATCGGCGTGAAGCGGCCGTTGGTCTGAATGTGGGGAAGGAACATGGTGGGCGAATAGCGGTGCCATGCCTTGAGGGGATGGACACACATCTTTCCCATATAATTGTAAATATCGAGGAGCACCTGGGTGGTCTCCCGGATGCGGGCGATTGTCTTGAAGGAGTGCCGGCTCCGGAGGATGGCGAAATAGGCGACGGTGTTCAACTCGAAAAGGTACGGGCAGGTGATGACGAAGAAATTGCCGATCATCAGGTCCGTGGCCCAGGCGTGCAGGAGGTCCGAAAGGCAGTCGAAGACATAAAAAACGTCCCGTCCCTCCTGGCGGATGATGTTGTGGACCTGGGTGGAGAAGGACTCGAACCCCATGTCGGCGTTCAGCTTGTAGATGGTCACCTGGCCCGTGGGCTCCAGGAGCGGCGCGTGGCGGGCAAAGCGCATGTAGACGACCCGTTCGTTGTTCTCGAGGGCCGTCTTGACAAAAGGAAGGACGAAGGAGCGGTAGTCCTCCATGTCGTCCACCTGGAGCACCACATTGTCTCCCGTCTGGAGGTAGTTCAGGACGCTGTCGAGCCCCTCGATGCCGGTCGAGACCCGGGAAAAGGATACCATGGACAGAAACCCCCTTTTCGAAATTGCCGTTTCATTCTTTATCAAGTTTCATACCAGAAATGGTTTTCTTCTCCCATTGCCAATTTCAACGAAAATGTATAGAAGGGATTCGTTGGCACACTTTTTGTTCATTTTTGTCCATCAACGACCGCAGCGGCGGATCCGAGACAACCCGGAGGAACCTTGTGAGCACCCATAGTTTCGAAGAACTGGCGGCCCTTCATGCCATAGCCAAGATCCTGGCCCAGCCCTGGGAGTTGCGGGACCAGCTCGAGCGCGTCCTCAACGAAATGCATGTCCGGCTGGGGATGGAGCGCGGCATGATCTCCCTCCTCGACCGGGATACCGGCGAGGCGTGGCTGGATGTCGCCCATGGCGTCAATCTCGACGGCCTGGAGATCACCTACCGGATGGGGGAGGGGATCACCGGCAAGGTGGCCCAGACGGGCCGTCCCATGGCAATCCCCAACCTGGGCAAGGAAGCCCTGTTCCTGGACCGGACGGGAGCCCGGCGATACCTGAACCGGGAAGAACTGGCGTTTCTGTGTGTCCCGATCATGTACGACAACCGGGTCGTAGGCATCCTGTCGGCCGACAAGGGCGCCGGCTCCGTGATCGACCTCGACCTCGAGCTTGCCATGCTCACCGCCGTAGCGGAACTGATCGCCAAGGCGGTGCATATCCTGGCGCTGGAAGAGGAGAACCGGCGGCTCCGCCGGATCATCAACCAGGGGCGGTCGCCGTCCGTCGATTTCATAGGACATTCCAAGGGGATGCAGGAGGTCTTCGGGCTCGTCAGCCATGTGGCCGACTCAGGCACGACGGTCCTGATCCTGGGCGAGACGGGAACCGGGAAAGAACTGGTGGCCCGGGCGATTCACATGAACAGCCCCCACAACAAGGGCCCCCTGGTCCAGGTGAACTGCGCCGCGATTCCCGACACCCTCATGGAAAGCGAGCTTTTCGGTCACGAGAAGGGCGCCTTTACGGGGGCGCTTCGCCAGCGTCGGGGCCGCTTCGAGGAGGCCAACAACGGCACGATTTTCCTGGACGAGGTGTCGGAGCTGTCCGCCGCCGCCCAGGCCAAGCTGCTCCGCGTTCTCCAGGAAAAGCAGTTCCAGCCGCTGGGCTCGTCCCGGCTGGTTCACACGAACGCCAGGGTCGTCGCGGCCACGAACCGCCGCCTGGAGGAATGCATCGCCACCGGCCAGTTCCGGTCCGACCTGTATTATCGCCTGAGCGTTTTCCCCGTCCACCTTCCGCCGCTTCGCGAGCGCGGCAACGACATCATTCTCCTGGCCGACCATTTCGTACTCAAGTATTCGCACGAACTGGGGAAACCGGTGAAACGGATCTCCACGGCCGTGGTCGAGGCCTTCCTGAGCCACACCTGGCCGGGCAATGTCCGCGAACTGGAAAACTGCATCGAGCGGGCCATCCTGCTCGCGGAGGGAGATTCCATTGAAATCGTGCATCTTCCCCCTTCCCTGCAGATCAAAACCCGGGCCTGCGAAAAGAAGGACTCGGGACGGCTCAGCTCCGTCGTCGAGGCCCAGGAACGGACACTGATCGTCGACGCCCTGAAGGAGACCCGGGGCAATCAGAGCCAGGCGGCGCGGCTCCTGGGAACAACGAAGCGGATCATCCAGTACAAGATCCAGAAGCTGGGCATCGACCCCCGGAAATACCGGCAGAAGGGGCGCGGACCGGACCGGCCGGGCCAGGACGTCCAGGAGGTGGCCTGACGGATGGCTGGCGGGATCGGAAAACAACAAATTTGTATTTTCGGGCACACGAAAAAGACATTTTTGTGCCTGGACGCGCAAACCCTGCAATGGTCCGTCCGTGGCGAATCCCCTGTCCGCGCATGTCTTCATACGCCGGCCATGGTGGCACATTTTTCGCTTTTAAGCAGGGACTGTTTGACGCCCTGCAGCGTGAATCGTTTTTGAAAGGATCTGTCATGTGCCGTCTGTTTGCCATCACCAGCCGGGAGCCCCTCTCCCCCATGACGGCCGTCCATGCCCTGAACGTCATGAAGGAAGGGCACGACGGCTCCGGAATGGGCCTGTTCCTGACGGACCTCGGGGGCAGCTTCGAGCGTTTCCGCGGCTCTCCCATTCTCTCGGGCATCTTCTCCAATGAAGGGCTCCGGACCCTGGACCGGTACCTGATGGACCTGGACTTCACCGTCAAGTACAAGCTCTCCATCCGGCCGGCCCAGATTCCGCCGAACGGAACACCGAAAAGGGACAATTATGTCATTCGCGCCTACGACTACCCGCCGGACTGGCTCACCCTGCCCCAGGAGGAGAGAGAGCACCGCCTGATGCTGACACGTCTGCGTCTCCGCCTGATGGGCGAGGCCGACGGGTCCATGCTGATCTTCAGCTTCTGGCCGGACGTGATCATGCTCAAGGAGGTCGGGGACCCGATGGAGCTGGCGGACTACCTGGGCCTCGACCACGAGGAGCTTCAGGCGCGGGTCATCCTTGCGCAGGGGCGGCAGAATACGAATTACGCCATCAACATCTACGCCTGCCATCCCTTCTTCATCCAGGGCTACGCGACGATGACCAACGGCGAGAACACCGCCTTCGTCCCCATCCGGGAGTTCCTGACCTCGCGGGATTACGCCGGATACACGGGATACCAGTCGGACTCGGAGGTCTTCACCCACATCCTTCACTACACCCAGAAGCACCTCCACCTCGGCCTCGATCTGTACAAGCACATCATCACCCCCCTGAAGGACGAGGAGCTGGGTCGCCACCCGAACGGTACAAAATTGAAACAGATCAAGCAGGCCTGCCGTCCCCTCATCATCGACGGCCCCAATTGCGTGATCGGCTGCCTGCCCGACAAGACCGTCTTCATGGTCCAGGACAGCAAAAAGCTCCGTCCCGGCATCGTGGGCGGCAGTTCCGGCCTGTTCGCCTTCTCCTCGGAGGTGTGCGGCCTCGACGCAGCGATCCCGGCACGGAACAAAAGCACCGACATTCAACCCATGAAGTACGACACGGTCATGATCCCGCCCGGCCGGGAGGAGGTGATTCGATGGAATCAGTGGGAACGATAACGCCTTCCACCCTGAGCCGGACCGACCTGCCGTGGCAGATCGACTGGAGCAAGGAGCGGTGCACGCTCTGCGGGCGATGTACGGCCGTCTGTCCCGTCCGGGCCATCGAGCTGGGAGTGCACCGCAAGCGGGTCGTCCAGGTCGACATGGGGCTGGCGGAGAAACCGGGGAACGTGTTCAGCGTCTATCACGGCGTCCGCCAGAAGACCGATCCGGCCTTCGCCTGCATCGGCTGCGGCATGTGCGACCTGGTCTGCCCGAATGGGGCCATCCGTCCCGTCCGGGGCGATGAGCCAGACAAACTCCGCTTCCACAACAACGCGGGCGGAGTCCCCCGCAGGCGCGGCGGCCGCAGGAACGATCCCCGGAGCCTGCTCGACGAGATCAAGTTCATCCGCATTTCCATGCTCACCGACCCGGCGCTGGACGCGGGACGCCACGACTTCGAGCTGCGCACCCTCCTGGGCCGGATCCTGCCGCCGGAGAGACTGGTCCGGACCATCCAGGAGAACGGCTGGATTCCCCCCGTGCGGGAGATCTACCCCCTCATCATCGGCAGCATGTCCTTCGGGGCCCTCTCGCCGAACATGTGGGAGGGGCTCCAGATGGGGGTTGCCTACCTGAACGAGGAAAAGGGCATGCCCGTCCGCATCTGCACGGGCGAGGGAGGCTGCCCCCCGAGGCTCCTGCGCTCCCGGTTCCTGAAATACATCATCCTGCAGATCGCCAGCGGCTACTTCGGGTGGGACGAGATCATCCACGCCCTGCCGCACATGAAGGAAGACCCCTGCGCCATCGAGATCAAGTACGGCCAGGGGGCGAAGCCCGGCGACGGCGGCCTCCTGATGTGGTACAAGGTGAACAGGCTGATCGCCGCGATCCGGGGCGTCCCGCCGGGCATCAGCCTGCCCAGCCCGCCGACCCACCAGACCAAGTACTCCATCGAGGAGTCCGTGGCCAAGATGACCCAGTCCATGGCCATGGCCTGGGGATTCCGGGTCCCCGTCTATCCCAAGATCTCCGCCACAAGCACCACCCTGGCCGTGCTGAACAACCTGACCCGCAATCCGTATGCGGCGGGTCTTGCCATCGACGGGGAGGACGGCGGGACCGGAGCCGCCTACAACGTTTCCATGAACACGATGGGCCACCCCATCGCCAGCAACATCCGGGACGCCTACATGAACCTCGTGAAAGTGGGAAAGCAGAACGAGATCCCGCTGTTCGCCGGCGGCGGAATCGGTAAGAACGGCAACCTCGCCGCCAATGCCGCCGCCCTGATCATGCTGGGGGCCAGCGGCGTCCAGATCGGCAAGTACATCATGCAGGCGGCGGCGGGATGCCTCGGATCCGAGACGGACCGCTGCAACATCTGCAACATCGGACTCTGCCCCAAGGGCATCACCTCCCAGGATCCGCGGCTGTACCGGCGACTGGATCCGGAGAAGGTCGCCCAGCGGGTGGTGGAAACATACCTGAGCTTCGACACGGAACTGAAGAAGATCGTGGCCCCCCTGGGCCGCTCGACGTCCCTGCCGATCGGCATGTCCGACGCCCTGGGCATCGCCGACGGCGCCGCCGCCGCACGGCTCAAGATCAGCCACGTTCTGTAGGAAACAGGAAGAAGGAGCATCTCCATGCTGTACAAACCGACGATTGTCCTGCCCGGGGTCATTCAGGGCGTCCGCGTGGATTCCCGGGACCTGGAGGCAAACCTTCAGAAGGCCGTCCAGAACGGGCACCGGTGCATCGAGATCCATGCCTACGGCCAGCACGGGATCGGCGGCCGCCTCTGGAGAGGCGGCGACGACGAGATCATGATCCGCGTCCTCGGCTCCTCAGGTCAGCGCGTTGGGTCCATGGGCTTTCCCAACACGACGATCGACGTCTTCGGCCCCGCCTCCGACGACGTGGGCTGGCTGAACGCCGGGGCGACCATCATTGTACGGGGCCATGCCACCAACGGGGTGGCCAATGCCATGGCCCAGGGGAAGATCTATGTCGCCGGCGACATCGGCGCCCGCGGCATGACCATGACCAAGCACAATCCCCGATTTGCGCCTCCCGAACTCTGGGTTCTGGGAAGCACCGGCGACTCCTTCGCCGAGTTCATGGCCGGCGGGACCGCCGTGGTCTGCGGCCATGGGACGACCCGGATCGAGAACACGCTGGGTTACCGCCCCTGCGTCGGAATGGTGAGCGGCCGGATCTTCTTCCGCGGACCCCACCGGGGATACAGCGAGCAGGACGCCCGGCTGACCGATCCCGACGACGAGGATTGGCAGTGGCTGCTGGACAATCTTCTTGTCTTTCTCAAGACGATCGGCCGGACGGAGCTCTACCCGGTCCTGGTATCGGACCGCTCGGAGTGGCACATCCTGGTGGCACGCAAGCCCTTTGAAAAGACGGGAGCGCCGGTCCGGACCATGGCGCAGTTTGTCCGGGAAACCTGGGACGGGGAACTGGGAGCAGGCGGCCTGATCGGCGACCTGACGGACCTCCCGCGGTCGGCCATCGACGTCGTCCCCACCGGCGACCTGCGCCGCTGGATTCCCCGCTGGGAAAACGAAAAACACCTCCCCCCGTGCCAGGCATCCTGCCCGACGGGCATTCCCGTGCAGAAGCGATGGTCCCTGATCCGGAAGGGACGGTTGGCGGAGGCGGTGGATCTGGCGCTGACCTGCACCCCCTTCCCGGCTACCGTCTGCGGATACCTGTGCCCCAACCTCTGCATGCAGGGATGCACGCGGCAGGCGGCCTCACTGCCGGCCCTGGACGTAGCCCTCCTGGGCAGGGCCTCCCTGGAGGCGAAGACGCCCGACCCCGCTCCCGCGACCGGAAAGAGCGTTGCCGTCATCGGCGGCGGCCCGGCGGGACTCTCCGCGGCCTGGCAGCTCATGATGATGGGCCATTCGCCCGTCGTCTACGAGCGTGAGAAACGCCTGGGAGGCAAGATCACCGCCACGATTCCCAGGGCGCGGATCCCCGACGACGTGGTGGCCCGCGAAATCGAACGGGTCCGGGAGCGGATCCCCGTGACATACCTGAAGAAATCCCTCACGAAGGAGGCGTTCCGGACCCTCCGGGGAAAGCACGACATCGTCGTCATCGCCCCGGGTGCCCAGAAGCCCCGGAAAATTCCCATTCCGGGTAAGGAGCGGGCGCTGGCCGCCCTGGACTTCCTGAGGGACAGCAAGGAAGACCGGGCCGCCGTGGGTGAGCGCGTGGTGATCATCGGCGCCGGCAACGTGGGCTGCGATGCCGCGGCGGAGGCCGCCCGGCTCGGAGCCCGGGAGATCACCCTGGTGGACATCCAGGAGCCCGCGTCCTTCGGGGCGGAGCGACGCCACGCCGAGGCCGCCGGAGCGCGCTTTCTCTGGCCGCGGACGACCCGATCCATTACCGACAGGGGCGTGGAGCTGGCCGACGGCGAAATCCTGCCGGCGGATACGGTCATCATGGCCGTCGGCGACGCGCCGGACCTCGGATTCCTTCCCGAGGACATCGTCCTCTTGAGGGGTTTCGTCGCCGTCAACGGACAGTACCAGAGCTCCGATCCCCAGGTCTTCGCCATCGGCGACGCCGTCAGGCCGGGCCTCCTGACGGATGCCATCGGGGCCGGACGGATCGCCGCCCGGGCCATCGACAACCTGCTCCGGGGCCGGCAGGACACCTACGACAACCTGCCCGCCATTTCAACCTCGCGGGTGCACCTGGAATACTACGACCCGCGGATCCCGACGACGGGAGACCTGGGCAGCTGTTCCACCGCGTGTGCCTCCTGCGGCGCCTGCCGGGACTGCGGCCTCTGTGAGACCCTCTGCCCCGGACAGGCGATTTCAAGGCGGAGCCTCGGGGAAGACGCCTACGAATATATTGTGGACGGGGAACGCTGCATTGGATGCGGTTTCTGCGCCGACGCCTGCCCCTGCGGCATCTGGGAGCTTGCAGAGAACGCCCCTATCGAATAATAACCATCATCAAGAGAGATATGGAGGATTTATGAAAAAGACATGCCCCATCACCGCAGCCGAAAGGAGTTACCCGGTGGCGAAGGAAAAGTCCGGCCCCGTATCGGAATACTACGGCGAGGACACCTTCAACATCCGGGTCATGAAGGGCAAGCTGCCCGGAGACGCCTATGACAAGATCATCGACGCCATCCACGAAAACACCATTCTCGACCTCGAGACGGCCAACACGGTTGCCCACGCCATGGCGAAGTGGGCCATCGAGAAGGGGGCGACCCATTTCGCCCACTGGTTCCAGCCCATGACGGGGATCACGGCGGAGAAGCACGACGCCTTCATCGATGTAACCGGGCCGAGCTCGGTCATCGAGCGCTTTTCCGGCAAGCAGCTGGTCCAGGGGGAACCGGACGCCTCGAGCTTCCCGAGCGGCGGCATCCGGGCAACCTTTGAAGCACGCGGCTACACGGCCTGGGACATGTCCTCCCCCGCCTTCATCCGGCGGAACGGCATCTCGACGACCCTCTGCATCCCGACAGCCTTCATCTCCTATACCGGCCAGGCCCTCGACAAGAAGACGCCCCTCCTGCGTTCGAACCGGGCGGTCAGCAAAAGCGCCCTGAAGATCCTGGATCTCCTGGGCGGCAAAGGCGTGAGAGGCGTTTACGCCACCCTGGGTCCCGAGCAGGAGTACTTCCTGATCGACGCGGACTTTTTCTTCAAGCGCCCCGACCTGGTCATGGGCGGCCGGGCCGTCGTCGGCGCCCCCCCGCCGAAGGGACAGGAGCTGGAAGACCAGTACTTCGGGAGCATCAAGGAGCGCATCGCCTCGTACATGCACGACATGGAGGAGGAGCTCTTCAAGCTGGGCGTTCCCGCCAAGACGCGGCACAACGAAGTGGCGCCCAGCCAGTTCGAGCTGGCCCCGGTCTTCGAGGAGGCCAACCTGGCGGTCGACCACAACCAGATCGTCATGGACACGATGCAGCTGGTTGCAAAGAAGCACCGCCTGGCCTGCCTGCTTCACGAAAAACCCTTCGCGGGCATCAACGGCTCGGGCAAGCACCTGAACTGGTCGCTGTCGGACAACAAGGGGAACAACCTCCTGAATCCCGGACAGACGCCGCAGGACAACATCCAGTTCCTGGTCTTCCTGATCGCCGTCATCCGCGCCGTCTACAGGCACGCGGACATCCTGCGGGCCGCCGTGGGATCCTACGCCAACGACCACCGCCTGGGCGCCAACGAGGCGCCGCCGGCCATCATTTCGATCTTCCTCGGCGACCAGCTCACGAAGATTCTCGAGGACATCGAGGCCGGCAAAGTGACGAAGGCCTCCGACAAGGAGATCATCAACCTCGGCATCGCCTCGCTGCCCATCGTGAGCAAGGACAACACCGACCGGAACCGGACGTCACCCTTTGCGTTCACGGGAAACAAATTCGAATTCCGGGCCGTCGGCTCGGCCCAGTCGATCTCCTTCCCGGCCACGGTCCTCAACACGATCATCGCCGAAAGCCTCGATTACCTGGCGGACAAGATCAAGGCCGAGTGCGAAAAGAACGCCAATATCAACCAGTGCGTCCTGGCGGTGATCCGCAAGGAGATGAAGGAGCTCAAGCCGGTTCTCTTCAACGGTGACAACTACTCCCAGGCATGGGAGAAGGAAGCGGCAAAGCGGAAGCTTCCGAATTACAAGACCACGCCGGAAGCCTTGAAGGCCCTGATCACCCCGAAGTCTCTGGACCTCTTCGAAAAATACAGGGTTCTCTCCAGGGAGGAGCTCAAGTCGCGCTATCTGATCCGCGTCGAGCGGTACATCAAGGATCTGAGCATCGAGGCGAAGTGCCTGCAGAACATCTGCCTGAGCCAGATCATCCCGGTGGCGACGTCCTACCAGAACCGGCTCTCGGAGACGATCCTCCGCACGCGGGAGGCCCTTGGCAAGGGTGCCGGAATGGCGGCCCAGCAGGCGCTGCTGAAGCAGGTGACGGAGCTGGTGAACAAGGTCTACGCCACCAACCAGGCCATTCTCGCGGAAATCGAGAAGGCGTCGGCCGTTCACGATGAGCAGAAAAAGGCGGAGATGCTCTGCAACAAAGTCAAGACCCGGATGAACGAGCTTAGGGAATATGCGGACGAACTGGAGGGCATCGTGGACGATGAGCTCTGGCCGCTGCCGAAGTTCTGGGAAATGCTCTTCATCATTTGACGGGCTCGCGGTTGCATTCGTGCGCGGGATAGGATAAGGACGCCCGCGGCTTGTGAATCGTGGACCACATGACTTGGGTCCCTGGCGAGGGGGCGGGAAACGCGAAAGCCGCGTCTGCGAGTTCGCCTTCCCGCCTTCTGGTTTCTCGCGGGCAACCGGGGGACGAATTGGAAATCCGGAGCCCGTATCCTGTTTCTTGACGGTTGAGGTATGTTCATGTCGCTCCTGCGGCAGCGGAAACCCGCCATTCTCGTCCTGGAAGACGGAAGCGTCTTCCCCGGCCGCATCTTCGCCGGCGGGGGCGAGGTCCTGGGCGAGGTCGTTTTCAACACGGGCATGACAGGCTACCAGGAGGTCCTCACGGATCCGTCCTACAAGGGGCAGATCGTGGCCATGACCTACCCCCTCGTGGGGAACACGGGCATCAACCCGGAGGACATGGAGTCTGCGGGGATCCACCTTGAGGGCTTCATCGTCCGGGAGTACCAGGACCGGCCCAGCAACTGGCGGGCCGACCGGTCCCTGAAGGATTTCCTGGAGGCGAACGGCAAGATCGGCGTGGAAGGGATCGACACCCGGGCCCTGACCCGGCGCCTCCGCCTGGACGGAGCCATGAAGGGCGTTCTCGCGACGGAGACCTCCGACACGGCCCTTCTCCTGGAGAAGGTGAAGGCCCACCCCGGCCTCGTGGGACGGGACCTGGTGCGGGAAGTGAGCTGCCGGGAGACCTGCCTGTGGCAGGACGGACGCCCGCAGGAGCTTCCTCCGGACCTGCCAGCGGACCCGCAGCGCTTCCGGGTCGTCGTGGTGGACTGCGGCGTAAAATACAACATTCTCCGGCACCTGGAAGCGAGAGGCTGCCAGGTCCTCGTCGTTCCGGCCGCGGCAACGGGCGAGGAGATCCTCGCCTGGAAACCGGACGGCATCCTGTTTTCCAACGGCCCGGGAGACCCGGCGGCCCTTCCCTACATCGTCGACGCCGCCCGGCTCGTGCTCGGACGGGTGCCCGTCTTCGGCATCTGCCTGGGCCACCAGATCCTCGGACAGGCGGCAGGGGGCCGGACGGCCAAGCTGAAATTCGGGCACCACGGAATCAACCAGCCCGTCAAGAACCACCGCACCGGCCGGATCGAGATCACATCGCAGAACCACGGCTTCATCGTGGTCCCCGATTCCCTCACCGGCAGCCGCGAGGCGACCCACGACAACCTCAACGACACCACGTCCGAAGGCCTCTCCTACGACGACCGGCAAGCCTTCAGCGTCCAGTACCATCCGGAGGCCGCCCCGGGTCCCCACGATGCGGCCTACCTGTTCGACCGCTTCGTGGAATCCATGACCGCCAGGAGAAAAGCGCCATGATCCTCATCGTCGACTTCGGGTCGCAGTACAACCAGCTCATCGCCCGTCGTGTCCGGGAACACCATGTATACTGCCAGATCGAGCCGCCGGACCTCCCGCTGGAGAAGATCCGGGACCTGAATCCCGAGGGGATCATCCTTTCGGGGGGACCCGCCAGCATCTACGAGCCCGGCAGCCCCAAGGCGGATCCGGGGATCTTCCGGCTGGGAATCCCCGTCCTGGGAATCTGCTACGGTCTCCATTTCATGGCGGACACCCTGGGGGGCGAGGTCATCCCGGCGAACAAGCGGGAGTACGGCTTTGCCGAACTCCAGATCCGGAAGCCGGAAGGGATCTTCAAGGGCATTCACCAGGATTCCCGCTGCTGGATGAGTCACGGCGATTCCATCGGCAGGCTCCCGAAGGGCTTCCGCATTACCGCCACGACGCCCAGCACCCGGGTCGCCGCTGCGGAGGACCCGAAGCGGCGCTTCTACGGCCTGCAGTTTCACCCCGAGGTGGTCCACACCCCGGAAGGCAGGCGGATGCTGGGCAACTTCCTCTTCGACGTCTGCCGCTGCAAGCGCTCCTGGACCATGAAGAATTTCGCCCGGGACACCATCGCGGAGATCCGGGAGGAGGTCGGCGAGAAGAAGGTCATCCTGGGACTGAGCGGCGGTGTGGACTCCTCCGTGGCCGCGGTCCTCCTGCACCAGGCCATCGGGGAACAGCTGACCTGCGTGTTCGTGGACAACGGGGTCCTCCGCCACGGGGAGGCCGAAAAGGTCCAGGAGGTCTTCCGCAGCAACTACCGCATGAAGCTCCGCTTCGTCCGGGCAGGAAGAGAATTCCTGAAAAAGCTCAAGGGAGTGGAAGACCCGGAACGGAAACGGAAGATCATCGGCCGAACCTTCATCGAGGTCTTCGACCGGGAAGCCAAAAAGATCAAAGGCGCCGAATTCCTCGCCCAGGGAACGCTCTACCCGGATCTCATCGAATCGCGGTCGGTCTTCGGCGGCCCCAGCGCCGTCATCAAGTCCCACCACAACGTGGGCGGTCTCCCGAAGCGCATGAAGCTCCGGCTCGTGGAGCCTCTGAAGCACCTGTTCAAGGACGAGGTCCGCCTCCTGGGAAAGGAGCTGGGGCTCCCGGAGGAGATGATCTGGCGGCAGCCCTTCCCGGGACCGGGCCTGGCGATCCGGATCATCGGCGAGGTGACGGAGCGCCGCCTGTCCGTCCTGCGCAAGTGTGACGTGATCTTCCTCGAGGAGATCCGCGCGGCCGGGCTGTACCGGAAACTCTGGCAGTCATTCACGGTCCTCCTGCCCGTCAAGAGCGTCGGCATCATGGGAGACCAGCGTACCTACGAAAACATCCTCGCCCTCCGGGCCGTCACCAGCGACGACGCCATGACGGCCGACTGGGCGCGCCTGCCCCACGACCTCCTGGGAAAGGTCTCCAACCGGATCATCAACGAGGTGAGGGGCGTCAACCGGGTGGTCTACGACATCAGTTCCAAGCCGCCCAGCACCATCGAGTGGGAGTAATCGTGCCCAAGCGCACCGACATCAAGAAAATCCTCATCATCGGCTCGGGTCCGATCATCATCAGCCAGGCCTGCGAGTTCGACTATTCGGGCACCCAGGCCTGCAAGGCCCTCAAGGAAGAGGGATACGAGGTCGTCCTGATCAATTCCAACCCCGCCACGATCATGACGGACCCGGAGACGGCGGACCGGACCTACGTCGAGCCCATCACCCCGGAGGCCGTGGCGAAGATCATCGCCCGGGAGCGCCCCGACGCGCTCCTGCCCACCCTGGGGGGACAGACGGGGCTGAACACGGCCGTGGCCGTGGCCGACATGGGGGTCCTGGACCAGTACGGCGTGGAGATGATCGGCGCCGACCGGGACGTCATCCACAAGGCGGAGGACCGGGAGAAATTCCGCCACGCCATGGAGCGGATCGGCCTGCGGGTCCCCCGAAGCGGATTCGCCCGCTCCATGGAGGACGTTTTCCGCATCGCCGCCGAAATCGGCTTCCCCATCATCGTCCGGCCCTCCTTCACCCTGGGGGGAACGGGCAGCGGCGTCGCCTACAACCGGGAGGAGCTTGCCGGGATGGCCAAGGCGGGCCTCGACGCCAGCATGATCCACGAGATCATGCTGGAGGAGTCGGCCCTGGGCTGGAAGGAATACGAGCTGGAGGTGATGCGGGACAAGGCGGACAACGTCGTCATCATCTGCTCCATCGAAAACCTGGACCCCATGGGGGTCCACACGGGCGAATCCATCACCGTCGCCCCCGCCCAGACCCTGACGGACCGGGAATACCAGGACATGCGCGACGCCGCCATCGCCATCATGCGGGAGATCGGCGTCGAGACCGGGGGGTCCAATGTCCAGTTCGCCGTCCATCCCCGGACGGGGGAGATGATCGTCATCGAGATGAACCCCCGGGTGTCGCGCTCCTCCGCCCTGGCATCCAAGGCCACGGGGTTCCCCATCGCCAAGATCGCCGCCAAGCTCGCCGTGGGCTACACCCTCGACGAGATCCCCAACGACATCACCCGGGAGACGATGGCCTCCTTCGAGCCCACCATCGACTACTGCGTCGTCAAGATCCCCCGCTGGACCTTCGAGAAATTCCCCGAGACGGAGGACTTCCTGACCACGTCCATGAAGTCCGTCGGGGAGACCATGTCCATCGGCCGGACCTTCAAGGAGGCCCTCCAGAAGGCGGTCCGCTCCCTGGAAATCGGGCGCTTCGGCCTTCTGCAGCCCCTGCCGGCGGACGTCCGGAACCCCAGGGAGTATTTCACCCCGCTGCTCCGCACGCCCAACTCCCAGCGCCTCTTCCGGATCGCGAGCGCCTTCGCCCACGGCCTGACCATCGAGGAAATCCACGAACTGACGAACATCGATCCCTGGTTCCTGTACCCCATCCACGACGTCGTGGAGGCGGAGCGGGAACTGGCAAGAGCGGAAAGAACGCCGGAGACGCTCCGGGAGGCCAAGCGGATGGGCTTCTCCGACCGCCGGCTGGCGGAGCTCTGGGGCACCGGCGAGAAGGAAATCCGGCAGAGACGCCTGGCGGAAGGGATCCTGCCCGTCTACAAGCTCGTCGACACCTGCGCCGCCGAGTTCGAGGCCTACACCCCCTACTTCTATTCGACCTACGAGACGGAAGACGAGAGCCGACGCTCCACGAAGCCCCGGGTGATCATCCTGGGCGGCGGGCCGAACCGCATCGGCCAGGGCATCGAGTTCGACTACTGCTGCGTCCACGCCTCCTTCGCCCTACGCGAGATGGGGATCGAGAGCATCATGGTGAACTCCAACCCGGAGACGGTCAGCACCGACTACGACACCTCCGACCGGCTCTATTTCGAGCCCCTGACCCTGGAGGACGTCCTCCACATCGTCCGGGCCGAGGATCCCCTGGGGGTCATCGTCCAGTTCGGCGGCCAGACCCCCCTGAACCTGGCACGGGGTCTTGAGGACGCGGGGGTGCGAATTCTCGGCACTTCCCCCGACGCCATCGACCGGGCGGAGGACCGAAAGCGCTTCCAGGACATCGTCAACCGGCTGGACCTCCTCCAGCCCAGGAACGACACGGCCATGACGGCGGAAGAGGCCGTCGCGGCGGCGGAGCGAATCGGGTATCCCGTGGTGGTGCGGCCCTCTTACGTCCTGGGCGGACGGTCCATGGAGATCGTCTACGACGGCAAGACCCTGGAGTCCTTCATGGAGCGGGCCGTCCACGTCTCCCCGGGGCACCCGATCCTCATCGACCAGTTCCTGGAGGACGCCGTGGAGGTCGACGTGGACGCCATCAGCGACGGAACCGACACGGTCATCGGCGGCATCATGGAGCATATCGAGGAGGCGGGCATCCACTCCGGAGACAGCGCCTGCATCCTTCCGCCGCTGACGTTCTCCGGGGAGATGATGGCCCTGATCGAGCGGCAGACCCGGATGATCGCCGAGGAGCTGGGCGTCGTGGGGCTCATGAACATCCAGTACGCCATCAAGGATGGAAAACTCTACATCCTGGAGGTGAATCCCCGGGCCTCCCGGACGGTTCCCTTCGTCAGCAAGGCCATCGGCGTCCCCCTGGCCAAGCTGGCCACGAAGGTCATGCTCGGAAAGACCCTGAAGGAGCTGGGATTCGCCGGGGCCGTCCGTCCGGACCACATTTCCGTCAAGGAAGCGGTTTTCCCCTTCAGCCGCTTCCCCGGCGTCGATGTCATCCTGGGTCCGGAGATGAAGTCCACCGGGGAGGTCATGGGCATCGATTCGTCCTTCGGGATGGCCTTCGCCAAGTCCCAGATGGCCGCGGGATTCCGGCTGCCGCTGGAGGGGCGGGTCTTCATCAGCGTCCACGACCGCCACAAGGAGGGGATCGTTCCCGTTGCGAAGACCTTCCAGGAAATGGGGTTCCAGATCGTCGGAACCCGGGGGACGGCGGCCTTTCTCCACGACCACGGGGTTCACGTCTGGTCCGTCCACAAGATCAGCGAGGGCCGCCCCAACGTCCTGGACCATCTGAAGAACGGGGACATCCAGCTCATGATCAACACCAGCGTGGGGCGGAGAGCCAGCGCCGACGCCACGGCCATGCGGCGGGGGGCGCTCCTGTACAATGTCCCCTACTCGACCACGCTCGCCGGTGCCCGGGCCACCAGCGAGGCCGTCCGGGCTCTCCGGGAACGGGACTGGGGCGTGGCGCCGCTGCAGGAATACCATTCCGGACTTCATCCAGGCGGGGAATGCGGCCGGTAAGAACAGACCGAAGAGGGCGGGCATGAAAGACAGGGAAAGGGACAACGGGAAGCCCCGGGAGGAGTGCGGCGTCTTCGCCGTCTACGGGCACCGGGAGGCTGCACGGGTCACCTATTTCGGCCTCTTCGCCCTCCAGCACCGTGGGCAGGAGAGCGCCGGCATCAAAGTGGCCGATGGATGCCGGGTCTGGGGCCACAAGGGTATGGGCCTCGTCTCCGAGGTTTTCCCGGAGCAGATCCTGGCGAAACTGACGGGAGCCATGGCCATCGGGCATGTCCGCTACTCCACGACGGGATCGTCGGTGATTTCCAATGCCCAGCCCTTTCTCGTCCACCACGGCGAGGAATACTATGCCATCGCCCACAACGGGAACCTGACCAACGCCCTGGCCATCCGCCGGGAGCTCGAGGTGCGGGGATCCATCTTCCAGTCCACCATGGACACGGAGGTGATCGTCCACCTGATGGCACGCCATCTCGATGCGGGCATCGAGAGCGCCCTCACCCACGCCCTCTCGCGGGTCGAAGGGGCCTACAGCCTCGTGATCCTGACGCGAAACACCGTCGTCGCCGCCCGGGACCCCCGGGGGTTCCGGCCCCTGTGCCTGGGCCGCCTCGGCGACGGCTGGGTCGTCGCCTCCGAAACCTGCGCCTTCGACCTCGTGGGAGCCCAGTATGTGAGGGACATCCGTCCGGGGGAAATACTCATCATCGACGAGAACGGCCCCCGCAGCATCGAGCCCTTTCCATCGCTTCCGCAGGCCCGCTGCATCTTCGAGTTGATCTACTTCGCCCGCCCCGACAGCCAGGTCTTCGGTCAGAACGTCTATCTCTGCCGGAAGCGCCTGGGCCGGCAGATGGCCCGGGAGTACCGGCCCGACGTGGACTTCGTGATGCCCTTCCCGGACTCGGGGAACTACGCGGCCCTGGGCTACGCGGAGGGGAGCGGCATCCCCTTCGAGATGGGCATGATCCGCAACCACTACGTCGGCCGCACCTTCATCCAGCCGACCCAGACGGTCCGCGACTTCGGCGTGCGGGTGAAGCTGAACCCCGTCCGGCCGCTCATCGCGGGACAGCGCGTTCTCATCGTGGAGGATTCCATCATCCGGGGCACGACCAGCCGCAACCGGGTGCGGAACCTGCGGGACAACGGCGCCCGGGAGGTCCACATGGCCGTGAGCTGCCCCCCGACGCGCCACCCCTGTCCGTACGGCATCGACTTCTCCTCCAAGGGGGAACTTCTGGCCGCCGAAATGAACGACATGGAGGAGATCGCCCGCTTCGTCGGCCTCGATTCGGTGCATTACCTCTCCGTGGAGGGCATGGTGGCCGCCACGGGCGTGGAGGCCAACGGCTTCTGCCTCGCCTGCTACACCGGGGAATACCCTGTCGCGCCGCCCGAGTCCTTCGGCAAGCACTGCCTCGAGCCGGCGGATCCGGTCCAGCTCACCCTGATTCCGTAAGAATCTTTCCTTTTCCCCGGACAACCGGCGTTCCGGTGTTCCGGTGCTCCGTCGCATCGGGCATACCCGGGTCCCGCAGGCGGACCCCCGCCGTATCGGAAGAAACCCTGCCCCCGACATCCTTATTGAACAGATGGCATTTATCTATCAATTCTGATACACAGGAGCGTCATTTCCGCATCGTTGTTCTGTTCGTGACCCGGGCTCCCCGCGGGATCCCGGCCTGGATGTCCTGCAAGTCTCTTCGGGCGGCCTCTCCGGAAAAGCCGCCCCGACAGGAGGCCCCGTGGAGAATGGGCGCAAGACAAAGGCGAGGCTGATCGAGGAGCTGCAGACCCTCCGCCGGCAGATTGCCTCTCAAGGGGAGGGCGACCCACTCCTGGAACATTCCCCCCTGGGCATTTTCGTTTTTCAGGACGAACGCTTCGTCGTCGTCAATCCCGCCCTGGAAGCCATGACCGGGCGCAGGCGGGACGAACTCCTGGCGTTCACCAGGACCGGCATGGACGGGCTTCTGCACCCGGAGGACCGCGACGTCGTATGGCGCCGCCTGGCCGAACGGCTGGAGGGGAAGCCCCTCTCTCCATCCAGCCGTCTCCGCATCGTCCGTCCGGACGGCAGCATCCTTCCGGCGGAGGCCTACATCAACGTCACCCGTTATCAGGGCCGGCCCGCCGTTCAGGTCCACTTCATCGACATCACGGAACGCCTGAAGACCGAAGAGGCCCTGCGCGAATCGGAGGAGAAATACCGCAACCTGGCGGAAAACGCCAACGAGGCTATCTTCGTGGCCCAGGACGGCATCATCCGCTACATCAACCCGAAATCGACGGAAATAGCCGGATACACAAAAGAAGAGTTCATTTCCCACTCCTTCCTGGAGTTCATCCATCCGGAAGACCAGCAGATGGTGGTCGAGCGGCACCTCCAGCGCCTGGCCGGGGAGGTTCCCGCGTCCTATTCCTATGTGTTTCGGGTCGTGACAAAGGACGGTACGGTCAAGTGGGTCGAGCTCAAGGGAGTCCGTATCGACTGGGAGGGAAAGGCGGCCACCCTCAACTTCCTCGACGACATCACGGCGCGCCGGGCGACGGAGGATGCCCTGCTGGCGAGCGAAGGACGCTTCCGGGCCCTCTTCGATTCCATCGAGGATTTTGTCTTCATCAAGGACACGGACCGGCGATATACTCTGGTGAACGCGTTTTTCAGAAAACGGTTCGGGATTCAAAACGATGCCTTCCTCGGCAGGAAGGACGCGGAGATCGGGATCTTCGAATCCCTCCCGGATACGCAGAAGATCATCGACGACACGGACACTCGGGTGCTGGCGGGAGAAAGTGTCGAATACGAACTGACACACCGCATCCAGGGTACTTCCCTTACCTTCCACGCCATCAAGACCCCCATCCGGGACGAGCGAGGAAACGTCGAGGGAATCTGCGGCCTCTCCCGGGACGTCACGGAACGCCGGCGGATCGAGGAAAGCCTTCGCATCTCCGAGGAGAACTACCGGCACATCTTCGAGCACGCCGCGGAGGGGATCTTCCAGAGCACTCCCGACGGGCGGTATCTCCAGATGAACCCGGCACTGGCCCGGATGTGCGGCTATGAAACGCCGGAGCAGATGATCCGCTCCGTGACGGACATCGCCACCCAGGTCTTTCTGGACCCCCTGGACCGGAAGCGCTTCCAGGAAATCCTGGAGCGGGAAGGGGTTGTCCGGAGCTTCGAGTGCCGGATGCAGAGGAGGAGCGGAGAGTCCTTCTGGGTGTCCATGAATGCGAATTGCGTCCGGAATCCCTCCGGGCAGGTTCTCTACTACGAGGGCATCCTGGAGAACATCGACGACCGCCGGAAGGCGGAGAACGCCCTCCGGGAATCACAGCAGCAGCTGGCCGACATCATCAGCTTCCTGCCCGACGCGACGCTGGCCATCGATGCGGACGGGAACGTCATCGTCTGGAACCGGGCAATCGAGGAGATGACGGGCATCCCGGCCTCCGAGATGATCGGCCGGGGGGACTACGCCTATACGATCCCTTTTTACGGCGAACGCCGCCCCCAACTCATGGATCTGATCTGGGGGGACAACGCCGATCTCGAGACCCGCTACTCCCAGGTCCGGAAAGACGGTGGCGCGATCACCGCGGAGGCCTTTTGCCCCGCCCTGTACGGCGGCCGCGGCGCGTACATCTTCATGAAGGTCTCGCCACTCCACGACCGGGAGGGGCGGATCATCGGCGCCATCGAATCCATCCGCGACATCAGCGAACGCAAGCGCATGGAGGAGGTTCTCCAGCAGAGCGAGGAGCGCTACCGGACCATCATCGAGAACATCGAGGACGGGTACTGCGAGGTGGACCTGGAGGGGAACTTCACGTTTTTCAACGGCTCACTGCAGCGGATCATGGGATACGAAGCCGACGAGCTGCGCGGCATGAACTTCCAGAGATACATGGACGAGGACAACAGCCACAGGGTCTCCCGGACGTTCGACGGCATTCTCGAGACGGGCGCTCCCGTGGACCGCTTTGAGTGTGAGATCCTGCGCGGGGACGGCGTCCGCAGGACGGTGGAGATGTCGGCCACGCTGATCCGGGACGCGGAGGGCATTCCCACGGGATTCCGGAGCATCGCCCGGGACACCACGGAGCGCAAGAAAGCCGAAGAGGCCATCCGGGAAATGGCCTACCACGACATCCTCACGGGCCTGCCGAACCGCCAGTTATTCACGGACCGCCTGGAGATGGCCCTGGCCCGGGCCGAGCGGGAAGGAGGCGTCCTGGCCGTCCTGATGATGGATCTCGACCGCTTCAAGGAAATCAACGACACCCTGGGACACACCGTCGGGGACGAGCTCCTGATCGCCGTCGGCTCCCGCCTGAAGGGCCTGTTCCGGAGAGTGGACACGGTGGCCCGCTTCGGCGGCGACGAGTTCGTCATCCTGCTGCCTGAGGTCCGGGGCGACGAAGACACGCTCTGGATCTGCCAGAAGGCCGTGGAGGCCATCCGGGAGCCCTTCACCTGCGGGGAGCACGTCATGGAGGTCACCACGAGCATCGGGGCGGCCCTTTACCCGTCCCACGGCACCGACATGAACACGCTGCTCAGGAACGCCGATGTGGCCATGTACAAGGCGAAGCGGGCAGGCAGGAACCGGTGCGCCTTCTTCAGCGGCTGAGCCTGGAACGAAGCGGGCCGCCACCCCCTTGAAACCTCCCCTCCCCTGGTCCTCCGGCGGCGGATCAGTCTACAGGCCGCTCCCGTCGCGTCTTCGCGGCGACGCTTTCATGGCTCCACTGGTCGGGTCGCTTCCCTGTAATGCCCTCATAGAACGCCCGGATCTCCGCCATGTCCTGCTCGATGTCCCCGGTGGGATGAAAGAGCGGTCCCACTCCTCCGACCTTGCGGCGGTAATCCATAAAGCCCAGCAAGATGGGAACCCCTGCGCCGTGGGCGATATGATAGAAGCCCGTCTTCCAGTAACGGACTTTTTTCCGGGTCCCCTCGGGGGGAATGATCATGGTCAGCACCTCCGAGGTCCGGAACCGTTCAACGGACTGGGCCACCAGGTTCGTGGACTGCCTCCGGTCCACCTCGATTCCTCCGAGCCAGCGGCAGATCGGGCCCATGACTCCCCGGAACAGGGTGTGCTTGCCCATCCAGTACACCTTCAGTCGGAAGGCGAAGGCGAGCATCAGGGTCAGGGGGAAGTCCCAGTTCGACGTATGGGGCGCCGCAATGACCACGAATTTGGGGATCTCCGGAAGCTTCCCCTCTTTCTTCCAGCCTATGATCCTGAGCAGGAAAAGGGAGAGTCCATAGAAGAACTGCTTCACGACGGGCGTGTCGAACATGGTTCTCGACATGATGCGCCCCTGGGCAGGCGCCTCGATCATTTCCCGCGGGGGTGACATCGAAGGGACGGCGGTGGTGTCGGCCTCCGGCTCGGAACGGGTTTTCATCTCCACGGGGGTTTCCTCCTCCTGTATGCATCGTGAACCGTTTCCCGTTTCCCCGGAGGGTCGGCGCGGGATCCCCGCTGCCGTCGAATGAACCGGCCGGAAAACGGTTGAGGGTACGGCAGGAATTGCAGAATGGGGCGGCAAGGCGCCTGCTGCGCTTCCCTGCACCCTCCTCACCTGTAGATTGGATTTCCCTCCGAGGGGCCTCTTATCCGAACGGCCTCGGGGTGTCAATTCGGAAAAATTTGCTTCGGGGAATGGAAAATGCCGTGAAAACGAAGAGGAGGGAGAGGTCCCCGCTCCCCGGGGGTACGGGTATGGGGACCTCTCCTTTGGCGCTGTCCGGGCGGTCGCCCGGCGGGTTGAAGAAACGGGTTTCCGGATGGAACGCTCAGGACCTGTGATGCGCCGTCCGTCAGCCGATGGCCTCCCCGCCCCGCTCACTCGTGCGGATGCGGATGGTCTCGGCCAGATCCAGGATGAAGATCTTGCCGTCCCCGACTTCGCCTGTCCGGGCGCTCTGGGTAATCGCCCGGACGGCAGGCTCGACGAAGTCCTCGTTCACGGCGATCTCCAGTTTTACCTTTTTCAGGAGGCTCCCCGCCTCCCGGACAGCCCCGCGATACACTTCCGTCACGCCCTTCTGCCGACCGCGGCCAAGGACGGTGGAGACGGTCACAAGGGGAATCTGCACATTTTCCAGGGCCTTCATGACCTCGTCCAGTTTGTGGGGCTGAATGATGGCGATGATGTATTTCATGGCGAACCTCCCTTTCTATTCAATAACCGTGTAGGCCGCTTCGCTCTGCTGAGTCAGGTCGAGGCCGACGGTCTCGTCCTTCTCCGGAACCCGCATGCCGATCAGGGCGTCCACAACCTTGAAGAGAATCCAGGTCATGATGCCGGCGAACAGCGGGGCCACGGCCACCATGATCAGCTGCGGCATGAGCTGCCCGCCGCCGAAGAAGAGGCCGTCCGCTCCTGCGGCATTGACGGCCTTCTCGGCAAAGAGGCCCGTCGCGATGGTTCCCCAGATCCCGCCGACACCGTGCACGCCAAAGGCGTCCAGCGCATCGTCATACCCGAGACGGGACTTGATCACGGCCACCGCCACGTAGCAGAAGACCGCCACCAGGATGCCGATGAAGATCGCATTCATGGGATTCACGAATCCGCAGGCCGGCGTGATGGCGACCAGTCCCGCCACCGCGCCCGTGGTCGTACCCAGGACCGTCGGCGCCCCATGCTGCTGCCACTCGATGAGCGCCCAGGTCAGCCCCGCCGCCGCCGTGGCGATGTGCGTCGTCACGAAGGCATTCGCGGCGAGTTCGTTCGCCCCCAGGGCGCTGCCGGCGTTGAAGCCGAACCAGCCGAACCAGAGCAGGGCGCCGCCCAGCACGGTGAACGGCAGGTTGTGCGGCCGGAAGGGAGATTTCCGGTAGCCGAGGCGCCTGCCCAGGAGAATGCACAGGACCAGGGCGGAGACACCGGAACTGACGTGGACGACGATGCCCCCGGCAAAATCCAGCCCCCCCAGGTTCCTCATCCATCCGCCGGTACCCCACACCCAGTGGGCCAGCGGGTCGTACACGAGGGTCGTCCACAGCAGCGTGAAGACCAGGAACGCGGAGAATTTCATCCGCTCGGCGAAGGCCCCGATGATCAGGGCCGGTGTGATGACGGCGAACATGGCCTGGAAGATCATGAAAACCATGTGAGGAATCGTCGCCGCATAGTCCCCGTTCGGCTGGCCTCCCACCGATTTGAGGCCCGCCCACTGGAGCCCCCCGATGATCCCCGAACCCGTGTCGGGCCCGAAGGAAAGGGAGTAGCCGAACAGCACCCACTGCAGACTGATGACGCACATGACGATGAAACACTGCATCAGGATGGACAGCACGTTTTTTCGCCGGACCAGCCCTCCGTAAAAGAAGGCCAGACCGGGAATCGTCATGGCAAAGACCAGGACCGCGGAAATCAAGACCCACGCTGTGTCGCCGGTATTCATGATTACACCTCCCACACTGCAAGAATAGGGTTTCCCCTTGATGAAACATGGAAGCGCAAGGGATGTGCCAATGGGCCAAATGACGTTTAACTGCACGATATAATAGATGCTATTTTATCCTGGAGGCTTAGAGGACGAACCCGGAAGGAACAATTGTGTGCCATAAAATCGCTCCAGCACAAAATCGTGGTCCCCGTTTTCCAGTCCCGGGAACTATTCTTTGAAGATTGACGGGCCGATGAAACAACGGTATGAAGAATCCAACCGGCGGCCATCCGCCGTTTTTTAAACGGAGACCTTCGAAATGATTCCCTTTTTTAAAATGAGCGGCAGCGGCAACGACTTCATCCTCATCGACAACCGGGATCATATCGTCGAGGCGGCCCTCGGCCCGGTGCAGGTTGTGGATTTCGTTCAGTCGGCCTGCCGAAGGGTGGCCTCCGTCGGGGCAGACGGCCTGATTCTCATCGAACGCTCCGACCGCCACGCCTTTCGCTGGCGCTTTTTCAACGCCGACGGGAGCGAGGTGGAGATGTGCGGCAACGGGGGCCGCTGTGCCGCCCGCTTCGCGTTCCTGAAGAAGATCGCCGGCCCCTCCATGTCCTTCGAGACCGCCGCCGGCGTGATCGACGCCCAGGTGACACAGGACGTCGTTAAGCTCCGCCTGACGGACCCGGCGGACCTGCAGATGAACGTCTCCCTGCGGGTGGACGGACAAAACCTGGAAACCCATTTCGTCAACACCGGCGTGCCCCACGTGGTTCATTTCGTCGAGGAGCTTGATGCATTCGACGTGTTCCGCACGGGACGGGCCATCCGTTATCACGACCACTACGCCCCCCGGGGAACGAATGCCAATTTCGTCCGGGTGATCGACGGCCGAACGCTCCAGGTCCGCACCTACGAGCGCGGCGTCGAGGACGAGACCCTGGCCTGCGGCACCGGCCTGACGGCCTCCGTCCTGATCGCCGCCGCCCGGGGGCTGGTGGAGTCCCCCGTCAGCGTCCGGGTCCGGAGCGGCGAGATCCTGAAGGTCTATTTCGAGCGGAACGAGAAGGGCTTCTCAAGGGTTTACTTCGAGGGACGGGTCCAGGTGATCTACGAAGGGACGATCTGGGAGGAGGCCTGGCGCAGCCTGGCGACGGAGACCGCAGCGGCCCGCCTGGCATCGGACCACTAAGCACGGGTCAGCGCGAACCAAAAAGCGAAATCACTCTTCCAGACTGTTCAGGATCTCATCGAAGCGGAGGACGAAGCGTTTTTCCTCCGCCGCCTCATCGAATTCCGCCAGCCATCGACGGATATAGGGAAGATCAAGATCCCCGACCTTCAGGAGGATCGATCGCACGTCCTCCAGGTCCCGGGGGCGTCCGGCGAATACCTTGTGGACGACAATGTCCTCGGGAGAAGCAAAACGGGCTGTTCCTCCCCCGGGAAAGACAACGGACCGGGCCCGCCGGATCGCTTCCGTTTCATAAACGGTGTAGGAAAAGATGAAATCGATGCGAATGCCGGTATTATTATCCAGAACAGGAAGCACCAGCGTTTTGCGGACAAAGTCCTCCACGTCTTCGGGAAGGGGTTGAAGGGACAGATCGCGGACGGCCTGGAGCAGGTCCGGCAGGCGTTCGATCCCGACGCCGAGGGTCACGTCGATGTCCCGGGTCAGGCGGGGCTCCCCGTAGAGGAGGACGGCCTGGCCGCCGATCACCATGTACCCCAGGCCTTTCCGGTCCAGGGCAGCGCCGAGAGCTATAAGGATTTCTTCGAACATGAGTTCAGGATCCCTGCCAGGCGGATGTCCGTCTCGATGCCTTCCCAGGGGTCACAGGGGGGCAGGACACCCAGCCGAACCCCCTCCAGCCACAGCCCTTCCAGGATCCTGTAGGACCGGTCGAGGGGAAGCGGCCCCTCTTGCCGGGAAAGTCGGTCTGAAAACTTCCTGAAGGCGTCGTTTCGTTTCATGAGTCCTTCCCTTTTCCCACCGGTGACAGGTGTGTATCTTCGTTTGCGGTCCCTCTGAGCGGCTGATTGCGGCATTTCATGTATCACAATTCCGATTTTATTTCAAAGGGTTGTTTCACTTTTTCGGATTTCCGGGAGAGGAGACCATGCCTCACTCTGATCCCGGTTCTGGAACCGCCCTAAACGTTTATTCCACCTGCCTCGAAAAAGACACCTCCTCCAGGATCCGCCGGCGGAGGCCCCACGTGTCGGCGTGGCGGGCATGGCCGATCCAGCTCTGCACCGAGGCGTCGATCTCTTTCAAGGTCGCCCGTCCCTCGCCGTAAAGCAACCGCATCCTCCTCAACTTCCGGGCAAACCGATAACCGTTGTCCTTCCGGAGCCTCCGGTGATCGGGAAACACGCGATACCCCAGGTGATCCACCCCTTCGGCAACCGGGATCACGAAGGTCTTGTTTTCGTGGAGAGACAGTCTTTCACAATCCAGAAAGTCTTCCATCCGTCGCTTCATATCCCACAGCCACGCCTTGTCGTCGCCGAAGACGGTGATGTCGTCCACGTACCGGAGATAATGCCTGCAGCGGAGGGACTCCTTCACGAAGTGATCGAAATCGTTCAGGTAGAGATTGGCGAAGAACTGGCTCGTCAGGTTCCCGATGGGGATTCCGCGCCGCCGCCGGAACGGCTCGAAGAGGTCGTCGCCGGGGAAATACTGAACGATCTCCTCCTGGGGATTGCTCCCGTCGATGATAAGGCGGATCAGCCAGAGGGTTCCGGGACACTTGATCTTCCGCTCGATTTTCCCGCAGAGGATGACGTGGTCCATGGAAGGGAAGTACTTGCGCAGGTCCGTCTTCAACACGTTCCGGTTCCGCCGGGCGAATTCGGTGAACCGGTCCACCGCCCGGTGGGTCCCCTTTCCCACCCGGCAGGCGTAGGCGTCGTGGATGAAGGTCCGGTCGAAGATCGGCTCGACAACCTGGCAGATGGCGTGATGAACGACCCTGTCACGGTAGGGGCGGCGCTGATTTTCCTCTGCTTCCTGTCATAGATGGTGAATTCCCGGTAGGGCCCCGGCCGGTAACGCTTCTCCAGCAACTCCTCACGCAGGCAAACCAGTTCCTGTTCGAGGTTCATCTCGAACGCCGCCGTCCCCTCCTTCATCCTCTTTCCCCGCCGGGCCTCGCGGCTGGCCCAATAGAGGTTGTCGAAGGAGGCGATCTTCTCGAAGAGGTTGCCGTGGCGTTTCACGAGGCAGCGGTTACGAGAACAGATCCGTCTTGACGGACTGCAAGACGGCCAGCGGAATCGGCACGGGAAAACGGCCGGGCAGGATCTTCGCCGAAGCTACCAAACCCGCCCGGCCTCTTCGCTATTCGTCCGGATCATGTTCCGGCGCGGGAGGCGGGGTCCATGGATTATCTCTGCCCGGCCGGCCCTCCGTGAAGAGCCGGCATCCCGGCATTCGCGAAAGAATCCTGGGGCAGGCAACAAAAGACGAAACCCGTTGTTGTTGTTTCGTTTGACGGGTTCGTTCCTGTTGCGGTTGGACGCCCGCAGGTTCGCCGGTTTGTTGTTCCAGGAACCACCGCGGGCGACGCCGGCCCCGCCCCCTCAACCCTTCTTCCTCCAGCCGCCCAGGAGACGGCCGATCTCCACGACGGACTGGGATGTGAACTCGTACTGCCGGAGGCTGATGAGCCCCATGTCGCTGCACAGCCTCAAGTAGTGGCGGACTCTCTCCAGTTCGAAATCCGCCCGCTCCAGCGCCCCCTGCCGCTCGCCGGGGCGCTTGACCGCCAGGAGGAGGCAGTCATAGAAATCCAGGATCGCCTCCTCGATCCTCCGGGCCATGACGAAGCGCTGGTTCCGGGGGAACTTCGCCGTCGCCTCCAGGAGCCATTTCGTGAAGTCATAGGTCTTGACGAAGAGCGGCGATTCCCGGATGGGCTTCCTCCTGATCGCAAAGGAAATTCAGCCGACGACAGGGGCTCCGCCCCTGTACCCCGATCCAGAAAACAGAATTTCAGAACTCAGAAAACGTGTATCATGGGGCAGGCAACAAAAGACGAAACCCGTAGTAGTTGTTTCGCTTGACGGGTCCGTTCCTGTCGCGGTCGGACGCCCGCAGGAACGCCGGTTTGGTGCCCCAGGAACCACCGCGGGCGACGCGGTATTGGCCCGAGGCCGGCCCCCCGGGATTGCTCCTGCCGCTCTCCCCGTAATACTTGTCCCCGTACCAGTCGGCGCACCACTCCCAGACGTTCCCCATCATGTCGTACAGTCCGAAGGCGTTCGGGCGAAACTGCCCCACGGGGGATGCGAAGGCGTGGCCGTCGGAGCATTCATGCTTGATGGTCCAATTTCGCCCCTGGCCCAGCGGCGTCCGGTCCGCCACGTTGGCGTACGTGCAGGCGTCGTCCTTCCCCGCCCCCCAGTAATTCCGGGACGACGTCCCGCCCCGGGCGGCGTACTCCCACTCCGCCTCCGTGGGGAGACGGTAGGAGCGCCCCTCCTTCCGGGACAGCCACCCGGCGAAGGCCTGGGCGTCGTTCCAACTGACGCAGGCCACGGGGTGGTCGTCCCGGTTGGCCTGGTACTTGTTCGGGTTCCGCCAGTCGGCCCAGCCGCGCCAGTTCCACTCCTTTTCCCGGTCGTCGAAATCCTGGGCCCAGCAGCCGGTGAGCCCGCCGGCGTTCTTCTCCGCGTCCGTCCGATAGCCCGTATCCTCGACGAACCGCCGGAACTGGCCCACTGTCACCTCGTGCTTCCCCATATAGAAATCGTCGACGCACACCTCGTGGACCGGCTTCTCGTCGGCATCTCCGTCCCCCATGGTGTCCCCCATCCGGAAGCAGCCTCCCCTCACGAGGACGAACTCCATCCCCGTCGCGGCGTCCGTGAACCGGTCCTCCCGCGGGGGCGCCGGCGGCCGGGCCATGGCGACCTCCTCCCTTTCCTCCGGCGCAGGGGCGGCGGCGGACGTCCCGCTCCCGCCTCCCCGGAAGTAGAAGTCCCCCGTCAGGGAGGTGGACTCCCAGGGGACCTGCTTTCCCCGGGTGAGGCGGTCCGTCTCCTGGCGGACCTTCTTGAAGACCAGTTCGATGGGCAGGTTCGCCGCGGGCACGTGCTTCAGGAGGGCCCGGGTGTAGGGACTGTTCCGCCCGGATCCGTCCGATGCCGTGTCTCCCGGGGCGGTGGAGTAGGCGATGAAGGTGCCCTTGGGGGCATCCATCTTGGCCAGGCCCCGGGAGGCGGAACGGAAGCTCTTGGCGAAGGGGTTGTCCCTGCAGGCGTCCAGGATCACGATGTTCATGCCGTTCCCCGCCGTCTCCATGGCGTCCAGGACGCGGCCCGCGTCCACGGCCTCGTACTTCACGTCCGACTCCTGGGAGATGCCCGCCTTGACGGGGATGAGGTAGTTCCGTCCGGCGATCTGCATCCCGTGCCCGGAGAAATAGAACAACCCCACCCCGCCGCGCTTCAGGGTCCTCTGGAATTTCCGGATGGCCTCCTCCATGGTCCGCTGGTCCGCGTCCCGGAGCAGGGTAACGGAGAATTTCAGTTCCTTCAGGAGCTTGGCCATGTCCGACGCATCGTGGCCCGGGTTCTTCAGGGGTCCCGTCGCATAGGCACCATTCCCGATAACCAAAGCGTGGCGGGCCTCGGCAATCCGGACTGCTTTCGATGCGGAAGCAAAGGAGGGCAAACAGGCAAGGGCGAGCGCGATCAGCAGAACGGTAATTCGCTTCATTCCGGTTCTCTCCTCATCCATGTTCTTGATGCGGTGATTGAGAAGGGCGAAACGGTCGTTCCCCGGGAACGGCATGTTTTCACGCGGCGCATTTTTAGCATGCTTCTGATATTCATTCAACAGGTTGCTCAACGTATGGCCGACCTCCGGGCCGTTGCGGCAAAAGAGAATCCCTGCAGGTCAGCCGCTGAAAATCAGGCTTGAAGAAAAGGACGAAGTCGATTATCTGGAAGGCCTGCCCCACGAAGTCACCCAAACCATTTCATATAAGGAGAGAACCCTTGCAGACCGCCGAGAGACTGACCAAGATCCCCCCGTACCTGTTCATGGAGCTCCGCAAGAAGATCGCCAAGGCCAAGGCCGACGGCGTGGACGTCATCAGCCTGGCCATCGGAGACCCCGTGGAGCCCACGCCGGAGCCGATCATCGACGAGCTGTGCCGGACCGCCCGGGACCCGGAGAACCACCGGTATCCGACGGACGAGGAGAAGGGCATGCTGGCCTTCAGGCAGGAAATCGCCCGCTGGTATGCCGACCGCTACGGCGTGACCCTGGACCCGGCAACGGAGGTCCTGGGGCTCATCGGCTCCAAGGAGGGGTGCCACCACTTCGTCCTGGCCTGCATCAATCCCGGCGACATCGTCCTCATGACCGACCCGGGCTACCCGGCCTACCGGGCGAGCATCCTCATGGGGGGAGGCGAGCCCTGGAACGTGCCGATCCTCCGGAAGAACGGCTACCTGCCGGCCTTCGAGGACATCCCCACCGACGTAGCGAAGCGGGCAAAGGGGATGTTCCTGAACTACCCGAACAACCCCACCGGGGCCTGCGCCACCCGGGAGTTCCTCGGGCTTCTCGTCGAGTTCGCCCGCTCCTTCGACATTGCCGTCTGCTACGACAACCCCTACAGCGAGATCCTCTTCGAGGGCCAGGAACGCATCAGCTTCCTCATGGCCGACGGCGCGAAGGACGTGGGCGTGGAGCTCAACTCCCTCTCCAAGCCCTTCAACATGTGCGGCTGGCGGATCGGCATGGCCATGGGAAACCGGGAGATCCTCGCCGCCATCAGCAAGGTCAAGGAAAACACCGACTCGGGGATCTTCAATCCCGTCCAGTTCGCCGGCATCCGCGCCCTGAAGCACGAGGCGTCCTCCATCGGGCACATGCTGGACGTCTACGGGTTCAGGAGGCAGATGGTCCTGGACGCCCTCGCGAAAATCGGAATCCGCTTCGACGCCCCGAAGGGGACGTTCTACCTGTGGGTGCCGGTCCCGGAGGGAATGACGTCCATCGAGTTCACCAACCGGCTGTTCGACAAGACCGCCGTCGTCGTGGCCGCCGGAACGGCCTACGGCCAGTATGGGGAAGGGTACGTCCGGATCTCCCTGACCGTCCCCAACGTCCGCCTCAAGGAGGCGATGGAGCGGATCGTCCGGGAGTTCGCGTGACCGGATCACCGGTGCAGGGAGGCGCGCCATGAGCAAGATCATCGAATTCGTACGCAACTACGAGGACCACAGCACCAAAAACGGCTTTCAGTTCGAGTTCGCCTGCGACCGGTGCGGCAAGGGCTTCCGGACGGAGTTCCGCTCCTCCGTCGTCGGAACGGCCTCGGGCATGCTCGACAAGGTCGGCGGCCTGTTCGGGGGCCTTCTCGGCAATGCCGCGAACCTGACCCAGGACCTGCGGTCCGCCGCCTGGACAAAGGCCCGGGACGAGGCCTTCGAGGAGGCCGTGAACGAGATCAAGCCCCAGTTCGTCCAGTGCCCGCGCTGCTCCTCCTGGATCTGCCGGCAGGGCTGCTGGAACGTGAAAAAAGGCCTCTGCAAGCACTGCGCCCCGGACCTGGGGGTCGAGATGGCCGCGGCCCAGGCGAGCAAGTCCGTCGAGGAGGTCTGGGCCCACGCCGCCATGGCGGAGGAAGACAAGAAACTGGGGAAGGAGTACTGGCGGGAGGGCATCCGGGCCACCTGTCCCCAGTGCGAGGCGCCCCTGTCGGGAAACGTCAAATTCTGCCCCGAATGCGGTGCCGCGGTGAAGACAAAGCGGTTCTGCACAGGCTGCGGGGCCGAGATGTCCGGACCGGTGAAGTTCTGCCCCGAGTGCGGCGCGAAGCAGGGCTGAGGAGGACCCCATGGCGAGTCTCCTGGACCGGACCTACGCCGCCTGGTCGAACCGGAGGCTCTTCTTCCGTCAAGGCTGGGGGGATCTCGCCCTCCTGGAGGAAGCCCTCCGGGAAGACGACGACCCCGGGCCCGTGAGCGCCATTCACCCCGCCTGGGAGGACGTCCGCGAGGAGGGCGAAGCCCTTTTGAAGCAGGGATCCTTTCCCAGCCCGTTTCTCCATCCCAATCTTCCCGCCGAAAGCCGGACGGCCCATGTGGAGTTTGTCCTGCCCCGGGACTGGAGCCGGCACACACCCATCTGCCTGCACTTCGCCGCCACCGGCGACGAGGGCTTCGAGCGCCGGCGCAAGGCCCTGGCCCTGCCCCTGACCCGGTCCGGGATCGGCTCCCTCATCCTGGAAAACCCCTACTACGGACGCCGCCGCCCGCCGGGCCAGCACAGCAAGATGCTGAACGTCTTCTCCGACCTCTGGCTCATGGCGGGGGCCACGATCGCCGAAGGACGGTCGCTCGTGGACTGGCTGCGACGCGAGGGATTCGAGCGGCTGGGGGTATGCGGCATCAGCATGGGCGGGTCGATGGCCGCCCGGACGGCGGCCCTGGACCCGGAGCCGCTGGCCGTAACGGCGCTGATCACCCCCCACTCGGCCGCCGCCGTGTTCACCGAGGGGCTCCTGAAAAACTACTGCGCCTGGGATGTCCTGAACCGCCAGTTGGACGGGCACGGGAACGCCCTGGAACGGATGCGGGAAATCCTGGATCATACCGACATCCGGCGCCTCCCGCCGCTTCGCCGGCCCGAGGCGGCCTTTCTCGTCGGCGCCCAGGCTGACGCTTACATCTCCCGGGAGTCTGTCGAGAACGTCCACCGTCACTGGCCCGGCTCGTCCCTGACCTGGGTGCCGAGCGGCCACGTGGGGGCCTTCCTGTTCCACCGGGACCTCTGGGTCGGGGCCGTCCGGAAATCCTTTGCCCGGCTATGAACGTCTTCGTCCGACCGGCATCCTACGACTGGCCGCACCTCAAGGGGGAATTCGACGCCCTGATGGACCGCCTTGGCGGCCGGGAGGCCATCCGGAAAGGGATGCGCGTCCTCGTCAAGCCGAACCTCCTGTCAGCGGCAAAACCCGGCCAGGCCGTCCTGACCCATCCGCTCGTCGTCCGGGCCGCCGTGGAGTACATCCTGGAGCGGGGCGCCCGTCCCGAGGTCGGGGACAGCCAGGCCATCGGCTCCTTCGACCGGATCCTCCGGGAAAACGGGATCGACCAGGCCTTGGAAGGCCTTCCCGTGACTGTCCGCGAGTTTCGCGATTCCGTCCCCGTCGACGTGGGACCTCCCTTCGGAAAGATCGAGTTGGCCCGGGAGGTCCTGACGGCCGACGCGGTTCTCAACCTGCCGAAGCTCAAGACCCACAGCCAGATGGCCATGACCCTGGGGGTGAAGAACCTCTTCGGCTGCGTCGTGGGGTACCGCAAGGCGGAGTGGCACTTGCGGGCGGGGGTGGACCGTGACGTCTTCGCCCGGCTCCTGGTCGGGATCGCCCGGACCGTCCGGCCGGCCTTCACGGTCATGGACGGCATCCTCGCCATGGAGGGGGAGGGGCCCGGCAAGAGCGGCACGCCCCGGGCGCTCGGGATTCTGCTGGCCTCGGAGAACCCCTTCGCCCTGGACGAGGCGGTCTGCCGCATCGTGGGGCTCCCGCCGGAGAAGCTCCCGACCTGGCGGGCGGGACAGGAGGCGGGACTGCCCGGGGAAGAGGTCGCCATCGACGGGGAAACGCCAGAGGTCCGGGGATTCCGGATCCCCGGAGCGGAGCCCCTCCTCTTCGGAAACGCATCCATGAACAGCCTTGTCCGGCGCCACCTGCTGCAGCGGCCCGTATGCGCTCCGGAATCCTGCACGCTCTGCGGCATCTGCCGGGACATGTGTCCGGTAAAGGCCATCGCGGTTGAAGAAGCGGGGCTCCGCTTCGACTACGACGCCTGCATCCGCTGCTACTGCTGCATCGAGGTCTGCCCGCGCGGCGCCCTCCGGACAGCGGAACCCCTCATGGGCCGCATGCTCCGGCCGGTGGTGAAGCGGTTCGTCTGAACATGCGAAAGAGGAGAACGGATTTCGAATCTGTTCCCCCTCCCTTTATTTCTTCTTTTTTATACAGAATCAGGCGCGGATGGGAGGCCGGCATATGGGAGCAGGGCTTCCCTCGCGCTCAGAAGCGTTTTTTCGACCCTGTAACGTCTCGCTCCGCTGCAAAGTCATAACTCGCGCCCGGGGGCTCTCAGACAGATGACTTTGCGGGCGCTTCGCTGCGACGGCAGGGTGCCCCGAAAAAGCCGCTATTCGCGCTCCGGGAAGCCCCCTCTCCCCGACCAACGTTCGCCGGGGACAGGTCCACACGAGACGCGAATTCCGGTTGTTTTCACCCTCTCCTCTGCATCCGCGGGGGCGCGACCGGGGGTTCCCAGAGGAGCAATCAGGAGACTTTTCCATCCGGACGGACTTCCGGCCAGACGATGCGCTCCATGGAAAAGTCTCCGCGACGGCGGGAGCCCCCGTGGCAGCCCCCGCGCCCTGATACGAAGAAAAGAAAGAAAAAGAAAAAAGGGGGAGCGGATTCGAAATCCGCTCCCCTTTCGATCATTGGAGCCGGCACAACGAAGCATCCGGGCATTTTCCAGATCCGCCCTCAGACGTTGAAGCGGAACTGGATAATATCCCCATCCCGGACGACATACTCCTTCCCCTCCAGCCTGAGCTTTCCCGCCGTCTTCACGGCCGCCCAGGATTTCCCGGAGGTCTCGAACTCCTCGAAGTGAATGACCTCGGCCTTGATGAAGCCCCGCTCGAAGTCCTTGTGTATCGTCCCGGCGGCCCGCGGCGCTTTCGTCTCCGCGGGGATAACCCAGGCCTTCACCTCCTCCTTGCCGATGGTAAAGAAGGAGATGCGGTTCAGGAGCGCAAAGGCCGCCCGGATAACGCGCCCGAAGGCCGGCTCTTCCAGTCCCAGAGGGGCCAGGAACTCCTTCTGCTCTTCCGGCGAGAGGCCCGTCAGGTCGGCCTCGAGCTGGCAGCAGATCCCGATGACCGGGGACGACAGGGCCGCCTTCTCCCGGAAGGCCTCCGCCAGGGCCAGATTGTCTTCCGCGGTGTTGATCACGACGAGCTCGGGACGGATCGTCCAGAAGGAAAAGCTGCGGAGGGAAAAGGCCTCCTCCTCGGAGAATCCGGCTTCCCGGAGCGGAAGGCCCGCCTCCAGCCGCTCCAGCGCCCGGGGCAGGATGGCCAGGTGGAGCTGGTCCAGGGGCTTCATGGCCGTCCTTGACATTTTCCGGAGCTTCTCGATGCGGTTTTCCACGACCATCAGGTCCGAGAGCACCAGGTCGTCTTCGAGGCGGCGGTAGGAGGCGATGACCTCGTCGACCTCGGGAATCGTAAAGCCGTCCACCACGTGCAGGAGGCCGTCGGCCCCGCTCAGGCTCTGCCGGAGCGTTTCCCAGGCCTTCTCGCCCGCTGCGTGGACGTCGGTCACGGGGATCCGGGCCGGAACGGCCCGGAGGTCGGGAAAGGCGGAGGCGAGCCGGTCGAAGCGCGCGTCCGGGACCGTCGCCTGCCCCCGGACGACCGTCTCGCCGTGGAGATCCCGACTTTTCGTCCCGGTCATGATCTCGAAGAGGGTGCTCTTTCCGCTCTGGGGAAGTCCGACAATGCCGATTTCCATCGTGAAACCCCCGTTTTCCCGACCTTATAGCAAGCCCCCCGGCCCCCTGGCAAGGGGAAACCCGGCCGGGGAACACCAACGCCTGGAAACAGCTCCGGATTCGGCCGGGCAGTCCCGGACGCCCGGCTGAATCCCGGAAACCATCGGGGGCTTCGCCAAGGCGGCCGGTACGGAACCCGTCACCTGTCTGCGGAAAACCCTCAGGAGAAGAGGGACGACACCAGGAGGCCCGCCGAGAGGACAATCAGCCCCGCCACGGCGGCCCAGGATATGACGTTCATCACCGGGCCGTTGACGTGCTCGCCCATGATGCTGCGGTCGTTGACGAGGAGCAGCATGGCCACGAGGATCACCGGCAGGAGGATCCCGTTGATGACCTGGGAGTAGTACATGATGGCGATGAGGGGGATGTCGGGCAGGAGAATGATCCCGGCACCCAGGAGGATCATCAGGGAATAGAGCCCGTAGAACTGGGGTGCATCCATAAACTTATGGTCCAGTCCCGACTCCCAGCCGAAGGCCTCGCAGACCGTATAGGCCGTGGAGAGGGGCAGGATGGAGGCGGCGAAAAGGGATGCGTTCAAGAGGCCGAATGCGAATAGCCAGGAACAGTAGGCTCCGGCCAGGGGGGCCAGCGCCAGGGCGGCGTCCTTGGCGGATTCGATCTTCACGCCGCTGGTGTGGAGGGTGATGGCGCAGAGCATGATGATGAAAAAGGCCACCACGTTGACCATGACGGAGCCGACGATGACATCCATCCTGGCATAGGGATAGTTTTCCGCCTTGAGGCCCTTGTCGACCACGGAAGACTGGAGGTAGAACTGCATCCAGGGGGCGATGGTGGTCCCGATGAGACCCAGCGCCATGGTCAGGAACCCCGGCTCGAACCGGATGGAGGGTGTGAGGAGCGCCGACCCGACCTTTCCCCAGTCCGGTTTCCCCATGAATCCCGAAACGATGTAGGCCAGGTAGAACACACAGGCGAAGAGGAAGACCTTCTCGACGGACTTGTAGTTCCCCTTCACCACAAGCCACCAGACGAACGCCGCCCCGAGAGGAACGGACACGTACTTGCTGATGCCGAAGATCTCGAGACTTGCGGCGATGCCGGCGAATTCGGAAACGGTGTTGCCCAGGTTGGTCAGGAGGAGGGCGATCATGAGGTAGAAGGTGACCTTCGCCCCGAAGCGCTCCCGGATCATGTCCGACAGGCCCTTGCCGGAGATCACCCCCATGCGGGCCCCCATCTCCTGGATGATGATGAGCACCGCGGTGATGGGAATCAGGGTCCAGAGGAGAGAAAGGCCGTACTCCGCCCCGGCCAGCGAGTAGGTGGTGATCCCGCCGGCATCGTTGTCCACGTTGGACGTGATGATCCCCGGGCCGATGAGGGCGAAGAACACCGCAAAGCGCCGCCATGCGCCTCCGCGGGACAGGGTCGCAAACACGCTCCCCGCCGACCTGCCGAACAGCCTTTCAAACACGCGTGGTCTCCGTCCTCTTCCATCGGTCTCACTTGCCCAGTTTCGGGGCGACCAGTTCCAGGAGATTCCGGAACGGGATGACCCCTTTCATCCGTTGCTCCCGGTCCACGACCGGGACGGCCATGACGGCGTACTTGGCGAACTGCTCCGCGATCTCGTCGGGTTCCTCGTTCAGGCGGACCGTAACGAAGCGGGTATCCATCAGGTCGGCGACCCTCGCCTCCGGCGCGGCCGCCAGGAGCTCCCGGAGGCTCAACATGCCCAGCAGGCGCTCCTGCGGGTCCATCACATAAACGTAATAGACAAAATCCAGATCCATGGCCTCCCGGTGCAGGATCTCCAGGACCTGCGCCGTTGTGGCTTCCGGCGGGACACTGAGGAACGCCGTCGTCATGAGCCCGCCGGCCTCCTCCTCGGGATGGGCCAGCAGCTCCTTTACGTCCTCTGCAATCTCCTGCTCCATCTCCTTGAGGATCCCCTCCGCCTTGTCTTTTGGCAGGTCCCCCAGGAGGTCGGCGGCTTCGCTGAGAGACATCTCTTCGATGATGTCCGAGGCCTTGTCCGCCGCCACCGTCTCGATCAGGCTGACCTGGATCTTGGGATCCGTCTCTTCCAGGGTCTCCGCCGCGGTCTCGACGTCCAGGGACTGAAAAACCGCCGCCCGCTGGTGAATGTCCAGATCTTCGATGATGTCCGCGAGATCCGCCGGGTGCAGCTGGGCCAGACGGTTCTGGGTGATGGAGAGCCGAAGCAGGTCCGGCGAGGATACGGGCTGGACGTATTTCCAGGAGATGAACTGGTTGGGCAGCTCGTAATCGAAAAGGGACTGGAGAAGAAAATCCATGGCCCTCTCCAGGCCCACCCGCCGCATGAGCCCCCGGAATCCCACGTCAACGTGCACCAGATGAAGGCGCTCGTGGGAGCGCAGAAACTGCAGGTCGTTCACCCGCCGGATCTTGGCGCCGTTCGTGTCGACGATCTGCTTGTCCAAGAGGGCGTCGCGTAGAAACAGCTCGTTCTCGCCCAGGCCGGGCGCCTCCTTCAACGATCCTACGCTCAGGATGGATCCATTGGCCTGGGTTACGTCCTGCCAGGAAATGTACAGGGCTGATTTTCCCCCCCGCGGGCGGATCCGGAGGGTACCGACGGAGGGATACAGCTCTGCCAGGTTCGCGGACACATCGGCGATTGACCCGAGTTCCCGGCCCTGACCATCCTGAACCGGCCGGCCAAGAATCTGGCTCAGATAGACGAAAACATCCGGTTCCTGAACGGCTTGCACGGTCATGCCGGGAATCCTCCCGCAGGGGATATCCTTTTCCCCGGTTCCGAACGCGGCGGACCTTCCGGACCGGAAAACGTCCGCCGGCGGATTCTTCCGTCCCCGCCGGTCGCCCCGGGAAAAAAATTGCTATACTACATTTCAAAATAATGGCAATCGATTTATCCGTTTCAATCCCCCGAACCGGAACCGCCGGAAAGCGGCCCGGTCCCCGGAGCTGCCATTGACCAAACCGGATTTCTGGAAAAACACAAAGCGCTATTATGACCTGAAAAGCTACTGGATGAACCGGTTCGGCTGCCGGGTTTACAAGCTGCCCGTCGACGCCGGATTCACCTGCCCGAACCGCGATGGATCCGTCGCCTCGGGCGGCTGCGTGTATTGCGACGGCCGCGGCTCCAGGCTCCGCATGGCGGGCCCCCTGCCGTCCGTCACGGACCAGTTGCTCAAGGGAATGGCGTACTACCGGGAGCATCGCCAGGCTGCCCGGTTCCTCGCCTATTTCCAGACCTTCACGAACACCTATGCCCCGGTGGAGCGTCTGCGCCGCCTCTACGGGGAGGCCCTGGACCTGCCGGACGTGGCCGGACTGTCCATCGGAACCCGCCCCGACTGCCTGCCCGACGAAGTCCTGGATATCCTGGAGGAGCTGGCGCGGGACCGCCACGTCTGGATCGAGCTGGGTCTCCAGTCGATCCACGACCGGACCCTGGCCCGGATCAACCGCGGCCACCCGGCGGAGCAGTTCCTCGATGCAGTGCGCCGGGCCTCCGGAAGAAACATTCACCTCTGCGCGCACATCATCGCCGGACTGCCCGGAGAGACCCGGGAGGATGTTCTCGAAACGGCCCGGACCCTGGCAGCCCTTCCCATCGACGGCATCAAGATCCACTGCCTCCTGGTGCTTTCGGGAACGTCTCTCGGAACGCTTTACGAACGGGAGCCATTTCCGCTATGGAGCCGGGAACAGTATGTGGAGACCGTCTGCGACGTCCTGGAGATCCTGCCGCCGCGGATGGTCATCCAGCGATTGACCGCGGACGGGTACCGGGATATATTCCTCGCCCCCGGGTGGGCCGTCAACAAGATGGCCGTTCTGGGCGCCATCGATCGCGAACTGGAGCGACGGAACACCCATCAGGGAATTCGCTGTAAGGACGAAAACACATGATCGGCATCGTGGATTACCGGGCCGGAAACCTCACCAGCGTGGCCCGGGCCCTGCACTCCCTGAACCTGCCCTGCGAGGTGACCAGCGACCCGGCCCGGCTGGACCGGGCGGAGCGCATCATCTTCCCGGGCGTGGGCGCCGCGGGGGAGGCCATGGCCAACCTGCGGACCTCCGGACTGGACGGGTGGATCCACCGCTGGGTCGGTGACGGCCGGCCGGTCCTGGGGATCTGCCTGGGCACCCAGGTGATCTTCGACAAGAGCGAAGAGGACGGCGGAACCTCCTGCCTGGGAATCCTTCCCGGCGTCGTCCGCCGCTTTCCCGCCGGCCTGCAGGAGGGCGGGGAAAAGCTCAAGATCCCCCACATGGGCTGGAACTCCGTGCACTTCCTGAAAGGCCATCCCGTGTTCGCGGGAATCCCGTCGGAGGCGGAGTTCTATTTCGTCCACTCTTTCTATCCGGATCCGGCGGACCGGGAACGGATCGTCGGGGAGACCCGCTACGGAATCCCCTTTAGCGCCGCCGTTGCATACCGGAATCTCGTGGCCGTTCAGTTCCATCCCGAGAAGAGCGGCCGGCCGGGGCTTCAGATTCTGGAAAATTTCAGCCGCTGGAGGGGAAGCGATGCTGAGTAAACGGATCATTCCCTGCCTCGATGTCCGCAACGGGCTGCTGACCAAGGGAATCAAGTTCGAAGGAAACGTGGATATCGGGGACCCCGTGGAGGCGGCCAGGGAGTACTACGAGCAGGGGGCGGACGAGATCGTGTTCTACGACATCACCGCCTCCTCCGACGGCCGGAATATCCTCATCGATGTAGTCCGCCGGGTAGCCGAGACGATCTTCATCCCCTTCTCCGTGGGTGGAGGCATCCGGACCCTGGAGGACATGCGGGAGGTGATCCTGGCGGGAGCCGAAAAAGTGAGCGTCAACTCCGCGGCGGTGGAGAATCCGTCCCTCATCACGGAGGGGGCGCGGGCCTTCGGCAGCCAGTGCATCGTCCTGGGCATGGACGTGAAGCGCGTGGAGCCGTCGCAGGCGACTCCGTCGGGATATGAGATCGTCATCCACGGCGGCCGCCGGTACACCGGCATCGACGCGCTCTGGTGGGCCCGGGAGGCGGAGCGCCTGGGCGCCGGCGAGATCTGCCTGAACTCCATCGACGCCGACGGGACCCAGGACGGCTACGAACTGACCTTGACGGAACGGATCTCAACCTGCGTCGGCATCCCCGTCATCGCCTCCGGCGGAGCAGGCACACCGCAGCATCTCGTGGACGTGCTCACGGCGGGTAAGGCGGATGCAGCCCTGATCGCCTCCATGGTCCACTACCGGACGTACACCATCGACGGGATCAAGGCCTATCTCGGCGAGCACGGCGTGAAAACCCGGCGTTACTGGTGAAAATCGGGCTAAAAACGCTTGACAATGAATTTTTCCGCTGTTAAGAGGGGCCTTCGTTTCAAGGGAAAAGGTTTGAAATGACCATGAGGAGAAACGTAATCGGCATCATCGGCATAATTATCATCCCCATTCATATGGGGGCCGGGTAATGGTGCACTTGTAAGAAACTTTCAAACAGCAACAGACCGTTACTCGGCTCCCGGGTAACGGTTTTTTTGTTTTCAGAATCCGCTGGTCAACGCACTTGTCAATTTGCAGGAGGAACATTGTGAAACTGACTGGATCCCAGGTATTGCTGAGAACGCTTCGCCGGGAAAACGTGGACGTCATCTTCGGCTATCCCGGCGGGGTTGTGCTTCCGATCTACGACGAGCTGTACAAGGAGATTTTCCGCCATCTCCTCGTCCGGCACGAACAGGGCGCCATTCACGCCGCCGACGGGTACGCCCGGGCATCCGGCAAGGTCGGTGTCTGCCTCGTCACCTCCGGCCCCGGCGCCACGAACACGGTGACGGGCATTGCCAACGCCTATATGGACTCCATCCCCGTGGTCATCTTCACGGGCCAGGTGCCGACGGGCCTGATCGGCAGCGACGCCTTCCAGGAAGTCGACATCACCGGGATCACCCGGCCCTGCACGAAGCACAACTTCCTGGTCCGGCGGATCGAGGACCTCGCTTCAACCATCCACGAAGCGTTCCACATCGCCCGCTCCGGGCGCCCCGGCCCTGTGCTGGTGGACCTGCCCCGGGATGTGTCACAGGCAACCATCGAAGAAGAAGACATCCGCGACGACTTCAACAGGCTCAACGGACTGGAGAAGCCGCAGCAGGAGGACATCGCGAAGGCCGTGGAGATGATCCGGGCCGCCCGGAAACCTGTGATTGTCTCCGGAGGAGGAGTGCTCCTGGGGAAGGCCTCGGAGGAGCTCCGTGAGTTCGTCCGGCGGACCGGCTTTCCCATCACCTCCACCCTGATGGGCCTCGGCGCCTACCCGGGCTCGGATCCCCTCTGGCTGGGAATGCCCGGAATGCACGGCACGTACTACGCCAACATGGCCATCACCGGCAGCGACCTGCTGATCGCCGTGGGGATGCGCTTCGACGACCGGGTAACCTCCAAGGTGGACACCTTCGCCCCCAACGCGAAGATCATCCATATCGACATCGATCCCGTCTCCATCGACCGAATCGTCCGCTCCCACCTTTCCATCGTCAGCGACGCCAAGACGGCGCTGGGCATGCTGAATGAGGCCCTCGCCGCCGGAGGACCCGTCCCGTCGGAACCGATCCGGGAGTGGCTGGAACAGATCGACGCCTGGAAGAAGCGGGTCCCTCTGCGCTTCGACGAGGGAACGGACCGGATCAAGCCGCAGCAGGTTATCCGGAAGCTCTACGAGCTGACCGGGGGGGAGGCGATCATCACGACCGAGGTGGGCCAGAACCAGATGTGGGCGGCCCAGTACTACACCTACGACCATGCCCAGGCCTTCATCTCTTCCGGCGGCCTCGGAACCATGGGGTTCGGCTTCCCCGCCGCGATGGGCGCCCAGGTGGCGAAGCCGGACAAGACAGTGGTAGACATCGCCGGCGACGGCAGCATCCAGATGAACATCCAGGAACTGGCCACGGCGGTGCAGTACAACATCCCGGTCAAAATCGTGATCCTGAACAACCAGTACCTGGGAATGGTCCGCCAGTGGCAGCAGATGTTCTACGGGCGGCGCTACTCCCACACCGACATGACCTACGCCCCCGACTTCGTGAAGATCGCCGAGGCCTACGGGGCCACGGGCCTGCGGGCCAGCCGCCCGGAGGAGTTGGAAGCCGTCCTGAAGAAGGGGCTGGAAACCCCGGGGGTCGTGGTCATGGACATCCGGGTGGAAAAAGAGGAGTGTGTTTACCCCATGGTCCGCCCCGGGGCCTCCATCGCGGACATGGAACTGGGCGTAGAGCTTCCCGCTGCCCCGACCAACGGCGGGGAGGATCCCGGGACGCGCAGCTTCAACTGACAAGCGGTCCCGGACAACCGCCGGGGACAGACAGGGAAGGAGCAGACGGGCCTTCCGCCGGTGCTGTCCGGGATCCATTTCGAGAAAGGTTCAAGAGACAATGAAAGCAAAGGAAAACACCATCGCCCTCCTCGTACGCAACCGTCCCGATGTCCTGGCGCGCATCGCCGGCACCTTCAGCGGGGGAGGATTCAACATTGAGAGCATCACGGCCAACATCACCAAGACGCCAGAGACGACGAAGATCATCATCACCACCAAGGGATCGGCGTCCACCATGGAAAAGCTGAAGAAGCAGCTGAACCGCCTCGTGGACGTGCTATCCGTAGACGACCTCACGGGAAGGATGGCCTCCCGGCGGGAGCTCGTCCTGTTCCGCATGCGATGGAGCGACGAGACCCGTGTCCAGATCATGGCCGCGGTCGACCTGTACAACTGGAAGGTGGTCTGCATGGACGACAAGTACTGCGTCATCGAGGTATCGGGCCGGAAGGACAGCATCGACCGGGCGATCCAGCTTCTCGATCCCCTCGGGCTCGAGGATTTTTCCCGATCGGGAATGGTGGCACTGGAAAAATTCAAACCCGAATGAGTCCGGAACCGCCCGGGCGGGCGGAAACGGCCCATTCGAATATTCGAGAGAAACAGGAGGAGTTCCATGGCAAAGATTGACTTCGGCGGCGTCCTGGAAGAGGTGGTCACAGCGGAGGAGTTTCCGCTGGAGAAAGCCCGGCAGGTTCTGAAAGACGAGACCGTCGCCGTCGTAGGCTACGGGGTCCAGGGACCGGGACAGGCCTTGAACATGAGGGATAATGGAATCCGGGTCATCGTGGGCCAGCGGGAAGGGGGCGCTTCCTGGGAAAAGGCCCTCGCGGACGGTTTCGTTCCCGGCGAGACCCTGTTTTCGCCGGAGGAGGCGGCCCGGCGGGGAACGGTCATCCAGTACCTCCTGTCCGACGCGGGACAGAAGACCATGTGGCCCGCCATCAAGGCCTGCCTGAACAAAGGCGACGCCCTGTACTTCTCCCACGGCTTTTCCATCGTCTACAAGGAGCGGACGGGCGTCATCCCGCCGCCCGACGTGGACGTGATCCTGGTGGCCCCCAAGGGGTCGGGCCGGACCGTCCGGACCAACTTCCTGGCCGGGAGCGGCATCAATTCCAGCTATGCCATCTTCCAGGATTATACCGGCCGGGCGCTGGAGCGCACGCTGGCCCTCGGGGTCGCCATCGGGTCCGGCTACCTTTTCCCCACGACTTTTGCCAATGAAGTCTACAGCGACCTCACCGGCGAGCGGGGGGTTCTCATGGGCGCCCTGGCGGGGATCATGGAGGCCCAGTACAACGTTCTCCGGAAGCACGGCCACAGCCCGAGCGAGGCCTTCAACGAAACCGTCGAGGAGCTCACCCAGAGCCTCATCCGCCTGGTGGCGGACAACGGCATGGACTGGATGTACGCGAACTGCAGCACCACCGCCCAACGGGGCGCCCTCGACTGGAAGGGACGCTTCCGCGATGCCGTCGCCCCCGTTTTCGACGAGCTCTACGCGCGCGTCATCAACGGCGAGGAGACCCAGATCGTCCTGGATGCCAACAGCGCCCCGGACTATCGCCAGAAGCTGAACAAGGAGCTGGCCACAATGCGCGATTCGGAGATGTGGCGCGCCGGCTCGGCGGTGCGGTCCCTGCGCCCGGAAAACCGCAAAAAATAAGCGGCTGCGGCCGACTTGCCATTCACCGTCCCTCCCCGGCCCCGGAAGGCCGGGGAGGGCCCGCCTCATGCCGCTGCATGCCATCGAACAAGGGGGAAAGAAACGATGCGGAGCGATCTGATGAAGAAGGGCCTGGAGCGGGCCCCCCACCGGTCCCTGTTCAAGGCCATGGGCTACACCGACGAGGAGATCTCCCGCCCGCTCATCGGCGTGGTGAATTCCTTCAACGAAATCATCCCGGGCCATGTGCACCTCCGGATGATCACCGAGGATGTCAAGGCGGGTATCCGCCTGGCCGGGGGCACCCCTGTCGAATTCCCCGCCATCGGCGTCTGTGACGGCATCGCCATGGGCCACACGGGCATGAAATATTCCCTGGCCAGCCGGGAGCTCATCGCCGACTCCGTCGAGGTCATGGCCATGGCCCATCCCTTCGACGGCCTGGTTCTCGTCCCCAACTGCGACAAGATCATTCCGGGGATGCTCATGGCGGCGTTGCGACTGAACATTCCCGCCCTCTTCGTCAGCGGCGGCCCCATGCTGGCGGGCCGGCTGGGAGACAAGGCGGCGGACCTGATCACCGTCTTCGAGGGCGTCGGGGCCGTCAAGGCCGGCCGGATGACCCAGAAGACACTCAAGGCCCTGGAGGACTGCGCCTGCCCCGGGTGCGGCTCCTGCTCGGGGATGTACACGGCCAACTCGATGAACTGCGTCACCGAGGCGCTGGGCCTCGGGCTTCCCGGCAACGGGACCATTCCGGCCGTGGAGGCGGCCCGGCGGCGGCTGGCCAAGGAGGCCGGAATGAAGGTCATGGAGCTGGTCCGGAAGGAGATCCGGCCCCGCGACGTGGCCACCCTGAAGGCCTTCCGGAACGCCATTGCCGTGGACATGGCCCTGGGCTGCTCGACCAACACGGTCCTGCACATCCCTGCCGTCGCCCATGAGGCGGGAATCCGGCTCGACCTGGACCTGTTCAACGAGATCAGCGCTCGGACACCGAACCTCTGCAAACTGAGCCCCGCCGGCGTCCATCATATCGAGGACCTTCACAGGGCCGGGGGAATCCAGGCAGTCCTCCTGGCCGTCAGCGAACTGGGCGTCGTCGAGAGGGACGCCATGACGGTGACCGGCAAAAAGGTGGGCGACAACCTGAAAACGGCGCGGATTCTCGACCGCGAGGTGATCCGCCCCTTGGAGAATCCCTATTTTCCGGAAGGCGGCCTGGCCGTCCTCAGGGGCAACCTGGCTCCCGACGGGGCGGTGGTGAAGCAGTCCGCCGTAGCGGAGGACATGCTGGTCAACGAGGGAACCGCGAGGGTCTTCGACAGCGAGGACGAGGCCATCACGGCCATCCTGGGGGGAAAGATCAAGGCGGGGGACATCGTCGTGATCCGGTACGAGGGTCCCCGGGGCGGTCCGGGAATGCGGGAGATGCTGGGCCCCACTTCCGCCATCGCCGGGATGGGTCTGGACAAGTCCGTAGCCCTTCTCACGGACGGCCGCTTCAGCGGCGGGACCCGGGGCGCCGCCATCGGGCACATCTCGCCGGAGGCGGCCGAGGGCGGCCCCCTCGCCCTCGTCCGGGAAGGCGACCGCATCGCCATCGACATCCCGAAGAAAACGATCACCCTGAAGGTCGGAAAGCAGGAGCTGGAAAAGCGCCGCAAGGCCCTGAAGCCCTTCCGGCCACGGGTAACCAGCGGATACCTGGCCCGATACGCCCGCCAGGTCACCTCCGCCAGCACCGGCGCGATTTTCAGGGACTGATTTCCCTTCCGCCTCCTCCTGTCTCATGGTTCCCGGTTGACGGAGCCGGGGAAATCCATTATTCGTTTACTCATTCCCCGGGAGCGTGGAAGCGCGCTCCCGGAGCACATTCAGCCTATCCCCGGAAGGGATGCATTTCAGCAGATCGCAACGAAGGCGGCAGGCCGGTATGCTGGATCCCGTAAAGGCGCGCAGAACCCTCTTCATCGCCCTGGCAGGCGTGGTTGCCGTTCTGTCCCTTTATCTCCTGAAGCCCTTTTTCTTCCCGCTCTTCTGGGCCGTCGTCATCGCCGGCCTGTTCCAGCCCCTCTATCGCAGGCTCCAGCAAAAGCGGAACATGCCTTCCCTGCATGCCGCCGCCGTACTGGTCCTGATCTTCATCATCCTCATCATCCCGGCGGGGATCCTCGCCACCCTGCTGGTGAACGAGTCCATCGAGATCTACACTTCCATCGATTCGGACATCACAAACCTGGAAAACAAGGTCCGCGAGTGGGCGGACCGCCTGGCCGCCCACCCCACGACGGCCCGGCTCCACCTGAACAGCGACACCATGATCGAACGCTTCACCGAGGTGGTCAAAAACCTGGCGAACGCCATCGTCAAAACCCTCACGGGCCTCACGCAGAACACCCTGATGTTCCTCGTGAAATTTGCCGTGATGCTCTATGCCCTGTTTTTCTTCATCCGCGACGGGGACCGGATGCTCCAGAGGGGCAAGGTCCTCTTCGCCCTCGGCAAGGACAGGGAGTCCGTCCTGTACGACCGGTTCGTCATCACCGCCCGGGCGACGCTGAAGGTCACCCTGATCATCGGCGGCATTCAGGGGTTACTCGGGGGGATTCTGTTCTACCTGGTGGGAATCAATGGCGCTCTCACCTGGGGGGTCGTCATGGTCCTGACCTCGATCATCCCGGGTGTCGGATGCTCCATCGTCTGGGCACCCGCCGGGCTGATTCTCCTGGTGACGGGACACATGTGGGAAGGGATTGTCGTTCTTCTTACGGGCGCGCTGGTCATCAGCATGGTGGACAATCTCTTCCGGCCCGTTCTCCTGGGACGGGATGTGCAGATGCACCCGCTCCTCATCTTCCTGTCCACCCTGGGAGGGATCGCCCTGTTCGGCATCTCGGGCTTCGTCATCGGGCCGATTGTGGCTTCGCTCCTCCTGTCCATCCTGGATATGTACGAAGGCTCTCTCCGCCCGCCGGAAAACCCCTGAGCAGCGGGGGAAATCCCCTCCCTCCGGCAGTTCAGGAACTTTTTCCACATCTGCATTCCCCCGGCAGGACCTTGGCATAAATCACCTTGCCATCGCCGGGCCGGTAAAAATCGGGAAGGAAGGCTTCGCGGCGGTAGCCGTTCGCCTCGTAGAAGCGGCGGGCGGCCTCGTAGCGTAAAAGGGAAGAGGTGTCCGCATACATCCGGGAAGCCCCGGATGCAACGCAGCTGCTCTCCGTTTCAGCGAGCAGCAAGACTCCGATCCCGGTGCGCTGCCATTCCGGGGCCACGACAATCCAGTACAGGTCGAAGCTGGAGACGGTCCCGGGGATCCGGCCGAAGCAGGTGTACCCGGCCAGACACCCCTCCACTTCGACCAGAAGAAACTCGTAGCCGCCGGCCTCGCCCCGGGCCAGGCGCTCCTCCACCAGCTCCACGGCAATATCGGCCTCTTCCTCTGAGAACACCCCCGTGGAAACAACCAGTTCCCGGATCCGAACCCGGTCGGCGACTTCCACGTCATGACGCCACGTAAGCGAATGTCCCCCCATGCATACCTCCCGCTCCCGCGAGCCATATCAAAATCCCGTCGTCAAGGCGAGACGAACTGTGTTACAAAGCCAATGCATCTTGAAGAAAGTTGAGTTCGAACAGATGGGAATCATTCAAGAAAACAAACTGATCCTGGCATCCGCATCACCGCGGCGGATCGAGTTGCTCAAGAGGGTCGGCCTGGCGTTCCAGGTGCTCCCCAGCGGCGTGGAGGAGGAAGGGAGACCCGAGGAATCCCCGGAGGGGCATGTGCTCCGGCTCTCGGCGGCCAAGGCAGGTGCCCTTGCCCGGCGGAATCCGGACGCCTGGGTGCTGGGCGCCGACACGATCGTCGTCATCGACGGACGGGTGCTGGGAAAACCCGCCGATCGTGAGGAGGCAAAGGCCATGCTCCGGACGCTCAGCGGCCGGGAACACACGGTCTACACGGGCTTTTCCGTCCTGTCCGGGGGCGGAAACCGCGCGATCTCCCGGGCGATCTCCTCAGCCGTTCTGTTCAAGGACCTTTCAGACGAGGAGATGAACTGGTACGTTCTTTCGGACGAGCCTTACGACAAGGCGGGGGGGTATGCCGTCCAGGGAATGGGAGCCTTCTTCATCCAGGAAATCAGGGGATCTTACACGAACGTCATGGGCCTCCCCCTCTGCGAAGTTATCGACGTCCTCCGCGAGGCGGGGGCCATCCGGTTTTCGACCAATGGAAACGATCCGATCGGTTAGCGAAAATATCGCCTCTGTCACGGAGGAAATCGCCCGGGCAGCGCGGAAGGCCGGGCGCTCGCCGGCGGAGGTCCGCCTGCTGGCGGTCACAAAGACCGTCGACGACGACCGGATCCGGGAGGCCATCGCGGCGGGCGTGGACCTCATCGGCGAGAACTACGTCCAGGAGGCCCGGCGCAAGATCGAACTCCTGGGCAGGCCGCTTCCGTGGCACTTCATCGGGCACCTGCAGACGAACAAGGCCAAGTATGCCGTGCGGCTCTTCGACCTGATTCATTCGGTGGACCGGATGGAACTGGGCAGGGAGCTGGACCGCCGGGCCGCTGCAGCGGGAACGCCCCTAAGGATTCTCGTGGAGGTCAACGTGAGCGGCGAGGCCAGCAAGAGCGGCATTCCGGCCGTCCATGCCCTGGACCTGATCCGCGGCCTGGCGGAATTGCCCGGCCTGTCCATCCGGGGGCTGATGACGATGCCTCCCTGGTTCGACGATCCCGAGGAGGCCCGGCCGCATTTTTCAACTCTCCGGCAGCTTGCGGAGTCCATCCGCCGGGAACGGATCGAAGGCGTACACATGGAGGAGCTCTCCATGGGCATGACCAATGATTACCGGATCGCCGTGGAGGAAGGGGCAACCATCGTACGGGTCGGCCGAGCGATTTTCGGCGAGCGGCCGGTGTGACACGGGAGGGCGACAGCTTTGGAAGACCCGTATCGCAGAGCAAGGGAGATGGCGCAGCAATTCGCCGACGAGGCGGGTGTCCCTCTCTTCTATCGGGATGGCGAAGGGGCCGTCGATTTGTCGAAGGAGCTGTTTTCCTCCGAGGCCATGGCCAGGGAGGCGATCCGCATCATCGCCGACCAGGACGATCCGATCGGCCACGGACTGGCCCACGTGCAGAAAGTCGCCGTCGATGCAGGGGCCATCATCCTCCTGGAGGACGGCCGGCCATGGGACGATGAGGAGCTGCGGCGGATCGCCCTCCTGACCCATCTCGCCGGCGTCCTGCACGACATCCGGCGGATGGAGCGGCAGCACGCACAGCGGGGTGCGGAAGAGGCGGATCGGGTCCTCGGCCCGTTCGCCCTCCTGGAGGAGGAACGCCGGGCCATCACCCTGGCCATCCGGAACCATGAAGCGTTCCAGCCCCACGAGGAACCGGAAGATCCGGCGGCCCGGCTGATCTCGAACGCCCTGTACGATGCTGACAAGTTCCGCTGGGGACCGGACAATTTCACGGAAACCCTTTGGGCCATGCTCGCGCCGCGCCGGATCCCCCTGAAGGTTGTTCTTCCCCGGTTTCTCCAGGGACTCGACAGCCTCCGGAAAATCCGGGAGACCTTCCGGACGGAAACCGGGCGCCTCTACGGACCGGATTTCATCGATCGGGGGCTTGTCATCGGCCACCGGCTCTACACCGCCCTCACGGCATCCGGCGATACGGAGGCGCCATGAAAACCCTCAGCATCAAGTCCACAGCACGGATCCAGATGATCGACATCACCGGTTCTCTCCAGTCCCTGGTCCGGGAGCAGGGTGTCCGGCAGGGTATCTGCACGGTTTTTGTCCCCCACACAACGGCGGCAGTGACAATCAACGAGAACGCCGATCCGGATGTCGTGCGGGATATTACGTCCGCCATGGAGCGGATCGTTCCCGCCGACGGTCCCTACCGCCACCGGGAGGGCAACTCGGACGCCCACATCAAGGTCTCGTTTTTCGGAGCCTCGGAAACCGTGATCATCGAAGGGGGACGGCTCGTGCTCGGTACGTGGCAGTCCGTCTTTTTCTGCGAGTTCGACGGGCCGAGGACACGCAACGTTCTGGTGAAGCTGGTGGCGGATTCCTGACGGGAAACCCCGGTTCCTACATGCATCAGGAACAAGGAAGGGGGAGCGGATTTCAAGTCCGCCCTCCTTCTTTTTTTCACTTTTTAAAAAGATTCAGGCGCGGATGGGAGGCGGGCATGTGGGAGCGAAGGCTTCCCTCGCGCTCAGGAGCGTTTTTTCGACCCTACAACGTCTCGCTCCGCTGCAAAGTCATAACTCGCGCCCAGGGGCGCTCAGACAGATGACTTTGCGGGCGCTGCGCTGCGACGGCAGGGTGCCCCGAAAAAGCCGCTATTCGCGCTCCGGGAAGCCCCCTCTCCTCGACCGACCTTCGCGGGGGCGCGACCGGGGGTTCCCAGAGGAGCAATTGGGAAACGTTTCCGGACCCCAGGCTCTCCGGTTTCAGAAGGCGAAGAGCGGAAACGTTTTCGCGACGGCGGGAGCCCCCGTGGCAGCCCCCGCCGCCCGAACGTTAATAAAAAAAGAGGGGAAACGGACTTGAAATCCGCTCCCCCTTCTTTTGCGGCTGTCTGCCTTCCTGAAAAACGAATTGAGGTTTTGTATACGGCGGCCGAAGCCCCGTGTTTCCGCGATCAGGCCGACTGGATGGAAATCTTCTTTTCCTTCGCCTTGGCCTGCTCCAGTTTCGGCAGGGTTACCGTCAGAACGCCATTCTTGAACCGGGCCTGGACCTTGTTCAGATCGATCTCCCGGGTCAGGGGAATGACCCGTTGAAACGACCCGTAGCTCCGCTCGATGGTATGGTAACCGTCACCCTTGTCTTCCTTTTCAAATTTCTTTTCGCCTTTGAGAACGAGGGCCGACTCCTCCAGGAGAATCTCCACGTCCTTCTCTTCTATCCCGGGAAGCTCCGCCTGAACGACGATCTCCTTCGCCCCCTCCTTCACGTCCACGGAAGGATGGAAACCTCCGGCGCGGCGGCCTGCAGAGGGAAACGGGGCAAAAGCCGTCCCCTGGAAGAAATCGTCGAAAACCCGGTTCATTTCCTGCTGCAAAGCGGAAAAGGGGTGATCTCCTTCCTGGCCGGCCGGAACCGCACGCTCTCCCCAGAGTGATGGCAACAACTTTCGGAATGCCATCGCTTCCACCTCCTTTCTCACTCCGCCTTGATGGCGATTTTCCTGGCCTTCGATTTCTCCGCCTTCTGGAGAACGAGACGGAGAACACCGTTTTTTACCGTGGCCTCGATCCTGTTCTGGTCGATCTCCTCGGGAAGGGTGAAAGCCCGCTGATAGTCTCCCGTATCGAATTCGGCATACACGAGGTTGTGCCCGGGAAAGGCGACAGGCTCCACCGTTCCGTTGATGGTCAGCACATTCTTTTCCAGCATGATGTCCACGGAACTCTCGTCCACTCCCGGCATGTCGGCCAGAAGCACAATGGACTCCTTTGTCTCATAGATATCGACCCGGGGAACATACACCTTGCGGTTTCTCGTCCGTTCCATTTCCACCGGGTTCGAAGCCGTCTGTTTCTGCAGTTCCTGTTCCTTCATCTTGGTCGTCCCCCCTTTCTACTCCGCCTTGATGCTGATCTTTCTGGGTTTGTCCGCCTCTGCCCGCGGCAGGGTTATATGGAGAACACCCTTTTCATAACGGGCAGCCACGTTTCCCGCATCCACCCGGAACGGCAGCTGCAGGGTTCGACTGAAGCGCCCGCTGCTCCTTTCCTGGCGATGGTAATTCTCGCCCTCTTTCAGGGTCTCCGGATTCCGTCCACCGGTGAGGGTCAGGCTTTCCCCCACAACGGAGATATCCATGCCGTCGGGATCCGCTCCCGGCAACTCCGCGGAGACAACGATCTCATTCTCTCCGCTCCAGACGTTGATCGCCGGGAAATCCTGGCTGAAGGGCTGGCTGACGCCCGAAAACAGCCGGTTCATTTCCCGCTGGAGGCGCTGTACCTCCGGCATGAGATCCACGATTCTTCCAAATCTCCAGACCGGTCCGAACATGTCCACAACCTCCTTTTCCGGTTTGGCCGTCTTCCCTTCCCGATCATCCAGAACGCCGGGCACACGGACCCGGTTGCCGGAAAGACGACAACCATTTAATATTGTTCACATTCACACCTTTTGGCGCTAATATAAACACCGTATCGGCATTGTCAAGGGAAGACCGTCCCGAGGGATGGAACAGGCTGTCGTGCCGTGCCCTTCTGGTCAGGCCGGGGAGGGGGCAAGACGGAGGGCAGCGATCATGGACTCGTGAATTCGCCCGTTCGAAGCGAGGATATGAGGTGCATTGAGCGCAAAGGGCGCCCCCGAGAGATTCGTGACCTGCCCGCCGGCCTCGACCACCAGGAGCCATCCGGCCGCCGTGTCCCAGGGCATCAGGCGGAGCTCCCAAAATCCGTCGAAACGGCCGGCCGCCACATAGGCCATATCCAGCGCCGCCGATCCGGCCCGCCGGATCGCCTGGGCGCTTCTGGCCATTACTTGAAAATAATTCATGTTGTTGTCGGAATTATCCCGGATGTCATATGGAAATCCCGTGGCCAGGAGGCTGCGGGAGAGGTCCTTTGTCCCGGAAACGCGAAGGGGGCGTTCGTTCAGAAAGGCCCCCCCGCCCCGGCAGGCGTAAAACATCTCCTTCAACATCGGATTGTAAACCACGCCGTACCGGACGACGCCGTTCTCCTCGAGGGCAATGGACACGCAGAACACCGGATAGCCGTGGGCATAGTTCGTCGTCCCGTCGAGAGGGTCGATGATCCACCGGTACGGCGACCCCTTGGGAACCCTGTCCGCCTCTTCCGCCAGAATGTCGTGGTCCGGATACCGGTCGAGAATCGCCGATACGATCATTTCCTCCGACTGGCGGTCCGCCTCCGTAACGATGTTAATGACGCCCTTGTAGTCAACGGTGTGCTCTTCGCCGAGCCTCTTCTTCAACCAATCGCCTGCCTTCCGGGCAACATCCTTCATGAAGGCACCAGGGGAATCCATCGCTCTTTATCTCTCCCATCATGAATTGTACGTTCACGCTCCGCGTCTGCGGCATCGGGACACCAATCACCGCAGGAAACCGTTTCTTCGCCGAATCTCTACTATTTCCGGTTGCATGGATGCTGCCGAGAATGGTAAGGTCCCCCATCATTCCATCCTTGGGGGCAAAACGGAGCAGCCATGGAAGATGCAGAAACCACCCGGAACACGGCACCGGATCAGGCATTTCCTGTCCAGGATCTGAAATCCCTGAGGGAATCGCAGGGGATTCAGCTGAAAGACATTTTCGAGGCCACACGGATTACCATAATCAACCTGGAAGCGATTGAAACCGGCCGTTTCGGAAAACTGCCGGCACCGGTTATCGCCCGCTCCTTTATCCGGTCGTATGCCAGGTCGATCGGCGCCGATGAGGGCAAACTGCTGGAGCGATACAACCGGTTCCTGGCGGAGTCCGAAGGTCCCTCCCTGGAGGAGGTACTCATACCACCGAAAAAAAAGTCCCTCAAGAAATGGATCGTCACGATTTCATGCCTGGCGCTGGCCCTGATCATTGCGGCGGCCGTTCTGATGCTCCGGGAGCCGGTTCCGGCGCCATCCGCGCCATCGGTCCCTTCCGCCGCGGCCCCGCCCGCCCAGCCAACGGAAACCGCAACACCCGCCCCGGCCACACAGCAGCCCCCTGCCGGCGCACCGGGATCCCCGCCGGCGGCTCCCGAACCTTCCGCATCCGCTCCGGCTCCGACTCCGGCAGTTGTCCAGGAGACACCCCAACCCCGACCGCCCTCCGCGCCGACGGCTGCACCCGCACCCGCAGCGACGGATGGATACTCCCTGGTCATCGAGGCCCGGGATTACACCTGGATCCGCCTCAGCGAAGACCAGAGCCAGCCGTACCAGGTTCTGCTGAAGCCGGGGGAAAGGCTGGAGCGGCGGGCATCCCGCTCGTTTGACATCGATGTGGGAAACGCCGGGGGAACCCAGTTGACATTTCAGGGAAAACCCCTGGGCCCCCTGGGGGCACCGGGGCAGGTCGTACACCTTCGGCTTCCCTGAAGCGCTTTCGAAAGATAGGTTTGACAACCTCCATACGATGATCTATGGAGATGAAAAACCCCACAGGGAGTAAAGAATCATGTTTGGTATCGGTATTCCAGAATTGCTGATCATCCTGGTGATCATCCTGATCATCTTCGGCGCCGGCAAGCTTCCGGAAATCGGCAATGCCCTGGGAAAGGGGATCCGGAACTTCAAGAAGGCAACCCGGGAACCCGACGAAATCGATGTGACCCCCCAGAACAAGAAGGTCGAACCGAAATAATCCCCTCTCCGCCTCAAAACGGCACGTCGTCTTCCGGATATCCGCCGTCGGGCGCACCGGAGGAAGGTTCGTCCCCCGTCGCGGGTTTCCCCTGGCCCCTCCCGTCGAGCATCTGCATGCTCGCGGCGACGATCTCCGTCATGTACCGTTTCTGACCTTCCTTGTCTTCCCAGGAGCGCGTCTGGATCCGTCCTTCCACGTAAACCAGCTTGCCCTTATTCAGGTAGTTTCCGCAGATTTCCGCCAGCCGGCCGAAGGTGACAATGCGGTGCCACTCGGTCCGCTGGACCTTTTCGCCGCTTTTGTCCTTCCATTGCTCGTCCGTTGCGAGCCGGAACGTCGTGATCATGGCGCCATCCGGGGTATAGCGAACCTCCGGGTCCGCTCCCAGCCGTCCGATGAGCATCACCTTGTTGAGCATGCCGGTCCCTCCCGTCATGAGATGGGCTTTTATACACAAGGGACGACCCGCAGGCAACAGTATTTTTCAAGAAAAAACCAATTGTTGCATCTTTGCAGGAGTCTGGATGCAATAGGGGTAAATACGTAGGCATCCCTGCCGTATACCATCCATCCATAAACGACCGGAATCCCGATTGCAGGTCCCGCTTCATCGCACCTTCCGGAGGATTGTTCCGGAGAGGTGATCCACGCCAAAGTAATTGAAAAATGGTTTGATTCGGGTGTCGAAATACAGTATAAGGGTCTGTCCTTACGGGATATCGGGTATAAGTGTCCGTTATTTCAAAGCAAACAACCAGGAGGTCCTGCCTTGCTGTTTGATTTCATTCTGGGGAAGTTTTCCAACGATCTGGCTATAGACTTGGGCACAGCGAATACGCTGGTCTATGTAAAAGGAGAAGGCATCGTTCTGAGCGAACCGTCCGTCGTGGCCGTTCATCGCGATGCACGGGGAACCAAAAAGGTTCTGGCGGTCGGCGCGGAAGCGAAAAAAATGCTCGGCAGAACCCCCGGGAACATTGAAGCCGTCCGTCCCCTCCGGGACGGGGTTATCGCCGACTTCGACATTACCGAGGTCATGCTCCGGCATTTTATCCAGAGGGTTCACAACCGCAGGACGCTGATCCGCCCCCGAATCATCGTCTCCATCCCGTCGGGCATCACCCAGGTGGAGAGGCGGGCCGTCAGGGAGACCGTTGAATCGGCGGGAGCCCGGGAAGTCTACCTGATCGAGGAACCCATGGCCGCCGCCATCGGCGCGGGGCTTCCCATCATGGACCCCATCAGTTCGATGGTCGTGGATATCGGCGGCGGGACGACCGAAGTGGCCGTCATCTCCCTGGCCGGCATCGTGTACTCCAAGTCCGTGCGGTGCGCGGGCGACCGGATCGACGAGGAAATCGTCCAGTACCTGAAACGGAAATACAGCCTGCTCATCGGGGAGCGGTCCGGTGAAATCATCAAAACCACCATCGGCTCCGCCTTTCCGGACAATGAGATCCGCAAGGTGGACGTAAAAGGCCGGGATCTGATCTCCGGGATTCCCAAGATCATCGAGGCGAACTCGGAGGAAATCCGGGAAGCCATCATGGAACCCATCAGCCTCATTGTCGACGCCGTCAAGGATGCCCTCGAAAATGCGCCTCCCGAACTGGCCGGAGATATCGTGGATCGCGGCATCACGTTAACCGGCGGGGGAGCCCTGCTTAGAAACCTCGATCTCCTTCTCAAGGAGGAAACGGGACTGCCCGTGACGGTGGCGGAGGACCCCCTGTCCACGGTTGTCCGCGGCGCCGGCATGGCCCTGGATCACATGAATCTTCTGAAGGAGGTGGCCGTCCAGCCGTAGGCAGCGGCTCCCCGGCAAATCAGGGTCCCGTGACGGTTGGAGCCTTCTTGAAGTCGATACGCGTCCCGGTCGGGCTTTCGGGTAAGATCAAAAACGCAGCCATCACTTCCTGCCGGAGGCACCAGGCGGCTTTCCAGGGTATTTTCTTACTCTTCCACCGGAACCGAGACGGGATCTGTTCTTCGCATCCTGACCGGAACAAACCGGCTCTTGCGATGCAGGGCACTTCCATTCCGCCGTGACCGTGGGATGGACATGAGCGCATCGAAACGAAAAAAGAACCTGATCATCCTGGCCGTCTTTCTCCTGCTGACGCTGGCCATGATCTCCTACCACCTGCGGTACCCCGAACGTCCGGGCCTGATCCGCATCGCCGTCCTGGAGATCACCGGCCCCGTTCAGTCCACCCTGATGGCATCCTTCCACTCCCTGCGAGACACATGGACGGACTACCTGCACCTGATCGGTCTCCGGCAGGAGAACCGGGCACTGGGGAAAAAAATCGATGAGTTGACCACGGAACTGAACCGCTACCGGGAAGGGTACCTGGAGGCCCAGCGGCTCCAGGCCCTGTTGTCCCTGCAGCAGGAATTGAAGATTCCGGCCATGGCGGCGAGGGTCATCGACAAGAGCCAGGGCACCCTCTTCAAGACCATCCTCCTGGACAGGGGAACCACCCGTGGCGTCCGGCCGGGGCAACCCGTTCTCTCCAGCAGGGGAGTGGTGGGACGTGTCATCGAGGCGTCACCGAACATTTCCAAGGTGCTCCTGATCACGGACGAGAAAAGCAACATCGACGCCCTGATCCAGAGGACCCGTGCGGAGGGCATTCTCCAGGGCAACGGCTCCGGAGGCGGCCGCCTGAAATACATATCCAATCTGGAGGACGTTCAGGCGGGAGACGTTCTGCTCACGTCCGGCCTGTCCGGCCTTTATCCCAAGGGGCTCGTCCTGGGCTCGGTCACCGCCTTCGACAAAAAAGCGGACAGCCTTTTCCAGAAGATCGACATGGCTCCGGCGTCGGATTTCAACCGGCTGGAAGAAGTCCTGATTCTGGACTACAAACAGAAGAAATGACCCGTTACCTTGTCCTTCCGCCGCTGGCTCTGGGCCTTGTCATTCTGCAGACGTCCATCGTGGAGCTCTTCACGGCCGAACGGCTCAGCCTGGAGCTCACGACCATCGGGGTGATCTATGCGGCTCTGTTCATGGAGACCGGCAGGGGGGCCGTTTTGACGTTTCTGATGGGCTACTTCATGGACACCCTGATCGCCCCCTTTCCGGGCCTCTATGTCCTGTCTTACGGAATCATCTTCTTCACCCTTTCTTCCGTCTCCGCCCGGGTCTATTCCACAAAGACCTTTTTCCTGGTCTTTGTCACCTTCCTGTCCGTTCTGGCCGAGGGAATCATCCTTGTCTCCGCTTACTATATAATATATGGAATGAACGTCCTCGTTACGGGACTGAAGATCTATCTACCCCAGGCGTGCATCCTCAGCGGGCTCTCCCCGATATTGTTCCAACTCTGCCGCCGACTGGAGGGATACGGGAATGGCAAGTCGGCACAACCGGCTCAATGGCCATGACTCCGCCGAATTCCATAAACGGTTCCGGCTGCTGCTCCTGATCGTCGTCTGCGCCCTTTCGGTTCTTGTGGTGCGGATGTGGCACCTTCAGGTCATCAAGGGAAGCGAGCTGTTTCAGCGCTCCGAAAGCAACAGCCTGCGCAACCGCACCATCCGGGCCGTACGGGGCGTTATCCTCGACAGAAACCGCACGGTGCTGGTGGACAACCAGGCCGCCTTCGATATTCTGTTTCACCCCCAGCGGGCGGGAAACGTCCGGGATGTGACACACCGCTTCGCCGCTCTCTGCAGGGAGCGTTCCCTCCCCTATCCGGAAGAGATCCTGGAGATCCGGAAGACCCGCTCCGTGGAGCCGTTGAGGATCGAACGAAACATCAGCCGCGAAAAGCTGGCCCTCGTGGAGGCCCATGCCCTGGAGTTGCCGGGAATGGTCTCCGAGGTCGTGCCGGTCCGCCAGTATCTCCAGGAGGAAAAGATGGCGCATCTCATCGGGTACATGGGGGAAATCAGCCCGGAAGACCTGGAGAGGGAAGGGATGCGCTACGCCAGTGGCGACATGGTCGGCAAATTCGGCGTTGAGCGATACCTGGACAGCCCTCTCAGAGGAACGAACGGGGCAGAAAACGTGGTGGTGAACGTGGTGGGCAAGGAAGTCCGGATCCTGGGCCGGCTCTCGCCCATCGCGGGGCACAACGTCGTCCTGAATGTCGATTCCGTACTCCAGGAGGCCGCCTGGAACGCCCTGGAGGGAAAGCCGGGGGCGGTGGTCGCCCTGGACCCCCGCGACGGAGCCGTGCTGGCCCTGGTCAGCTCCCCTTCCTTCGATCCGAACCTCTTTCGGGGAGGGATTTCCGCCAGGGACTGGAAAAGGCTGAGCCAGGACCCGGCTCACCCCCTCGAGAACCGGGCCATCTCCGGCCAGTACCCGCCGGGTTCCACGTACAAGCTGGTCGTCGCCGCGGCAGCCCTCGAGGAGGGACTTGTCACCCCGGATACCGCTTTCCACTGCAATGGATCCTTCACCCTGGGAAACCGGACGTTCCGCTGCTGGCAGAAGCACGGCCACGGCCGTGTATCGCTCCACCGGGCCATCGTCTCGTCCTGTGACGTCTATTTCTACAACCTCGGCAAGCTCCTCGGGGTCGACAAGATCGCCCACTATGCCCGCGCCTTCGGGTTTGGTGAGATTACCGGCATTGACCTGCCGCGGGAAAAGGGCGGCACGATCCCGACGAGGGACTGGAAGCTCGCCCGCTTCAAGACCCCCTGGCAACCGGGAGAAACCATCTCCATTGCAATCGGCCAGGGTTACAACACCGCAACGCCGCTGCAGCTTGCCCTGGCCTACGGCGCCCTGGCCAACGGGGGTACCGTGTGGCGTCCCCGTGTCGTCCGCCAGATCGAATCCATTGACGGCAAGGTCGTCCAGGCCTTTCCGCCGGAGAAAAAAAACGTCCTTCCGCTCAGCGAAAAGAATCGCCTTCTCCTCCGGGATGCCCTGTGGGGGGTCGTGAATGAACCGGGCGGAACCGGCGGGGCGCTCCGCCGGAAGGAAGCCGACGTGGCCGGGAAGACGGGCACAGCCCAGGTCGTGGGATATGCCTCGGACGGGAAGGCCAAAAGCTTCTCCGGCCGATTCCGCGACCATGCCCTGTTTGTCTGCTTCGCTCCCCATGAGAACCCGGAGATCGTCGTCGCCGTTATCGCGGAGAACGCCGGACACGGCGGCTCGGCAGCCGCTCCTGTAGCCCGCAGGGTGATCGATGCGTATTTCGAGCAGAAAAACAAGCCCGGAAAGGAACAGACCGCCCGTCCGGATACGCCTCCCCGGGTCAAGCCTTCCCTGGCGGCGATCCGGCCGGATCCAGCCCGGAAGGAGGATCCATGAAGGTCGATCGCCGGCTCCTGCTCAATTTTGACTGGACGCTGTTCGGCATGGTTCTGATCATCTGTGCCATCGGACTCATGAACATCTACAGCACGGGCTACAGCCTGGCCGACGCACGTCATACATCGCTCTATATCAAGCAGATGCAGTCGCTGGCCATTGGCGTCCTTGCCATGTTCATCGCCTTCTCCGTGGACTACCGGTTCATTGCCCGCCATGCCTACGTCATCTACGGGATCTCCATTGCGCTTCTGGTCGCCGTTTTCATTCTCGGCACCGCCGTCAAGGGTTCTCAGCGGTGGATCAACCTGGGAGGATTCTCGTTTCAGCCGTCGGAGATGATGAAACTGACCCTGATCCTGGTGCTGGCCCGATACCTTGACGAACACCGCCTTCCGCGACCCTACCGCCTTCGGGAACTGGCGGTCCCGTTCCTGATCGTTTTCCTCCCATTTTTTATTATTCTCAAGCAGCCGGACCTGGGAACCGCCCTGATGCTCCTGATCATCTTCATCTCGATGATCTTTTTTGTCGGCGTACGGCTCAAATCCGTCCTGCTGGCGGCCGCGGGGTTCCTGACCCTGCTTCCGGCAGCCTGGTTTTTTCTGAAAGACTACCAGAAACAGCGTCTCCTGACGTTCCTGAATCCGGACCAGGATCCGCTGGGAACGGGCTATCATATCCTCCAGTCCATGATCGCCATCGGTTCCGGCGGCCTTCTCGGGAAAGGATTCCTGAAGGGGACCCAGACTCAACTCAAATTCCTTCCGGAACAGCAGACGGACTTCATCTTCTCCGTATTCGCCGAGGAGTGGGGCTTCCTGGGTGGCCTGGTGCTGGTGCTGCTCTTCCTGGCCTTGATCCTCTGGGCAGTCAAAATCGCGCGCCATGCCCGGGACTTCACGGGAATGATGATCGCGTTCGGGATCGCGATGTTTCTCTTCTGGGAGGTGTTCATCAACATCGGCATGGTACTGGGACTCCTCCCCGTGGTGGGAATACCCCTTCCCTTCTTCAGTTACGGGGGCTCCTCCCTGGTGGTGATGATGACCGCCGTGGGACTGCTTCTGAATATCAGCGTTCGCCGCTACATCCTCCAGCCCTGACCGCGGCCGGAGAGATTCCCCCGTCAATCCATGGAGGAGACTCCATATCATCGGCAGGAGGGACCATGTTCGGGAAAAAGAAAGCGGATGAAATCCGGGCATTTCTGGGCAACGGCTCGTCCTTTCAGGGAAAACTCGCCTTTCACGGGTCCATTCGGGTCGACGGCAACGTGTCCGGAAACATTACCGGAGACGGCTTGCTGGTAATCGGAGAGGGGGCACGGATCGAGGCCGACATCGAAGCCCCGTCGGTCCGGATTGGCGGTACCGTTCTGGGGTCCATCGAAGCGCGGGAATCGATCCACATCACTCCGACGGGGAGCCTTCGGGGCGATATCCGTACGGCCGTTTTTGTCTGCGAAGAGGGGGGGTTCTTCACCGGCCACTGCCAGATGCAACAGGCCGGTGACAGCCTCCCGGACGACGGCTGAAATATCAATTGTGTCAAGATGATACACCCCGGAGGACGGAACACTGACCGCGGGTCATGCAAGGCAAAAACTGCTTGACAAGCCATCCCATGTATGATTAGAAAGCCGCGCTTTACTACCATGGGCTTTCACGCAGGGGTGTTGGGTGATTGTATTCGGGGACATGGCATACAGGGTAAAGCCTGTTGAGATCGTTACTTTAAATTATCGACTCGCCAGATCGTTAAGAAAAAAGTAGCCGGGTGCAGAGGTTTCTCCACTCGGCTTTTTTTATGCTACAAGAGAGGTAAGGCGCCGTGATTGATATCGACTACACCCTTTGGATCCAGCTGGTTAATTTCATCGTCCTGATTTTTATCCTGAACGTTCTCCTCTACAAACCCATTCTCGGGATCATGGAAAAGCGCAAGCAGCAGTTTGACGGCGCCCGGGATGAGGTTCGCACGCTTCACGAGTCGGTGGAGAAGAAAATGGCCGAGTATGAGGAGGCCGTCCGCAAAGCGAAGCAGGCCGCCATGGAGCAGAAGGCCGAATATGTGAAGGAAGGCGCCGAGGAGGCACGGAAGATCGTCGACGCGGTACGGGGCGTCATTCCGAAAATGATGGAAGAGTTCCAGGGAAAAATGAACCGTGAGATCGAAGAGGCCCGGGGCGTCCTGAAAAACCAGTCGCAGCGCCTGTCCTTGGAGATCGCTGAGAAAGTGTTGGGAAGGAGTCTCCAGTAATGAAGGTTCGGTTCACGGAAACGATGCGCTCACATGGAATTTTCCTCGCCCTGGCGTTCGCGGGGCTCCTGATTCTCGCCTGGTCACCCGATCTTCTCGCAGCAGGCGGTGGAGAGCACGGCGAAGAAGGCGGCGTGGACATGAAAGGATTCATGTTCAAGGTCATCAACTTCTCGGTCCTCGTAGGCCTCCTCTGGTGGCTCCTGGCCAAAAAGGTCAAGGAGTTCTTTGTGGGACGGCGGGCCGGAATCCAGGCGGAGATCGATGAAACGGAGGCCCAGAAGGCCGAGGCCCGAAAGAAATATGAGGAATACTCATCCCGCCTGACCAAGATGACCGACGAAATCAGCGGCATCTCCGAGATGATCAAGACCCAGGGACAGGCGGAAAAGGAAAAGATCGTCGCCGACGCCAAGAAGGCAGCCGAAAAAATTCAGGAAGACACGAAAGCCCGGATGGAGCAGGAATTCCTGAAGGGAAGCGCGGCACTCCGACTGGAAGCGGCGCAGCTGGCCGTGGAAATGGCCGAGGAGATCCTCAAAAAGAACATCACCGCCCAGGATCACAATGAAATGGTGCGGGACTACTTAGACAAGGTGGTGACCAAACATTGATCGGCAGCGAGATTTCCAAGCGATATGCCAAGGCGTTCTTCGAACTCGCCGGCGAGGAAAACAAGTATGAAGTGTTCTACGAGGATCTGAACCGCTTCTCCGGCGTTCTGGTCTCCAGCAAGGATCTCAAGGAATTCTTCGCCAATCCCGTCTTCAATCACGTCGAGAAAAAGCAGATCATGGACTATCTGCTCGAGCGGATCGAGCTGTCCCCCCTGACGGCCAACTTTCTCGGCCTCCTGGTGGACAAGGGACGGATCGGGCTTCTGGACGAGATCGTCGCCAGTTACCGGGACATGATGGACAAGGTCCTCATGCGGGTCCAGGTGTCCGTTCGGACCGCCTATCCGCTAAGTCCGGAACAGCAGGCCAGCCTCCTCAAGCAGTTGGAGGAGACCACAAAGAAGAAGGCGGACATGACCATCACGGAGGATGCCTCCCTTCTGGCCGGCCTTGTGGTTCGAGTGGGCGATAAGGTCTATGACGGGAGCGTCCGGACACAGCTGAACAACATAAGGAATCTCTTAGGGGAGGAAATATAAGGCATGGAGAGCATCAAAGCAGAAGAAATCAGTCAGATTATATCCAAGCAGATCAAGGACTACCAGAAGAAGCTGGATATCAGCGAAACCGGCACGGTCCTCTCCGTGGGAGACGGTATTGCCCGAGTATATGGCGTACAGAACGCCATGGCCATGGAGCTCTTGGAATTCCCCGGCGGAATTCTCGGCATGGTGCTGAACCTGGAACGGGACAATGTCGGTGTGGCCGTCCTCGGCGAAGTGACCCACATCAAGGAAGGGGACATCGTCAAGCGGACCGGGAAAATCGCCCAGGTCCCCGTCGGCGAGGCCATCCTCGGCCGCGTCATCGACGGTACGGGAGCCCCCATCGACGGCAAAGGCCCCATCGAAACGACGGAGTACCGCCGGATCGAGATGGTCGCCCCCGGTGTCATCCATCGCCAGCCGGTCAACCAGCCCATGTACACGGGCCTCAAGGCCGTCGACGCCATGACCCCCATCGGCCGCGGACAGCGTGAGCTGGTCATCGGCGACCGCCAGATCGGGAAAACGGCCATCTGCGTGGATGCGATCCTTCGCCAGAAGGACACGGGCGTGAAGTGTATTTATGTGGCTATCGGCCAGAAAAAATCGACCGTCGCCCAGGTGGTGGAAAACCTGCGCAAGTATGGTGCCATGGCCTATACCTGCGTCGTCTCCGCCTGCGCCAGCGACCCCGCCACGCTGCAGTACATCGCCGCCTACGCCGGATGCAGCATCGGCGAATATTTCCGGGACCGCAAACAGGATGCCCTCATCATCTACGATGACCTTTCCAAACAGGCGGTCGCCTATCGCCAGATCTCCCTGCTCCTGCGGCGTCCCCCCGGCCGTGAAGCCTACCCCGGCGACATCTTCTACAACCACTCGCGTCTTCTGGAGCGTGCCGCCCGTGTCAGCGAGGATCTCGGCAGCGGATCCCTCACGGCCCTTCCGATCATCGAGACCCAGGCCGGCGACGTGTCCGCCTACATTCCGACGAACGTTATTTCCATTACCGACGGCCAGGTCTACCTGGAGCCGAGCCTCTTCTACTCCGGTATCCGCCCGGCCATCAACGTCGGCCTTTCGGTGTCCCGTGTCGGCGGCGCCGCCCAGGTCAAGGCCATGAAGCAGGTGGCCGGAACCCTGAAGCTCGACCTCGCCCAGTACCGCGAGCTGGCCGCCTTCGCCCAGTTCGGAAGCGACCTGGACAAGGCAACCCAGTCCCAGCTCGACCGCGGTGTCCGGCTTGTGGAAATTCTGAAGCAGCCCCAGTTCCAGCCGATGTCCCTCGGCATGCAGGTCGCCATCCTCTTTGCCGGCACTCGTGGATTCCTGGACAAGTACGATGTAGACAAGCTGAAAAACTACGAACCGCAGATGCTGAGCTTCGTCGAAAGCAAGTATCCGGAAGTCCTGAAGGAAATCGACGAGAAGCAGGTCATCAGCCCCGAACTGGAAAAGAAGATGCGAGATATTCTCACCGAGTTTGACACGGTTTACGTCGCCTGATCCCTCGGGGGAGAACCAAAGCATCCGTAAACAGAAAGGGAGTCCGTTGACGTGGCCGCACTAAAAGACATCAAACGAAAGATATCCGCCGTCCAGAAGACGAAGCAGATCACCAAAGCCATGAACATGGTGGCCGCTTCCAAGTTTAAATCGGCGCAGTTGCGGATGGACAATTTCCGACCCTACGCCATCAAGTTCATGGACGTCATGAGCAGCCTTGCTCTCCGTGTGGATGCCTCCTCGCATCCGCTCCTGGCGGTGCGTCCGGCCAAGCGGATCCGGATCATCGTCATGACCTCCGACCGGGGTCTCTGCGGCGGATTCAATACCAACCTGATCAAAACGACGGAAAAGTTCATCGCCGCCAAGAGACAGGAAGGAGCCGAAGTCTCCCTGGTGTCCGTCGGACGCAAGGGAAGGGACTCCTTCCGGAAAAAAGAGAAGATCGTCAGCGAGTGGGTGGACCAGCTCGGCCGCTTCACCATGAACCTGGGCGTGCAGATCGGCGAGGACATCATTCCCCCCTTCCTGGCGGAAGAATACGACGAGCTCTACCTGATCTACAACGAGTTCCGGAACGTGTCTGTCCAGCGGCCCTCTGTCGTCCGTCTTTTCCCCCTCCCGACCATCGGGCAGCAGGAAGAGGTGGAACCGGAAAAGCGGCTCGATTACATTTACGAACCTTCCGAGGAGTACCTTCTGGACAAGATGCTCCGGATGTATGTCCATGTCCTTCTCTTCCGGGCCCTCCTGGAGACGAGCGCCGGGGAGAACGGCGCCCGGATGGCCGCCATGGACAATGCGACGAAGAACTGCGAGGAGCTGATCACCAGCCTTTCCCTCAAGTACAACAAGGCCCGGCAGGCCGCCATCACCGCCGAACTGATGGACATCGTCGGCGGCACCGAGGCCCTGGCCAAGGGATAAGCGATAAAGCCAACCATTATCAAAGGAGATGGGTATGAATATCGGAACCATTGTACAGGTCATCGGACCGGTGGTTGACGTGGAGTTCGAGGAGGGAAAGCTGCCAGCCATCATGAACGCAATCACCATCACGAACCCCGCGATCAACGACGAAGAGGACAACCTGATCGTCGAGGTCGCCCAGCACCTGGGGGACAACGTGGTCCGCTGCATCGCCATGGACATCACCGACGGACTCGTGCGGGGTATGCCGGTCAAGGATACGGGTGCTCCCATTACCGTAGCCGTGGGCCAGGAATGCCTGGGGCGGATCATGAACGTGGTCGGCCGGCCCGTGGACGGCCTCGGACCGATCGTGGGCAAAAATTTTGCCCCGATCCACCGGGAAGCGCCCTCGTTTCTTGAGCAGGATACATCGGTTCACGTTCTCGAGACGGGTGTCAAGGTGATCGATCTTCTGGTTCCCTTTCCCCGGGGCGGCAAGATGGGGATGTTCGGCGGCGCCGGCGTGGGCAAGACCGTCGTCATGATGGAAATGATCCACAACATCGCCATGCACCACGGCGGCATCTCCGTGTTCGCCGGCGTGGGCGAGCGGACCCGCGAAGGAAACGACCTGTACCTGGAAATGAAGCAGTCCGGCGTCATCAAGCAGGCCGCCCTGATCTACGGCCAGATGACGGAGCCGCCGGGAGCACGCGCGCGCGTCGCCCTGACGGCCCTGGCAGCAGCGGAGTACTTCCGGGATGTGGAAGGCCAGGACGTGCTTCTTTTCGTCGATAACATCTTCCGGTTCACCCAGGCAGGCTCCGAGGTGTCCGCCCTTCTGGGACGCATGCCCTCGGCCGTCGGTTACCAGCCGACCCTGGCCACGGACCTCGGGGAGCTCCAGGAGCGCATCACCTCTACGACGAAGGGTTCCATCACCGCCGTCCAGTGCGTGTACGTTCCGGCCGACGACCTGACGGACCCGGCACCGGCCACCACCTTCGCCCATCTCGACGGAACCGTCGTTCTGTCCCGTCCCATCGCTGAGCTGGGGATCTACCCCGCCGTGGACCCGCTGGACTCAACCTCCCGCATCCTGGACCCCAACGTCCTCGGCCTCGAACATTACCAGGTGGCCCGGAACGTTCAGGTTACCCTGCAGAAGTACAAGGACCTGCAGGACATCATTGCCATTCTCGGTATGGACGAACTGTCGGAGGAAGACAAGCTGACGGTCAGCCGGGCCCGGAAGATTCAGCGCTTCCTGTCCCAGCCGTTCTTCGTGGCCGCCCAGTTCACCGGTACGGACGGCAAGTTCGTTTCCGTGGCGGATACGGTCCGCGGTTTCAAGGAGATCCTGGAAGGAAAGCACGACGACCTGCCTGAGCAGGCCTTCTATATGGTCGGCGGCATTGAAGAAGTGATCGAGAAGGCGAAGAAACTTTCTGAGGGATAATTCCATGGCTGATGAGTTGATGGTTGAAATTGTCACCCCCGAGCGGATGGTCTTCAACGGGAAAGTGGAAGAAATCACCGTTCCCGGATCGGAGGGAGAGTTCGGGGTCCTGAAAGGGCACGCTGCTCTCCTGAGCGGGGTGGACATCGGAGCCTTGAGTCTCACCCAGGAGGGGAAAAAGCGGAACTTCGCCGTTGCCGACGGCTACGTGGAAGTCACTGCCACGAAAGTGACGGTTCTGGTGGAAAGCGCCGAGCGGTCGGACATGATCGACAAGGAGCGTGCCCAGAGAGCGAAGCATCTCGCCGAGGAAAAGATGGCAAAGCTCCCGAAGGAAGACCCCGAGTATGACAAGGCCAAGGCATCGCTGGACAAGGCCCTGATCCGCCTGAGCGTGGCGGAGAAAAACTGAAACGAGCCGGTATGGCCCTTCGGGGCCGGATCCGAATGCAGAAAAGCCGGGAATATCCATTCCCGGCTTTTCTTATTTCATGAAATGTGAGCCGTCGATCACTCTTCCGGCTCTACGAAAATGTCCGCGATCTCGATTTCCCGGACCCCGCCCGGAACCTGAACCCGGATCTGCTCGCCGATTTTCCGGCTGATGAGGGCCCGACCGATCGGTGAGGTAACGGATATCTTGTTCTCCGCGATATCAGATTCAAAGGGGCCGACCAGACGGTATTCGGTCGTTTCGCCGCTCTTGAGGTCGTCGATGGCCACAGTGCAGCCGAAAACAGCGCGACCGTCGGCAGCCGCCTTCACTTCGATGACCTGGCATGCGGCCAGGTTCTGCTCCACTTCCTTGATCCGCGCGTGGATAAAAGCCTGACGCTCCTTGGCGGATTTGTATTCGGCGTTTTCCGAAAGATCTCCGTGCGCCCTTGCCACTTCAATATCCCGGACGTTTTCCGGCAGATCCACGTTCCTTAGATGCTCCAGATCCCTCTTCAGCTTTTCGAACCCGGCCCGGGTGATCGGCACCTTTTCCATGCGCTCCCTCCCTGTCCCGGGGAATCCCTGATTCCCAACGGCAAGAGGCTTCGCTTGTAGCGTCAATGGACACCCCTGTCAAGGGGATTCAAGACTTGCAGGGCCTCGGAGCACCGGTCCTACAGGCCGGGAATCTTCGTGAAGACGCCGTGCGGGTCCACCTCGTTTCGCAGAATCTCCAGGATGTCCGGATCGGGCACCGGCGTCACCGGGATTTCTCCATCCGGTTTCAGCAGCTCGAAACCGGTGCACATCTGTGCAAATTCAAAGGTCATCCCGGGCTGCAGGGATTGAACTCGCATGCGCCTGGTGACAGGTTCAAAATCGAGGACGCCGGCGTTGGTCACCACCGCCACGGGTCCGTTTCCCAGGAGCCCCGCTTCCTTCCTCGACTCTCCACCGTTCAGGTGCCCCACGCTGGTGATAAAGTCAACCCTCGGCGGGAACTTGTCCGGCGTGTGCAATCCCACGAGAACGATATTCTCAGTGAGAGAAGTGAGATCGTTGTTCCCCCCTGAACCGGTCAGGCGGACCTTGGGATGGAGAAAGTCCGTCCCGATCTGATGGGTGTTGACGTTTCCGTACATGTCGACCTGAGCGAATCCCAGAAAGGCGATGTCGACATAGCCGTTGTAAGCCTGGGCGAAGGAATAGGCCATTTCCTGGATCACCGCTGATTTCCGCCACGTGAAGGGATCCCCGACGGACCACGGCATGTCTCCCTGGATGGGGTCCTGCCCGCCCGACTCGTAGACCATGGTGATGTGGGGAGCGTGGGTCTTTCTCGCCAGGATCGCCGCCACCATGGGCAGTCCCGTTCCGACATAGACAACCTGGTGGTCCCGGATCTGGAGCGAAAGGACATATGCGATCATTTCCAGAGGATTAGCGGGCTTTCGTGTTTCCATTACATCCCTCCTCCTCAATAGTAGATACCGGGATCGTTCCCGGGTGTGTAAGACTGATAGGAAAAATCATATCCATCATCCTCGTTGTTGTATTCGGCTGTCTTCGTCAACCGGCGGGACAGGGCAACCCACTTGGCACCGCCCAGCTTTTCCACAAAGTCGAAGGGGTCCCTGCTGTCCATGACCCAGTAGTCCAGGAATTCCCTTATGTTTTCGTCAGACAGCGTGCTCCAGCGAAGGAATTTCTCCCACCACTGACGGGACCAGTAATAGCAACCCGGCATGTTCCCCGGAACGGCGCCGTAGGGCAACTCGACGACAGCATCCACGTACACGAAGGGGATCACCACTCCCTGGTTGTTGTAGCGGATATCCATTTCCGGAACGATCTCCTCGGCCGTGATGATGACCTTGCGGGCCGAAGCCGCCAGGGCGACATCGTTCACCGCCGGTCCGTAAATCCTGGCGTTTCCATACTTGTCTGCGGCGTGGACATGGATGATCGTAACATCCGGATACAGGGCGGGGATGAAGGTCACCGGGTCGGAATCGGCCCGCATGGGGTTCTGCATGGTCTTCACATAGGGATTGTGCTTCAGGATATCCGATCCCAGGAGCTGCTTGCTGAAGACGCCGGGGGAGCCGAGCTGCGCCGCCTTGAATCCCTGGGCCATGGAACCGTGGCTCCATTCCGAGAGGATCGTGACCTTGCCGTTCAGAAGCTGCCGGGAATAGTTCCGGTCGCTTCCGCGCATCTCCGCACCGATATAGGAATTGTGGGAGTACGCGCATACGCCGTAGTTGATCAGGTAGCTCTGGTTGGTATTGGGGGAACCGATGAAATGGAGACCCTTCTTTCCCTGCCGCATCATTTCGAAGTAGGCCTGGTGCGGCGTCCGAACATAGGCGAACCCCGAATCCGTTGCGATGTCGCCGTCCTGGACGAATCCGGCGATGGCCTCCTGCAGGGACATCCTCTTGTCCCGCTTGGTATGGTCCTTCGCCAGGTGGGCCTTCCGGGCGGACTCGATGTCGACCAGGGGATCGAGAACCGCGCTGTCGGCAATCCGAAGATTCTCCAGAGCCTCATGGCTGTAGGAAAATGTTCCCATGGGGTGGAATCCTTCCTTTCCGAACGGCATCCCTCCAGTCGCTGTCACAGATGGAAGAAGGTTCGTACCGGTGCCGGGCTGGCCGTTCCTATTGTTTTAACGCTTTACCTATCAAAGAAACCGAACGTGAATATCGGAGGATGCCTGAAATTGCGACGCCGCATCTCCTTTCCGTGGATGCGTGTTTGTCCGACCCCTCCGAATCGCCGCTTCGTTTTCGGCTGCCTTTTCCGGCGGGCCCGTTTGATTTGACAGCCATGGAACACATCGCCTATGATCTTGTGCAACTGACACATGCCTGCCCGGAGCCCGGTAGAGCGAATCCGGATCGGCCGGGCAGGGAACACGACCGGAGACAGCATGATCGAGACCCTCATCGGCGCGGGCCTTGGAATCTTCATCGGAGTCGCCATCCTCCTCGGGTTCCTGTTTTTCTATCGCAGGAAACGTTCCGGAAGCCGTCAGGCCTTCCGGGCCCTTGCAGAGAAGCTCCATGGCAGAGTCACCGGGAAATCCCTTTTTTCAGGAGACCTCATGGAAGGTCTCCATGGCGGAATCCCCTTCACCTGTCGATATTTCATGGGCTCCAAGAACGCCCCCCCTTCCCTGACCATCCAGATCAAGACTCCCTGCCCGGCCCGACTTACAATCCGGAAGGAGGCCTGGTACGACCGATTTGCGAAGCAAATCGGCCTGGTGGATGAGATCCGGACGGGCGATCCTTCTTTCGACAAGGCCTACTTCTTTGACACCGACCGCGGCGATCTCTTTCTTTCTTACCTCGCGGATCCATCCCGACGGCAGAAGATCGACCAGCTTTTCACCCTGTCATTGCCCGTCCGGGAAATCGTCTTCGACAAAAAAAAGGGGGTGCGGATCGTCCTGTCGCCGTTCAGGGGGGATAACTTTGCATCCGTCCCGGCGGATCAATACCTGGATGGCCTGGTGTCCCTTTCCGTCGGACTGGCCGAAGCAGGCCTCCCCCTTTCCTATGGGCCATCCCTCTTCCCGGACGCTCCGCGGCCTCCCGTATCATCCGCCGGCCTCGTCCTGATTTTTTCGCTCCTCGGCATTCTCATCCTGGGAGGAGCCGTCTCCCTGGGAGTCGGGCTCAGCGAGTACGAACCCCTCGGCAACCGTCTTATTCTCAATGCCCTGGCCGTTTCCGCACCCGCGGCACTGGTTTTCCTCTATCTTGTCTTTCGCTGGATCCGGGGGCGTTCATCGTCTCACCGGTTTTTTCTTTTCGTGCTGATCCTGTCTCTTGCCGGATTTCCGCTCGCCCTGACCGGAGGAGCCGTCGTCACGAACGGATACCTGGATCAGGGGACCGAAACGACCCGGGAGGTTCCCGTAACGGACCGATATGTCACGAAGAGTAAGGAGAGCCTGACATACTACCTTGCCTTTCCCTCCTGGCAGCATCCGGGTGAAACCGACCGCCTCTCCGTCACCGCCGACGTATTCCGGACGGTTCGACCCGGGGACCGGATCGTCGTCCGGACAAAGCCTGGTTTCTGGCAGGAAGAGTGGATCGCCGGTATCGAGCGGGCAGCCGCGGGCTCTCCCCAGAGCGAAACCGCCGCCACGCTTCCCATCCGCCTGCTGGGAATCCGCTTCTACGAGGGAGGGACAACCAGCATACCCATGGACGACCGCCGTTATGCATCGGAATTCCCGCGGGATTCGTCCAGATATATCTGGTGCCAGGTGGACATGGAGAACGGCCTGTGGCAGGACACAAACCGGCTCTACACCTTCCGCTGGCAATACCTGAATCCGGACGGCAACCTCCGTGGAGAGGCCGAGCTTCCATTCACCGTCCGCAAGGACTGGAGGACCGCCTGGGTCAGCCACAGCTGGGGGTGGGATGAACCCGGCCAATGGCCCGGCGGACGATACAGGGTCGTCATTCTCGTCGACGGGAAACCCTTCGGAGAAGGCACATTCACAATCCGATAAACCGTCCTTTGCCCGAATGGTTCCCTGATTCGGCCCGATTGTATGACACAAGGAAAAAGGCGAGCGGTGCCGGAATGAAAACCCCTCGACCCGGGATGCAACGAACAGGAAAGGTCGCTTGTCATGAATTCCCCGATTGAGCCGTCTGCAGAGGATCGGATTGCCGGACTGGAAGAAAAGCTGAAGGCCTGCCGGCGGGAGCTGAAAGCCCTCCGCGAGTCGGAACGGAAGTACCGCCATCTTTTTGAACACTCTCCGGCCATGGTCAACCTGACCGACCTCGACGGGATTATCCTCGACATCAACGACGCGGGTGTCCGCATGCTCGGATACGATTCCCGGGAAGAGATGATCGGTCTCGACTCGACGAAGTCCCTGTATACGGATCCGAAAAGCCGCCTCCGGTTCAAGGAAGTGATGGGCCGGCATGGTTCCGTCCGGGAATTCGAAACGGAGATGCGGCGGAAGGACGGGAGCGTCATCGACGTCCACATCACCTCGGCAATCCGGCGGAACAAGCAGGGAGAACCCGAGGGATACGAGGGGTTTGTCGTGGACGTGACGGACAGGAAGCGGGCCGAGCGAGAGCTCCAGGAGTCCGAGGAGAAGTATCGAACCGTGGTGGAAAACTCCATCGCCGGAATCAACGTTCATCAGAACGGGATCTTCCAGTACGTGAACCAGCGGCTTATCGACATGCTGGGTTACGATTCCGCCGATGAAATCATCGGCAGGCAGTTCTGGGAGGTGATTCATCCGGCGGATCGGGACATGGTGAAAAAGAGGGGGATCAAACGCCAGAAAATCTCCTTCTCACCCGCCCAGTACATCTTCCGGGCGCTCCAAAAGGATGGTTCGATCATCTGGGTCGAGCTCTGGGCCAGCCCCGCCATCTATCAGGGGAGGCCAGCCGTCGTGGCCATTGTCATCGACATCACGAGCCGCAAGGAAGCAGAGGAAAAAATCCATCTCCTGTCCCGGCGCCTGATCGACGTCATGGAAGAGGAAAGCCGGCGCCTCGCGGCGGATCTCCACGACGAGTTCGGCCAGTCTCTCACGTCCCTGCATTTCGGCCTGGAGGCGCTGGAGACCTCCCTCGGGGACAGCGGCGGAGACAGGAAGGAGCGGTGCCGGACGCTTGTCCGCCGGGTGGAGCAACTGGCCGACCAGGTCCGGAAGACCACCGCCCGCCTGAGGCCGGACCTGCTGGATCACATGGGTCTCATCCCGACCCTGGAGTGGCATATCCAGGATTTCCTCAGCCATCGCGAGGGTCTGGACATCCAGTTCCAGGCTACGGGATTCAAGCGCCGCCTCGGCGGAGCGGCCGAGATCGTCCTGTACAGGATATTCCAGGAGTCCCTCACCAATATCGCCAAGCACGCCCAGGCGAAAAACGTAAAGATCCTCCTGACCCACAGCTACCCGAAAACGATTCTGGTGATCCGGGACGACGGCGTGGGATTCGAAACGGCCGCAGAAGGCCTTCCCGGCGGAAGGCCCAGGGGGATCGGCCTTTTGAGCATGCAGGAACGGGTGGCATCCCTGGGCGGGACCATCGATATCACCTCCGCCCCCGGCCGGGGAACAACCGTCAGGGTGGAGATACCCGAGGACGGAGGCGCCGCATGAGAAAGATCCGTATCCTGATCGCCGACGATCACGCCATCATCCGGGAAGGCCTGCGCCAGCTGCTCAACGCGCAGCCCGACATGGAAGTCATCGGTGAGGCCGAAGACGGCTGCCAGGCCCTGGAGTTTGCGAAAACCCATCATCCCGACGTCATCGTACTGGACATCGGCATGCCCGGACTCAGCGGCCTGGACGTGATCAGCCTGATCCGGGAGACCCTGCCCTCCGCCCGGATGGTCGTCCTGTCCATGCACGCCAAGGAAAGCTACGTCCACCAGGCCCTGGCCTCCGGAGCCATCGGGTACGTCCTGAAGGCGTCGCCGAGTTCGGACATCATCGAGGCGATCCGGGCGGCCTATCGGGGAGAGTACTTTCTCAGTTCCAAGATCCGGGCGGATGTCATCGGCAGCTACGTGCGAAGCCGGGAAAAGACCCCTGCCCCCAAGGGTTATGAGCTCCTGACAGAACGGGAGCAGCAGGTCTTCCGTCTCGTCGTGGAGGGGAACTCGACCGCCCGCATCGCCGATATCCTGTGCGTCAGTGCCAAGACGGTGGAGAAGCACCGCACCAGCGTCATGAACAAGCTGGGCATCCACGACCGGCTTGAACTCCTGAAGTACGCCATCAAGATCGGCGTCGCCGACCCGGACCTCTGGGAAGGCTGACCCTTCCCCCTGCCATCACAGAATGGGGGGCGGCCCTCCCGAAATGGGGGTCGCCCCCCATTGTTCTTTCCTGCGCATCTCTCCTAAAACGTACGCCAGAGCAATTCAAAGAAAGGAGAGATGCACATGGATCCAAGTACCCTCAGTATCATTGGCATCGTACTGTCCCTGGCCTTCATCGTAGTCTTCGCCCTCCGGGGATGGCACATCATCATCCTGGCCCCTCTGGCCGTCGTCTTTGTCGCGGTCTTTTCCGGCCTGGACATTCTTCCCACCCTGTTAGGCCCATACATGAAGGGCTTCGTCAGTTACGCGGGGAAGTTCTACCTCATCTTCCTGATGGGGTCCCTCTTCGGCAAGGTCATGGAGGACAGCGGTGCTGCCCGGGCCATCGCCGAGGGGATCCTGAAGGTGGTCGGCCGGGGGAACCCGATGAACGGCGTCATGGCCATCGCCCTGATCGGCGTCGCCCTGACCTACGGCGGCGTGAGCCTCTTCGTCGTCATCTTCGCCCTCATCCCCATCGGCCGCCCAATCTTCAAGGAACTGGACCTTCCATGGCACCTCTTCGTGATCCCCTATGCCTTCAGCATCGGCTCGATCACCATGACCATGATGCCCGGCTCCCCCCAGATCCTGAACATCATGCCGACCAAGTACATGGCCTCATCCACCATGTCGGCCCCCCTGCTGGGCATCCTGGGTGCGATTGTCGTGGCGGCCTTTAACGTCTTCTACTTCAAGTACCAGCTCAAGAAAGCCAAGGCGCGCGGGGAAGGCTACGTGGCCCCGAGCGGCGTCGGCGTCGTGGCCGGCGAAGTGGTCGCCATGGAAAAGCTTCCCAACGTGTTCCTGAGCATCGTTCCCATGATCGTCGTCGTCATCATGCTGAATGCCTTCAAGCTCGACGCCGTATGGGCACTGCTGGGCGGCGTCGCCTTCTGCATCGTCTTCTTCTGGAAGTACTTCAAGAACCTCCCGGAGACCCTGAACAAGGGTGCCGTAAACACCGTCATCCCGATCGTGAACACCTGCGCGGACGTCGGGTACGGAATGGCCATCGCGGCCACGGCCGGATTCAAGGTCATCGCCGGCTGGCTCCTCACCCTGCCGATGCATCCCATCGTCTCCCTGGCGATCGCCACGAACATGATGGCCGGCATCACCGGTTCGGCCTCCGGCGGTCTGGGCATCATCCTGGAGACCCTGGCGCCGAAGTACCTGGCCCTCGGCCTCTCCCCCGACCTGATTCACCGGGTCGCCACCATGTCGGCGGGCTGCTTCGACGCCCTGCCGCACAACGGCGTGGTCATCACCTTCCTGGCCGTCACCGGTCTGACCCACATGAACGGCTACAAGCACATCTGGTGGGGCCACATCGTCGCGACGATCATCGCCCTCCTGATCGTGATCCCCCTGGGTATCATGATCTACTAAGAGGAGCCGGATCGCGGAGGAAATCATGAACGTCAAGGACATCAAGAAAACAGCCGTACTGGGCGGAGGAGGAATGATCGGGTCCTGCTGGGCCCTGAATTTCCTGTGGAAGGGCTACCCCGTCCATATCTTCGACATCAACGACGAGGCCCTGCAGAACGCCCGGAACCGGATTGCGGCGGGTTTCGACTTCCTTGTGAAGCGGAACATCCTGACGGCGGACAAGGCCCATGTCGCCATGGGTCTCGCCAAATACACGACCGATCTGGCGGAGGCCGTAGCGGACGTCCAGTTCATTCAGGAGGCCTCCCCGGAGCGATACGAAGTGAAACAGGCCCTGCTGGCCGAGGTGGATCGTCATGCCCCGGCGGAGGCGATTTTTGCCTCCAGCACGTCGGGTCTCCTGATCACGGAGATCGCCAAGGGATCGGCTCACCCGGAGCGCTGCCTCGGGGCTCACCCCTACAACCCCCCCCACCTGATTCCCCTCGTGGAAATCGGAAAAGGGGAAAAGACGTCCGAGGAAGCCGTCGAGACAGCCGTCGCCTTCTACAAGGCCCTCGGCAAGGAGCCCGTTGTCCTCCGGAAAGAGGCCCTGGGGTTCATCGCCAACCGCCTCTCCGTGGCCCTTTACCGGGAAGCGGTGGACCTGGTGGTCCGCGGCGTGTGCTCCGTGGAGGACGTGGACAAGTGCGTCACCTTCGGTCCCGGACTCCGTTACGGGCTCATGGGGCCCAACATGATCTACCACCTGGCCGGGGGCCCCTTCGGGCTCAAAGGCGTCATGCACCATATCGGTCCCACCGTGGAGTGGTGGTGGGAAGACATGGCGGACTGGAAGAAGTGGCCGGAGAACTGGCTGGACGCAGCCCATGAGGGCGTACTCCAGGAAATGGCCAACCGGCCGGCGGAACAGGGACGGACCAGCGAAGAAGTCGCCCGCTGGCGGGACGACGGGCTGCTGGCCCTGCTCCGGTTCCACGGCAAGCTGTAAGGAAAACGGAATTCAATCCCGCCCGTTCATCCGCCGGATCCCGGCGGGCAGACAGCGGGAAAAGGTAGAATGCCTCCGGGAAACGGTCTTCCGCGGGGCCGCCGCAACGCGGCCCCAGGAGGCCGTTCCAGCGGACGGTAGAACATCCTCCCGACCGGATGATGCGGGAGGAAGAAGGATCCGCCAATCCAGAGAAACATGCCTGCCGAAAAGCAGGAGATAGCGAGGTGTCGACATGAAAGTGGCAATATTGGGAGCAGGGTCCCTGGGAACCATCTCCGGGGCGCTGATTACGAAAAACGGGGGAGACGTTGTTCTTATCGACGCCAACAAAGAACACGTCGAGGCCCTGAACAAGAACGGAGCGACCATTGCAGGCAAGATGGACCTCACCGTGCCCGTCAAGGCCATCACGCCGGACGCGATGTCGGGCACATATGACCTGGTCCTGTACCTGGTCAAGCAGACGTATAACGAATCGGCCCTGAAGGCCCTCGTTCCGCATCTTCACAAGGACAGCATCGTATGTACGCTCCAGAACGGCGTGCCCGAGGAAGCCGTGGCGGCTCATGTAGGGCGCGAGAAGGTCATGGGCTGCGCCGTCGGCTGGGGCGCCACCTGGCTTCGCCCCGGTGTGTCGGAGCTGACGTCCGAATCGGACAAGATGACCCTGGACGTGGGAGAGCTGGACGGGACGATCAAGGATCGAACCAAGGCCGTGGCGGCCGTGCTGGAGAAGATCTGTCCGACGGAGATCACGACCAACCTGCCGGGCATCCGGTGGTCGAAACTCCTCATCAACGCCACCCTGAGCGGCATGTCCGCTTCCCTGGGCTGCACGTTCGGAGACGTTCTCGACAATGAAAAGGCCCTGGCCTGTGTTGCGCTGATCGGCAACGAGACCATCGCCGTCACCCGAAAGCTGGGCGTGGCCCTGGAGAAGATCCAGGGAGCGGACCTGAACATCCTGGCCTTCCAGACCCAGGCCGAAATGGCGGCGCGCGCCGGGATCTACAAGCTGGTCTTCGGTCCCCACCGGCTTCTGAAAGCCAGCATGCTCCAGGACATCGAGAAGGGGCTTAAGACGGAAATCGACGCCATCAACGGCGTTGTCTGTGAAAACGGACGGAAGACGGGTGTGCCGACGCCGATCAACGACACGGTCGTAGCCACCGTCAAGGGAATTGAACAGGGAAAATACAAGGCGGAATTCGGGAATCTGTCCTTGTTTCAACTGACGCAGCTGCCCGAGTAGAAGCGCTTGCGCCATAGAGTCTGCAAATGAAGGAAAGGAGTCTCAAAACATGAAAGAAAAAGCGGTCATTACCTGTGCCATCACGGGCAGCATCCACACCCCGACCATGTCGGACTACCTCCCCATCACACCCCAGCAGATCGCCGACGAGGCCGTCCGGGCCTACGAGGCGGGGGCGGCGGTGGTCCACGTCCACGCCCGCAATCCGGAAAACGGGCTTCCTTCCCCGGACATCAACCTGATGAAGGAAATCATCACCAGCATCAAGAGCCGCTGCAACGCCGTCGTCTGCATCACCACCGGCGGTGGAGCCGGCATGACCCTGGAGCAGCGAGTCGCTCCGGTTACGGCATACAAGCCCGAGCTGGCCTCCTGCAACGCCGGATCCATGAACTGGGGCCTCTTCCCGATGGTGACGCGCTACAAGGAGTGGAAGCACGAGTGGGAAAAGATCATGCTGGGCATGACGGAAGACTTCATCTTCACCAATACCTTCAAGACCCTGCGTGAGTACTGCGCGGTCTTCAATGAAAACAACACGAAGCCCGAGTTCGAGATCTACGATGCGGGCATGGTGAACAACGTGGCCTTCCTGATCCAGGCCGGCTACATCAAGAAGCCTGTCTACATCCAGTTCGTCCTGGGCATCCTGGGCGGGCTCTCGGCGAGCCCCGAGAACCTGATGTTCCTCGTGGAGCATGCGAAGCGGCACATTGGCGAGTTTGAGTTCTCCGTGTGCGTGGCCGGCCGTGCCCAGGTTCCCATCTGCACGCAGTCGCTGCTCCTGGGCGGGAACTGCCGGGTGGGTCTGGAGGACAACCTGTGGCTGGAGAAGGGCCGGATGGCGAAGAGCAACGCCGAGCAGGTGGCCAAGATGGTCCGGGTCACCAAGGAGCTCGGCATCGAGCCGGCGACCCCGGACGAGGCCAGGCAGATCCTGGGCCTCAAGGGCATTGCCAACGTGAATTACTGATCCCCCCCGGAGGGGGCCGACGGGAGTATTGTCGGCCCCCTCCCCCCTGTTCCAGGAAGCCGTTTCTTCTGTGCGGCACTCCTCCGAGAACTTCCCGCTCCCATAGAATCATCCCGGGTCTAAAACGGAATGATATGCCCTTTCCCACATGGCACGACCGGCCCCGGCCCATGGGCCATGACACCCTCCCGACGAAAAAGCTTCTTTTTTGTTCGCCGAAACGGTATCCTCCCCTCCGGGCAAGGGAATTCCCAAAATGGAGAGACGGACAGTCCCCCTTGGCGACAGGGGATCAGGCGGGCACAAGGGCTTCCTTCTCCTGAAAGAGTCAGGGGAAAAGGAAGCGGACGTCCGGTTTCTCACCCGGGAGGAAGAGGAAGAAAAAGAAGAGCGGCGGGATCCCCTGCGCTGCAGGGCCTGCGGCAGCGAGGTCACGGATGCCGGATTCGGAATCCAATGGCACGGCGGCTTCGAACACACCTTCGACAACCCGGCGGGGTACCGCTTTCGCATTGGTTGCTTCTCGAAAGCCTGGAACTGCATTCTTCACGGCAATCCCACCCATGCATACACCTGGTTTCCGGGATTCCGTTGGCGATTCTGCAGCTGCGGGCGCTGCGGATTGCACCTGGGGTGGCATTACGACTCGGGAGCGGAGGGCTTCTTCGGGCTCATCCTGGACAACCTGGTCCGGCAAGATCCTCCGCACTAAAGGCAACCGCTTGATTTCATATGAGAAGTAGATAGATACCCGTGCAGAAAACCGCGCTTCTGATCATCGACATGCAGAACGATTTCGTCCTGCCCGGTTCGCCCGGCCATATCCCCGGAGCCGAGGGGATCGTCGCGTCCGTCGCGGAGCTGCGGAATATGGTCCGCCGCAGGAACGGTCTGGTTGTCCATCTGACCCGGACCTATCGCCCCGACGGCAGCGACGTGGAAGCATTCCGGCTCCCCCATTTCCTGCAAGGCCGGAAAATTGCCGTCTCGGGGACAAGGGGGGCCGAAGTCGTGGAGGATCTGACCCCGGAAGAGGACGAGCCTGTCATCGTCAAGAAGCGGTTCAGCGGATTCATGGGCACAGAGCTGGATCTTCTCCTCCGGAGAAAGGGAATCATACGGCTCGTCATCTGCGGTCTCCAGTATCCGAACTGCATCCGGGCGACCGTCTATGACGCGGTCAGCCTGGACTATGCCGTCACGCTGATCACGGATGCAACGGCGGGGGAGACCCGAGCCATCTGTGATGCCAATATCCTGGACATGAAGAACATCGGCGTGGAATGCCTTACCCTGGAAGAATTCCAGGGACGATGGGAAGCCTGAACGATGGGCAGAGGGAACTCCATGTGGAAAATCAACCTTTTATCAACGTTTTTTGTTCTCGTCGCGCTCTCTGTATGGGCCTCTCCATCGGGTCTTCCTCCATATGAATTCTTTGAAGGCGATTACGATATCGTGGGGAGCATGCCCGATGATGGAGCATCCTACATGGGCCGCGCGAAAATTTCCCTCTCCGGGGACGGCCTCTGCCTCACGAGAATCGTGAACGGGAAGGAGACGGCTTTCCGCGGACGCTTCGAGAAGACCTCCGTGGGAGAGTCCGATGTCCTGCTCTTTCAGGGTGAAGAGCCTGACGGTCTGACGCTGTCCTGCCTCCATGTCAGCGACCCCGACAATTATCCACGGCTCAACTGTCTGTGGGGACAGGGAAAGAAGAAGCCCCTGTCGCCGGGACTGGAGGCCTATTTCCCGGCCAGGGAAAGGATTCCCGCCCCGGCGCCCGCATCCCCGGCTCCCGCCGGCCCATCCATGAACCAGATCCGGATCGGCAATCCGGAGATCCGTTAGGGTGACCGAACGGGCGGCATCAGACGGGCCTCTTTTCCGTTCCGTTCAACCGGTTGAAAGAACCATTCAACCGGAAGCATCGTCCCGATGGATCCAAAACCCGCTTTCAAACACCCCGACACAAGATAAACTGCTTTCATATCAATATGATAATCCCATCTCGCCCGCTGTTCGTCCCTCCTGGCACGCCTTTCGCAATAGGGTAAGTCAAACAAAACAAAAAACCCTCAGAGA